>CAMYKD010000016.1:1849-47612 GCA_947258885.1 uncultured Kiloniellales bacterium | reverse complement strand
GAAAGCAGCTTGTGGGTAACCAGACCGCCGTCCGGCCGCCGGGCCACCACGTCCGTGAAGGTGCCGCCCCGATCGACCCAGAACTGCCAGCCGCCGCCGAAACTCCCTGACGCTCCGAATTCTTCCAGCATATCCGCCCCCAACTCTATCGTTTATCGATACGAAGGTAGTTTATTGATAAATTATCTGCATTTTGTCAATGAACTCCAGTAGCGCGGTTACCTCTTTCGATTGCGCCTCAGCAGCGAATCGGTGCATTTCTTCACCGGCTGTTCATCGAGGATCAACGATCATGGCCATTGCCGACGCTCTCGACTTCGACGTTGATGAAGTCCTGTTCGATCTTGCCGAACATGACGGCTTTCCGCGAAAGGCCCTGGAGTGGGCCATCGCAAACCGGGAGGCCGTAACGCCGGGCTTGCTGGAAACGGTCGAAGCCTACGTGAACGGGTCCGACCTCGACGGCGACGACGGGGACGCCATCTTCTTCGTCGTCCACCTTCTGGCGCAGTTTCGCGAAAAGCGGGCCTATCGGCCCTTGATGCGGCTTTTCTCGCTCGATTCGGCCCGGCTCTACCGCATCCTGGGCGATGTCACGACGGAGACGCTGCCGAGCATCGCGATCAGCGTCTTCGACGGCGATCCCAGACCCATTCAGGAGGTCATCGAAAACGCCGACTCCGACGACTACGTCAGATCGGGCCTCTTCGAGGCCCTGGCCTTCCTGGTCAAGGAGGGCAAGATCGATCTCGGGGAATTCAAAAAGTACCTGCTTCGGGCCTATGCCGACTTGCGGCCCCAAGGAGAGAGCCATGTCTGGGTCGGCTGGCAGAGCGCGATATCGATGCTCGGCCTGACCGGGTTTACCGAGCTCGTCCGCAAGGCCTTCGCGTCGGGAATGATCCATCCTGGAACCATGCGGTTCCACCACTTTCAGGGGGATGTGCGGGCGGCTGTTAGGGACCCGGAGAGCTATAAGGTTTCGGCATGTGTGCCGCTCGGTTACCTCGACGATGCGATCGGCGAAATGGAATCTTGGGCGGCATTCTCCGACGGGCCCTCGGATCGCCTCGAACGCGAGCCTTGGGAAGCAGCCGTTTCGGAGTTTTTGACCGACGAGCCCCACGTGAACCCGTTTCGCGACGTGGGCCGAAACGACCCCTGTCCCTGCGGCAGCGGCAGGAAGTTCAAGAAGTGCTGTCTTCAGTGACACTTGGTCTGTAACGACAATCGAGACTACTCGACGCCGGGTTGAACGAGCACAGGCCGGCTCACTCCTCCAGGTTTCGGCGCGCGACCTCGTACCAGTCCCGCTGGCTTCGGAAATAGGTCTTGCTCGCCCGTTCGACCGATTTCACGACCTCGCGGAAGACCGCCTTGGCCTCGTCGACCCGGCCGGTCTTCTGGAGCAACAGGGCGTATCGGCAGCGCGCTTCCTCGCCGGCGAAGTAGCCCGCGACGGCCTGGTATTCGTAGAGCGCACGCTCGACGTTGCCTTGGCCTTCCAAGGCACGCCCATAGAGCAGGTGGCCTTCAGGCGATCTGAGATCGGGGTGGGCGGCGCGCAGTTGGTCCAGGATCTCGCAGGTGCCGGCGAAATCCTTCGTGCCGAACCGGGCCCGGGCCAACGCGAGCATAAGCGCCGGGTCGTCCTCATGGACCCCGGTCAGGCAGCTCTCGAGAAGCCGAACGGCATCGCCATAGCTCTCCCGGCGCAGGCATTCCTTGGCCAGGGCCAGTTTGTTCTCGACGCTCTCTACCCGGTCGAGGTTATCGACCAGTTCGCGAAAATCCCTATCCGGATCGATGACCGCGCCGACGTCCCTGACCGCCTGCTTCGCGGCCCGGCTGTGGCGCAGGTCCGGCAAGATCTCGACAAGGAAGTAGGCGGCACTGCCCGCCAACGGCAGCAGCACGACGAGGTAGAGCCACATCATGGGCCGGCCGGTTCTGATCACATGAACCGCGCAGAGGACCTGCAGGCCGACAGTGACAAGGAAGATGATGGGCATGGGTCTGGACTCCCGCGCTCGCACCGAGGCCCGACAGGCCGCATGCTCTTAGGCGAAGTTGCAACTCGCCCAGCGATAGCACGTTCTTGGTTAAGATACGGACAACGGACCCGTTCGCGGCGGCCGCCCGGGGCCGCCGGACGCAGCCGCATCCTTGCCTGTCCCGGCGGTAACCCCATATGGAATGCTCGTGGCCCGACCCATACCGACAGATCGGTGTCACAGGGATGCGTTTACCCCGCGTCAGCCCCGGAGTGGTAGGCTAGGCCCATGGCGATCGTGACGAAGCTTCTGCTGATCACCCTGCTGGTCCTGGTGGCCGGCCCGGTCGTGGCGGCCCTCACCGGCATGGCCAATCTCGGCGGCGACTGGCGCACCGCCAGCCGGGACAGCGCCGGGATCGCGCCCGATCCGGCCAAGCTGCGCGAGCCCCTGGTCCAGGTCTACGGCGCACGCGCCTTCGGCTGGCGCGGCGCCCTGGCCGTTCATACCTGGATCGCGGTCAAGCGCCGGAACGCCGAGGCCTACACGATCTACGAAGTGATCGGCTGGCGCCATTGGCACGGGCGGAATCCGCTCGTCCAGCGCCGCGACCGCCACCCGGACCGGCGGTGGTACGGCGCCCGGCCCGAGGTCTACCTGGAGCGGCGCGGCGAGGGGGTCGAGGCCATGATCGACCGCATCGAGGCAGCGGTCGCCGGCTATCCCTACCAGAACGTCTACCGCACCTGGCCGGGCCCCAACTCCAATACTTTCACGGCCTATGTCGGCCGGGCAGTGCCCGACCTGCGCCTCGACCTGCCGCCGACCGCCATCGGCAAGGACTATCTAGGCGATACCACCTTCGCCGGCCCCAGTCCCAGCGGCACCGGGTACCAGGTCTCTCTGTTCGGCGCCCTGGGCCTTCTGGCCGCGGTGGAGGAGGGGGTCGAGATCAACCTGTTGGGCCTGACCCTGGGCATCGACCCCTTCGACCTGGCGCTCAAGCTGCCGGGCATCGGACGCCTGGCGCCCGGCACCAGTTAGACCGGGGACCGGCGGCGCACTTGCCGCCGACGCGGCGACGTGAAATAAGCGGAGACAACCAAGGGTTCCATTCCACCAGGCGCATGACATGAGCATTTGGGGCAAAGTCGTCGGCGGCGCGGCCGGTTTCGCGCTCGGCGGGCCGCTGGGCGCGCTCCTTGGCGGCCTGGCCGGCCATGCGGTCGACAAGATGCGCGAAAGCACGCAAGGCCAGGAACCCGACGACGCCACAAAGAAGGTCGCCTTCACCATCGGGGTGATCGTCCTCGGCGCCAAGATGGCCAAGGCCGACGGCGTGGTGACCCGCGACGAGATCGGCGCCTTCAAGGAAGTCTTTCGCATTCCGCGGGAGGAGATGAAGAACGTCGGGCGGCTGTTCGACCAGGCCCGCAAGGACGTCCGCGGCTTCGAACCCTATGCGCGCCAGCTCGGCCGTATGTTCCGGGACAATCCGGCGGTCCTGGAAGAGCTGCTCGAGGGTCTGTTCCACATCGCCCGGGCCGACGGCAAGGTGACCGCCGACGAGTTGGACTACCTCCACCAACTGGCCCGAATCTTCGGCCTGGACCCGGAGCGCTGGGAACGCCTGCGCGCCGAGAACCTCGAACCGGGCGATGGCGATCCTTACGGCGTTCTGGGCGTGCCGCGTGACGCCAGCGATGCCGAGATCAAGGCCGCGCACCGCAAGCTCGTGCTCGAAAACCACCCGGACAAGCTGGTCGCGCAAGGCATGCCGCCGGAGTTCGTCGAGCTGGCCAACGAAAGGCTGGCGACGATCAACGCCGCCCATGACCAGATCCGCAAAGCGCGCGGCCTCGACTGACCCATGGCGCCGCCGGCCCCTCTCGTCGCGCTGCGCGACGCGGCGCTCGGGTTCGGCGGGCGTCCGTTGTTCGAGAGCCTCTCGCTCGGCCTGACGCGCGGCGAGAAGGCCTGTCTGGTGGGCCGCAACGGCAGCGGCAAATCGAGCCTCATGAAGGCGCTGGCCGGCGCCTTGGCACTGGACGCGGGCGAGCGCTTCCTGCAGCCCGGCGCCGCCGTGGCCTACTTGCCGCAGGACCCGGTCCTGGAGGCCGGCCGGAGCGTCGCCGACTACGTCGCCGGCGGCCTGCCGGCGGAGCAGGCGGAGCGGCGACACCGGACGGCGGCGGTACTGGCCCGCCTCGATCTCGAAGGCGCTCGCGACCTCGACACGCTCTCGGGCGGCGAGGGACGGCGCGCGGCGCTGGCCCGGGCTCTGGTCAGCGATCCGCAGGTGCTGCTGCTCGACGAGCCGACCAACCATCTCGACCTGCCGACCATCGAGTGGCTGGAGCGGGAGCTGGCGCGCTTCGCCGGCGCGCTCCTGGTGGTCAGCCATGACCGCGCCTTCCTTGCCAGGGTCTCGCGGGTCACCTATTGGCTCGACCGCGGAGGCATCCGGCGGCTCGACAAGGGCTATGCCCACTTCGAGGACTGGGCCGAGGCGGAGGCCGAGCGCGAGGCGGGCGAGCTGCACCGGCTGGACCGAAAGATCGTACGCGAGCAGCGCTGGCTGGCGCGCGGCGTGACCGCCCGGCGCAAGCGCAACCAGGGCCGTCTGGCCCGGCTCGGCGAGCTGCGCCGGAGACGCGCCGAATGGCTGAAGGCGCCCGGCCAGGCAAAGCTGAGCGCGCTGGCCGCCGAGCGGAGCGGCGGCATGGTCATCGAGGCCAAGCACCTGGCCAAGTCCTTTCGGCAGGCCGATGGCGGCGGCGAAAGCGTCATCGTGCGCGATTTCTCGACCCGCATCCGGCGCGGCGATCGGATCGGCGTCATCGGCCCGAACGGCGCCGGCAAGACCACGCTGGTGCGCCTGCTGACCGGCGAGCTGGAACCGGACGCCGGAATGCTGAAGCTGGGCAGCAACCTGGCGCCGCTCTATTTCGACCAGCGCCGGGAGAGCCTGGATCCCGAGGCCACCCTTTGGCACACCCTGGTCCCAGACGGCGGCGACTCGCTTATGGTCGGCGAGCGCCAGCGCCACGTGGTCGCCTACCTGCGCGATTTCCTGTTCGCGGACGCCCAGGCGCGCCAACCGGTGAAAAGCCTGTCCGGCGGCGAGAAGAACCGCCTGCTGCTGGCCCGCCTCTTCGCCAAGCCGAGCAACCTGCTGGTGCTCGACGAACCGACCAACGACCTGGACCTGGAGACCCTCGACCTGCTGCTCGACGTGCTGGACGGCTACGAGGGGACGCTCTTGCTGGTCAGCCACGACCGGGATTTCCTCGACCGCCTGGTGACCGGGGTGATCGCGCTGGAGGGCGACGGGCGGGTGCAGGAAGCGGTCGGCGGATATGGCGACTACCTGAAGCAGAGCGAGAACGCCATGGCGCCGGACAGGGCCAAGGGCAAGGCCGCGGTGCCGAAGGCGGAGCGGCCGCGGGCCGGCGGCGGCAAGCTGAGCTACCGCGAGCAGCGCGAGCTGGAGCGCCTGCCCGGCCAGATCGACCGGCTGACCGCCGAGACCACGGAGCTGGAGGGGCGCCTGGCCGACTCCGGCCTCTACGGCCGCGACCCCGCCGCCTTCGAGGCGGCGGCCGCTCGGCTGGAAGCGGCCCGCAGCGAGCGCGAGGCCGCCGAGGCGCGGTGGCTGGAGCTGGAGGAAAAGCGCGAAGCGCTGGCCGAAGCGCCGCGGGAACGCGCATGACCCTCGAGCTGCGGCCACTGCACATCGCCGTCATCGTCGGCGTAATGGCGATCTGGGGGTTGAACTTCGCAGTGGCCAAGATCGGCCTGCAGCAGCTTCCGCCGATCCTGATGATGGCCCTGCGCTTCGGCCTGGTGGCGTTGCTCCTTGGGCCCTTTGCGAATCCGCCCAAGGGCCGCTGGCGCGCCGTCTTCCTGATTTCGGTCACCCTGGGCCTGCTGCACTTCTCGCTGATGTTCACCGGGCTCAGCGGCATCGATGCGGCCACGGCCGCTATCGCGATCCAGCTCCAGGTGCCCTTCGCCGCCCTGCTGGCCGCGATCTTCTTCAAGGACATGCTCGGCTGGCGCCGCGCGCTGGGCATGGCGATCGCCTTCGGCGGCGTGATGCTGATCGCCGGCGAGCCGCGCCTGCAAGGCAGTTACTTTTCGCTCTCCCTGGTGATCCTGGCGGCCTGCATCTGGTCGGTCGCCAACATCCAGATCAAGATGCTGGGCGAGATCGACGGCATGACGCTGAATGCCTGGGTCGCGATCTTCGCCACGCCGCAACTCCTGCTCGCCTCGATGGCACTGGAGGACGGCCAGCTCGCGGCACTGGCCGCGGCCGACTGGCGCGCCTACGCCTCGGTCACCTATCAGTCCGTGCTGGTCTTCGGCCTCGGCTACGGCGCCTGGTACTGGATGCTCGGGCGTTACCGGGTCACCCAGACCATGCCCTTCATGCTGCTGGTGCCGGTCTTCGGCGTCCTCTCCGGGATCCTGTTCCTCGGCGAGACGCTGACCGCGACCCTGGTGACGGGCGGCCTGCTGACCGTCGCCGGCGTCGGCATCATCGTCCTGCGCCGCCCAAGGGTCGCCGCGCCCGAGGTGGAACGGGTATAGTCGCGAACCATGAAAATCCACGACCGTCCCTCGCCCAACCATAACGCCCGGCCGAATGGCCAGGCGGTGGACATCCTGCTGCTGCATTACACCGGCATGCCGACGGCCGAGGCGGCGCTGGGGCGCCTCCTGGATCCGGTCACCGAGGTGAGCGCCCATTACTTCATCGACGAGGACGGCAGCGTGAGCCGGCTGGTCGGCGAGGAGCGCCGCGCCTGGCACGCCGGCGTGGCGGCCTGGGCGGGATCGAGCGACATCAACGGGCGCTCGATCGGCATCGAGCTGGTCAACCCGGGCCACGAGTTCGGCTACCGCCCCTTCCCGGAAGCGCAGATGGCGGCGCTGATCGCGCTCGCCCAGGAGATCCTGGCCCGCCACCCGATCCCGCCCGAGCGGGTGCTTGGCCACTCGGACGTCGCGCCGCTCAGGAAGGAGGACCCGGGCGAGCTCTTCGACTGGGCGCGCCTGGCCGCCACGGGGATCGGCCTGTGGCCCGGAGAGGTGCCGGCGGCGAGCCCCCTCCCGCCAGAGCACGAGATCATGGCCCGGCTCGCCGGCTTCGGCTACGGCTACCTCGGCGAGGACTACCCGGCGGTCATCCGGGCCTTCCAGCGCCATTTCCGGCCCGCCGCCGTGACCGGTACAGTCGACGGCGAGACGGCGGCCCGCCTTTCCGCCCTCGCCGACCGGCTTGACGGAGGGGCTGTCCGCTCCTAGGTACCCAAGGGTCAGACGGCCGGATGGCCGCCTTCGTTGCCGACTACCCTAGGGAAAGTGCCACAGAAAGCAAACCGCCGGTCCGCGCGCTGGCCTTCGGGCCTGCCGCCGGCCGGCAAGGGTGAAAGGGTGCGGTAAGAGCGCACCGCGTCCCCGGCGACGGGGACGGCACGGTAAACCCCACCGGGAGCAAGACCGAGTAGGGGCGGCAGGCCGATGAGGCCGGGCGGGTTTCCGCGCCGCCGCCCGGGTAGGTCGCGCGAGGCGTCCGGCAACGGGCGTCCCAGATGAATGGCCATCCCCCTTCGGGGGACAGAACCCGGCTTACAGGCCGTCTGGCATTTCATACCTTGTTGGAACAGCAGGCCGTAACGGCCCGCCGGCGGTCACATTTCGCCCAGTTACAAAGGTTTCCGGCACCACCTGCGCGCACACCCGCGCAAACCATTTTTGGAACATTCCAAGAACAAAGTTCTGACACAATCTGAACACAGGCTTCATTATGGGCCGCCAAAGTTTGTCGCCACAACATCTGGACCACTACATGACACTGCCATCAAGAACCGCTGTTAACGTCTTCTTAACCGGGAGAGTTTTACTTGTGCGCCCATTGACACCCATGAAATCCCATGATATCCCACTTAGTCCCATTGTGAGGGCATCTGCTCCCAGGGCAGCTAGACGCGGGAGACAGGGGATCGAAACGGGCGGCGCAGGCCGCGGGAGACGAGCGTGGCGGTGTTCTTTGGCACCTTCGAGAACAAGGTGGACCGGAAGGGTCGGGTTTCCGTCCCTGCGCCGTTCCGCCAAGCCCTCGGACGCTCCGCGTTCCAGGGCATCATCGCCCGTCCGTCCTACCGCGGCCAGGCCATCGAGGCCTGCGACTTGGAGTTCATGGAGCAGTTGAACGAGAGCGTATCGGCCACGGACCTCTATTCCGACGCCCACGAAGACCTCGCCTTCACGATCTTCGCCGACTCCCACCAGTTGAGCTTCGACGGCGAAGGCCGGATCCTGCTGCCGCCGGCGCTGGTCGAGCACGCCGGCATCACCGAGCGGGCCGGTTTCGTCGGCATGGGCGCCGCATTCCAGATCTGGGAGCCGGAAACCCTGCTGCGCCAGAAGACCGAGGCCCGCGCGCGGGCCCGCGAACAGGGCCTAACGCTGCCGCTGCGCCGCGGCCCGGGCGACGCCTCGTGAGCGCCGGCACGACAGGGCGTGCCGCCGCGCCGCACACGCCGGTCATGCTCCGCGAGGTCCTGGAGGCCCTGGCGCCGCGCGACGGCGCGATCTATGTGGACGGCACCTTCGGCGCCGGCGGCGCCGCCTCCGCCCTGCTCGACGCCGCGGACTGCCGGGTCTGGGGCATCGACCGCGACCCCGAGGCGGTGGCAGGCGGCGGGATCCTGGTCGAACGCTACGCGGGCCGCCTGACGCTCATCGAGGGGCGCTTCGGCGATATGGACCGCCTGATGGAAGAACACGGCACGGCCCCGGTCGACGGCATCGCGCTCGATCTGGGCGTGTCCTCCATGCAGATCGACCGGGCCGAGCGCGGCTTCTCGTTCCGCGCCGACGGTCCGCTCGACATGCGCATGGCCGGTCCGGAGAGCGCCACCGGGCCCAGCGCCGCCGAGGTCGTGAACAGCCTTTCCGAGGGCGAGTTGGCCGAAGTGCTCTACCGCTATGGCGAGGAGCGCAAGTCCCGGCCGATCGCCCGCGCGATCGTCGCGGCGCGCCGCGAGCGGCCGTTCGAGCGGACGCTCGAGCTGGCGGAAACCGTGCGCCGCGTGATCAAGCGCGGCCCCGAGGGCCTGGACCCGGCGACGCGCACGTTCCAGGCCTTGCGCATCTATGTAAACGACGAGATCGGCGAGCTTCATCGCGGCCTGCGCGCGGCCGAGCGCTTGCTGCGGCGGGGCGGCCGCCTGGCGGTCATCGCCTTTCACTCGCTCGAGGACCGTGCGGTCAAGGAGTTCCTCCGCGAGCGCAGCGGTGGCGCCGCGCGTGGCTCGCGCCATCTGCCCGACACGCCCGGGCGCACCCGGCCGGCGGCGACGTTCCGTCCGCTTTTCAAAGGGGCCCGGCGCCCGGAAGCAAGCGAAACCGCGGCCAACCCGCGAGCCCGCTCGGCCCGTCTGCGCGCGGCCGAGCGCACCGTTGCCCCCGCCTGGACCGACGGCAGGACGGGAGGTTCGCCATGAGCAGGATCGCGGTTCTGGTCTGGCTCACCGCTATCATGGTGGCCGCCCTCGGGCTGTTCCACGTCAAATACGAGGTCCAGCGCCTGGAAGAGGAACTCGGCCTGGAGCATCAGTCGATCCTCGAGCGACAGGAAGCGATCCACATTCTCAAGGCCGAGTGGAGCTATCTGAACCAGCCGGCGCGACTCTCCGATCTGGCTAGGCGTCATCTCGGGCTGGCGCCAATGGTCGGCACCCAGGTCATCCGGCTCGACGACCTGCCGCAACGCGCGGTGCGGAAGGCGGAGGTCCCGACACCCACCCTGGACGCCATTCTGGCGCGCGCGAGGAACGCACGATGAACCGGCCGGACGCGACCTTCGTGCAGACACGCCGCCCCCTGGACCTGGATCCAGGGCCCGATCCGACCTCGATGGTCCTGCTCGACGGCACGATCAAGCAGTGTCTGGAGATCGGCCGGACCCGGCTCCTGGCCGCCGGCCTGATCTTCGCCATGGCCTTCCTGGTCGTCGGTCTGCGCCTGGTCGACGTCAGCCTGCTCACGGACGGCAACGAGCCGCGCCTGGCCGCAACACCGCGGTCCAACGCCCTCGAGACGATCCGCGCCGACATCGTCGACCGCAACGGCGTGGTCCTGGCGACCACCCTGCCGACCGCGTCCCTCTATGCCAACCCGCGCCAAGTCCTCGATCCCGAGGCGGTGGCCGCACGGCTTTCCGCGGCCTTGCCGGAACTCCCCGAGCCCGAGCTCGCCGCCAAGCTCGCGGCCGACAGGTCCTTCGTTTGGCTCAAGCGCAAGTTGTCGCCGCGCCAGCAGCACGAGGTCAACCGCCTCGGCATTCCCGGGCTCTATTTCCAGCACGAGCCGGACCGGGTCTATCCGCACGGCGCGCTGACCGCGCATGTGATCGGCTTCGCCGGCATGGACAACCGGGGTCTGTCCGGCATCGAGCAGGCTTTCGAAGAGCGGCTGCGCGGCGCGACTCGGCCGCTGGCGCTCAGCCTCGACCTCCGTGTGCAGCACGTCCTGACCGAGGAGCTCGCCACGGCCATGGCGACGTTCCGGGCGATCGGTGCGGCCGGGCTGGTGCTGGATGCCGAGAACGGCGAGGTGGTCGCCATGGCCTCCCTGCCCAGCTTCGACCCGGCCCGGCCGGGCGAGTCAGACGGCGACGCGCGCTTCAACCGAGCCAGCCTGGGCGTCTACGAGATGGGATCGGTGTTCAAGATCTTCACCACGGCCATGGCGCTCGACCAGGGCGCGGTCGGCCTGCAGGACGGCTACGACGTCAGCCAGCCGATCCGCGTGGCGAGCTACACGATCCGTGACTTCAAGCCGAAGAACCGCTGGTTGTCGGTGCCGGAGATCTTCATCTATTCCAGCAACATCGGCTCGGTGCACATGGCCATGGACTCCGGTACGCCGGCCCAAAAGGCCTTCCTCGGCAATCTCGGGCTGACCCGCGCGGCACAGATCGAGGTGCCGGAAGTGGGCCAGCCGATGGTTCCCTCGCCGTGGCGCGAGATCAACACCATGACGATCTCCTACGGCCACGGCCTCGCGGTCAGCCCGCTGCAAATGGTCGGCGCCGTCGCCGCCGTGGTCAATGGCGGCGACCTGGTGCCCGCCACCCTGCTGAAACGCGGCGACGGGGAGCGCGTCGTGGTCCGGCGCGTGCTGAGCGCGCGGACCTCGCGCGACATGCGCTGGCTGATGCGTCTGGCGGTGCAGAACGGCACCGGCCGCCTGGCGGACGCCCCGGGCTATCTGGTCGGCGGCAAGACCGGTACGGCGGACAAGCTGCGCGGCCGGCGCTATGCCAGAAGCGCCCGCATTGCCTCGTTCATCGGGGCCTTTCCGATGGATCGGCCACGCTACGTGATCTTCGCGATGATCGACGAGCCAAAGGGCATCGAGAGTACGCACGGCTATGCCACGGGCGGCTGGGTCGCCGCGCCGGTGGTGCGCCGGGTGATCGAACGCATGGGCCCCTTGCTCGGCATCCAGCCGAAGGCCCTGGACGAGGAAGAAGGTGCGGACCGTCACCTGGTGCCCGTCAACCTCAAAGGAACCGTCTTTGCGGCTAACTGACCTGGCAGAGGGAACGACGATCGAGATGGAGCCCACGGCGGCGCTGCAGACACTGGAGATCCAGGGCCTTTCGGCGGACAGCCGAAAGATCGCCCCGGGCGACCTCTTCGCCGCGATCCCGGGCGGCCGCAGCGACGGGCGCGATTTCATCAGCCAGGCCATCGAGCGCGGCGCCGTCGCGGTGCTGACCACACCCGGAACCTCGGTCGGGGAGCACGGCCGGCCCGTGGCCCTCCTGACCGACGAGAACCCGCGCCGCCGGCTGGCGCTGATCGCGGCGCGCTTTTTCGGCCGCCAGCCCGCGGTGACCGCTGCGGTCACGGGCACCAACGGCAAGACCTCGGTCGCCGAATTCGCGCGCCAGATCTGGGGCCGGTTGGGCCTAGAGGCGGCGAGCCTGGGCACGCTCGGCCTGATGCCGCCACGACCCGACGCGCCCGCCTCGTTGACCACGCCCGACCCGGTCGAGCTGCACCGTTGTCTGGCGGCGCTTGCCCGGGACGGGGTCGAGCACCTGGCGATGGAGGCCTCGAGCCACGGCCTGGATCAGTTCCGCCTGGACGGCGTGGAGATCCGCGCGGCGGCCTTCACCAATCTGTCGCGCGACCATCTGGACTATCACGGCGGCAGCGAGGCCTATCTGGCCGCGAAGCTGCGCCTGTTCGCCGAGCTGGTACTGCCGGGCGGCGGCGCGGTGCTGAACGCCGACGTACCCGAGTTCGAATCGCTGCGCGCCGCCGCGCTGTCGCGCGGCCTGCAGATCTTCGCTTACGGCGCCGGGGGTGGCGATCTCCGCCTCGTCCGGGTCGCCGCGGCGGCCGAGGGCCAACGCCTCACCCTGAAACTCCTCGGCCGCCGTCATGACATCGCGCTGCCCCTGGCCGGCCGCTTTCAGGCGGCCAACGTCCTGGCGGCGCTCGGTCTGGTCATCGCAACCGGATCGGACCCAGAGGCGGCGCTGGACGCGCTGCCGCACCTTACCGGCGTCGCCGGGCGGCTCGAGCTGGTGGCGCGCGCGCCCTCCGGCGGCCAGGTCTATGTCGACTACGCACACACGCCCGATGCGCTGCGCAGCGCGCTCGAGGCGCTGCGGCCACACACCCGTGGACGGCTCTGCGTCGTGTTCGGTGCCGGCGGCGACCGCGACCGCGGCAAGCGTCCGCAGATGGGCGAGGTTGCCCGCTCCCTGGCCGACCAGGTCATCGTCACCGACGACAATCCGCGCAGCGAGGACCCGGCCGCGATTCGGCACGAGATCCTCGAGGCGGCGACCGGAGCGCTGGAGATCGGCGACCGGGCCGAGGCGATCGAGACGGCCGTGGCCGCGCTCGGCCCGGACGACCTGCTGATCGTCGCCGGCAAGGGCCACGAGCCCGGGCAGATCGTCGGCGACGAGGTCCTGCCCTTCGACGACCGCGACGTGGTGCGCGGCGTCGTCGCCCGCCTGGCGGAGGGTCGGTCATGAACCCTGCGCCCCTCTGGACCGCCGGCCAGGCCGCCAAGGCGACCGGCGGCCGCAACACGGCCGAATGGGCGGCCACCGGCGTTTCGATCGACAGCCGCAGCCTGGAGCCGGGCGATCTGTTCGTCGCGCTCGAAGGCCCGAGCTTCGACGGCCACGGCTTCATCGCCGCGGCATTTGACGCCGGCGCGGTGGCGGCCGTGGCGCAGCACCGGCCCGAGGGAGTGCCCGAGTCGGCGCCGCTGCTTCTGGTCGAAGACACCTTGGCGGCGCTGACCGCGCTCGGCGCGGCCGCCCGGGCGCGCAGCGAGGCCCGCTTCATCGGCGTGACCGGCAGCGTCGGCAAGACCGGGGTCAAGGAGGCCCTGCGGCACTGCCTTGCGCCCCAGGCGCCGACCGCGGCGAGCATGGGCAGCCTGAACAACCACTGGGGCGTTCCGCTGTCGCTCGCCCGCATGCGGCCGCAGGCGCTCTACGGCGTATTCGAGATGGGCATGAACCACCCGGGCGAGATCCGCCAGCTCACCCGCCTAGTCCGTCCGCACGTGGCCTTGATCACCGCCATCGAGGCGGCGCACAGCGAATACTTCGCCTCGATCGAGGAGATCGCCAAGGCCAAGGCCGAGATCTTCGAGGGCGTGGAGCCGGGCGGAGCGGCGGTACTGAACCGCGAGCACCCCTTCTTCACCCTGCTGGTCGAACGGGCCGAGGCGGCCGGCGTGACCCGGATCGTCAGCTTCGGGCGGCACCCGGAGGCCAATGCCCGTCTCATCAATTGCTCGCTGCACGGCGGCCACAGCACGGTGCGCGCGCTGGTCGGCGGCAAGCTGCTCGATTACTGCCTCGGACTGCCGGGCGCCCACTGGGTCATGAACTCCCTGGCCGTGCTGGCGACGATCCTGGCGGTCGGCGCGGACCTGCGCGCGGCGACCGCCGAGATGGCGACCCTCAAGCCGCTCAAGGGACGCGGCGCACGCCAAGTGCTGCCCCTGCCCGGCGGCAGCTTCGAGCTGATCGACGACGCCTACAACGCCAATCCGGCCTCCATGCAGGCGGCATTCGAGGTGTTGCAAAAAACCCCGCTCGGCAAGGGCGGCCGGCGCATCGCAGTCCTCGGCGACATGCTGGAGCTGGGCCGGGACTCCGAAAGGCTGCACGCCAAGCTGGCCGAGCCGATCGAGGCGGCTGAAATCGACCTGGTCTTCACCTGCGGTCCGAACATGGCGGCACTGCACGACGCCCTGCCCAAGGCCCGTCGCGGCGGGCACGCCGCCGATGCCCGGAGCCTGGCGCCCTTGGCCGCCGCCGGGCTCAGGCCGGGCGACACGGTCCTTGTCAAGGGCTCTCAGGGCAGCCGCATGGCCCTGGTGATCGAGGCGCTGGCATCGCTCGAGGGCGACCCGGCGCGCGCGGCCAACGGCGAGTGAGAGGCACACCCATGCTATTCAACCTCCTGGTCCCGCTCGCAGACGAACACATCATCTTCAACGTGTTCCGCTACCTTACCTTCCGCAGCGGCGGCGCGGTGATCACCGCGCTCCTGATCAGCTTCGCCCTGGGGCCCGGCGTGATCGCCTGGCTCAAGTCGAAGCAACGCGAAGGCCAACCGATCCGCGACGACGGACCGGAGAGCCATCTGCTGACCAAGCAGGGCACCCCCACCATGGGCGGCGTGCTGATCCTCATGGCGATCGCCATTTCCACGCTGCTCTGGGCCGACCTCACGAACGGCTTCGTCTGGGCGATTCTCTTCGTCACCATCGGCTTCGGCATGATCGGCTTCGGCGACGACTACTTGAAGCTGACGCGGCGCAGCTCCAAGGGCCTGCCGAGCCGCTTCAAGTTCCTGGCCCAGATCGCCATCGGCACCGCCGCCACCCTGTGGATCGTCCACATCAGCCCCGAGCAGATGCAGACCCACCTGGCGATTCCGCTGTTGAAGGGCGTCCTGCTCAACCTCGGCTGGTTCTTCGTGGCCTTCGCGGTCTTCGTCATGGTCGGCGCGTCGAACGCGGTCAACCTGACCGACGGGCTCGACGGCCTGGCCATCGTGCCGGTCATGATCGCCGCCGGATGCTTCGCGCTGATCGCCTGGCTGGTCGGCAACACGGTCTTCGCCGGCTACCTGCAGGTCCACTACGTGGCCGGCACCGGCGAGCTCGCCGTGTTCTGTTCCGCGCTGGTCGGTGCCAGCCTCGGCTTCCTCTGGTTCAACGCCCCGCCGGCCATGGTCTTCATGGGCGATACCGGATCGCTGTCCTGCGGCGGCGCGCTCGGCGGCGTCGCGGTCATCACCAAGCACGAGCTCGTGCTCGCCATCATCGGCGGTCTCTTCGTGCTGGAGACCATCTCGGTCATCGTTCAGGTCGCCTCGTTCAAGCTGACCGGCAGGCGCATATTCCGCATGGCGCCCCTGCACCATCACTTCGAGAAGCAGGGCTGGGCCGAACCGACCATCGTGATCCGCTTCTGGATCATCGCGGTGATCCTGGCCCTTGCCGGGCTGTCCACCTTGAAGCTGAGATGAAGGGCGGCCGGCGTGATTGACCTTTCCTTCTTCGGCGGCCTTCCGGTGGCGGTCCTCGGGCTCGGCAGGTCGGGCCTGTCGGCGGCCCGCGCGCTGATGGCGAGCGGTGCCGAGGTCTGGGCCTGGGACGACGACGTCGAGCGCCGCGCCACGGCCGCGGCCGGGGGGATTCCGCTGGTCGACTTGACCGGCTGCGACTGGCGGGAGCTGACCAGCCTGGTGATCTCGCCGGGCATCCCGCACAGCCACCCCGCGCCCCATCCTGTGGCCGCCCTGGCGCGCGAACACCGCTGCGAGATCATCGGCGACATCGAGCTGCTGGCACGCTCCCAGCGCGACGCCAGCTATCTCGGAGTCACGGGGACCAACGGCAAGTCCACGACCACCGCCTTGATCGGTCACATCCTCGAGACCTCCGGACGCGAGGTCCAGGTCGGCGGCAACCTCGGCACGCCGGCGCTCGACCTGGAGCCACTCGACTCGAGCGGCATCTATGTGCTCGAGATGTCGAGCTACCAGCTCGAGCTCACCCTGTCGGTCACCTTCGACGTGGCCGTGCTGCTCAACGTCACGCCGGACCACCTGGAGCGGCACGGCGGCCTCGAGGGATATGTCGCGGCCAAGCGGCTGATATTCCATCGCCAGACCAGGCCCCGCACCGCGGTGATCGGGGTCGACGATGAGACCTGCCGGGGCATCTGCCGGCAGCTGACGGAGGCCGGCGAGCAAATCGTCATCCCGGTCTCGGGCAGCGGTCCCGCACAGGGCGGCGTTCATGCGGACGGCGGCGTCCTGACCGACGATACCGAGGGCGGCAAAGCTCCTGTTCTCGATCTCCGCGAAGTGCCCAGCCTGCCGGGCCGCCACAACCGGCAGAACGCCGCGGCCGCCTATGCGGCGTGCAAGACGCTCGGCGTACAGCCGCCGGTCATCGCCGCCTGCCTGCGCAGCTTCCCCGGCCTGCCGCACAGGCAGGAGCTGGTCGCCGTGATCGACGGCGTCAGCTACGTCAACGACTCCAAAGCAACCAACGCCGACGCCGCGGCCAAGGCGCTGGCCTGCTACGACGCCGTCTACTGGATCGCCGGGGGACGGCCCAAGGAGACCGGGCTGGCCGGCCTCGAGCCTTTGTTCCCGCGGATCGCGCGGGCCTTTCTGATCGGAGAGGCCGAGGACGCTTTCGCCACGGCCCTGGACGGCCGGGTCGATTTTGCGCGCTGCGGCGACCTGGACCGCGCGACCGATCTGGCCCAGGCGGCGGCCAAGGCCGACAAGCGGACGGGCGCAGTCGTATTGCTGTCCCCGGCGGCGGCATCGTTCGACCAGTTCTCCGACTTCGAGGAACGCGGCGAGCGCTTCCGCACCCTGGTCGAAGCCCTGCCGGGCCGCCATGCGGACCTGGATCCGAGCGGGAGGGTGCTGCAATGACCGCCTTCGCGCGGACCGACACGAGCGCGCTGAGCCAATGGTGGTGGACCGTGGACCGCTGGATTCTGGCGGCCCTGATCGTTCTCATGGGCTTTGGCGCGGTCCTGGTTCTGGCCGCCTCGCCCGCGGTGGCCGAGCGGATCGGCCTACCCGGGTTCCGGCTGGCGCAGCGGCAGTTCGCGCTTCTGCCTCTAGCCGTGCTGACCGTGATCGGCGTTTCCCTGCTCAACCCGCGCTGGATCCGGCGCCTGGCGGTCATCGGCTTCGCGGCGTCGCTGGCCCTCTGCCTCCTGACCCTGTCGATCGGGGTCGAAATCAAGGGCGCGACCCGCTGGATCAGCCTCGCCGGCCTGTCGCTTCAGCCCTCGGAGTTCCTGAAGCCCTGTTTCGTCGTGGTCTCGGCCTGGATGTTCGCCGCGGAGAAGGGCGAAGAGGGCATCCCGGGCAGCACGATCGCGATCGTGCTGTGGCTCGCCGCGATGACGCTGCTGCTGCTGCAACCCGATGTCGGCCAGGCCTTCCTGGTCACCGCCGTCTGGGCTTTCCAGTTCTTCCTCGCCGGCCTGCCCCTGCTGTGGGTCGGTCTGCTGAGTGCGGCCGGTCTGCTGGCCCTGACCATCGCGTATTTTGCCCTGCCCCACGTCGGTGCCCGCATCGACTCCTTTCTCGATCCGCAGGCCGGTGACCGCTACCAGATCGATCGCTCGATCGAGGCCTTCATGAACGGCGGCCTGCTCGGGCGTGGCCCGGGAGAAGGCACGGTGAAGGCGCTGTTGCCGGATTCCCATTCCGACTTCATCTTCGCGGTGGCCGGCGAGGAGCTCGGGCTGATCGCCTGCCTGATCATTCTCGCCCTATTCGGCTTCGTCGTCCTGCGCGGCTTCGCCCGGGTCTTCCAGGACAATTCCCTCTTCGTGCTTCTGGCGGCCGGCGGCCTGCTGGCGCAGTTCGGCCTGCAAGCGCTGATCAACATGGCCTCGACCCTGCACCTGATGCCGACCAAGGGCATGACGCTGCCGTTCATCAGCTATGGCGGCTCCTCCTTGCTGGCCCTGGCGCTCGCCATGGGCATGGTGCTGGGCCTGACCCGGCGGCGTGTCGGGATCGGAGAGGCGGTATGAACGCCGCCCCGCCACGCAAGGTCGTGCTGGCCGCCGGAGGCACCGGCGGGCACATGTTCCCGGCCGAGGCCCTGGCGCGCGAACTGCTTGCCCGGGGCTGTGCGGTCGCGCTGGTGACCGACCGGCGCGGCGCCGGATTCGGGCCGGACCTGTACCAGGTCGAAATCCATCGGATCAGCGCCGGCGGGGTGGCCGGCGGCAGCGTGCTGAAGAGGGTCAAGGGGCTGCTCAGCCTGGCTGTCGGTTTCCTGCAGGCCCGCGGCCTGGTCAAACGGCTCGAGGCGGATGCCGTGGTCGGGTTCGGCGGCTATCCCTCTGTCCCGACGGTGCTGGCGGGCGCCCGGGCTGGGTTGCGCGTGGTGCTGCATGAGCAGAACGCGGTTCTCGGCCGGGCCAACCGGGTCCTGGCCTCGCGGGCGCAGGCCATCGGCACCTGCTTCGCTCGGGTCGAAGGTCTTGACCCCGCCGGCCACGCCTCGGTGACGGTGACCGGCAACCCCGTGCGTCCGGCCATCACCGAGGTCGGCCGTGGGCCCTATGCCCCGCCCGACCAAGCCGGCAGGCTGCGGCTTCTGGTGACCGGCGGCAGCCAGGGCGCGCGCGCCTTCAACGATGTCGTCCCCGCGGCCGTCCAGCGCCTGCCCGAGACCCTGCGCCGCCGCCTGGAGGTCAGCCAGCAGGTGCGTGGCGACGCTCTCCAGCGCGTCGCGGCGGTCTACCGGGAATGCGGGGTGGCGGCGCACCTCGCCGGGTTCCTCGAAGACATGCCGGAGCGCCTGGCCGGCGCTCACCTGGCCATCTGCCGCGCGGGCGCCTCGACCATAGCCGAGCTGGCTGCGACCGGCCGACCGGCCATCTTGGTGCCCTACCCCTTCGCTACGGACGACCACCAGACCGCCAACGCCCAGGCCCTGGTCGATGCCGGCGGCGCCTGGCTGATTCCGGACCGGTCGCTGAGCCCCGAGGTCCTGGCCGACCGGCTCGGCGCCCTCTTCGCGACACCCGCGCTATTGGCCCGCGCCGCCCAGTGCGCGGGCGCAGTCGCCCACCCGGACGCCGCCCGGCGCCTGGCCGATCTGGTGTTCCCGGAGACCGATTCCAATGGGGGCGAGGAGCCGGACCGCGGCGAAAGAAACGAGGCCGCCGCATGAGAGGCCTGCCACTCAACCTGGGCACTATCCATTTCGTCGGCATCGGCGGGATCGGCATGTCCGGCATCGCCGAGATCCTGCACAACCTGGGCTACCATGTGCAGGGCAGCGATATCGCGGAGAACCCCAACGTACAGCGCCTGCGGAAACTCGGCGTCAAGGTGACGATCGGCCACGCGCCGGCGAACGTCGACGAGGCCCAGGTCGTTGTGATCTCCTCGGCGGTCACACCCGACAATCCGGAGGTCCTCGCCGCGCGCGAGCGATTCGCCCCGATCGTGCGCCGGGCCGAGATGCTGGGCGAACTGATGCGGCTCAAGTGGTCGGTCGCCGTCGGCGGCACCCACGGCAAGACCACCACCACCTCGATGGTCGCCGCAATGCTCGATGCCGGCGGCCTCGACCCGACCGTCATCAACGGCGGCATCATCAACGCCTATGGTACCAATGCCCGTCTGGGCGAGGGCGACTGGATGGTGGTCGAGGCCGACGAAAGCGACGGCAGCTTCGTGAAGCTGCCGGCCACCATAGCGGTCGTCACCAATATCGATCCGGAGCATATGGATCACTACGGCTCGGCCGAGGCCCTGCACGGCGCTTTCGAGGCCTTCATCGAGAACATCCCCTTCTACGGCTTCGCGGTGCTGTGCATCGACCACCCGGTGGTCCAATCGCTGATCGGGCGCATCGAAGACCGCCGCATCGTGACCTATGGGCTGAGCCCTCAGGCCGAGGTGCGCGCTACGAACATCGTGAACGAGCCGGAGGGAACCCGCTTCGACGTCGTGCTGACCTATCGGAGACAGGACGCGGAGCACAGGATCCAAGATCTGATCCTGCCCATGCTGGGCCGGCACAACGTACAGAACGCGCTCGCCGCCGTCGCCATAGCCGGTGCGCTCGACCTGGAAGAGGCGGTGATCCGCAAAGGGCTCGCCGACTTCGCCGGCGTCAAGCGGCGTTTCACCAAGACCGGAGAAATCGGCGGCGTCACGGTCATCGACGACTACGGCCACCATCCGGTGGAGATCGCAGCGGTCCTGAACGCTGCCCGGCAGGCCACCGAGGGCAAGGTCGTTGCGGTCGTTCAACCGCATCGCTACTCGCGCCTGGCCGCCCTTTTCGAGGATTTCTGCAGCTGCTTCAACGACGCCGACCAGGTCATCGTGGCCGAGGTCTACCCCGCCGGCGAGTCGCCGATCGAGGGGGTCAACCGCGACGCCCTGGTCGAGGGACTGCGCGCCCACGGCCACCGCCACGCCCAACCCCTGGACAGCGAGTGGGACCTGCCCCGCATGATCCGCGAGCTGGCCGCGCCGGGCGACATGGTGGTCTGTCTTGGCGCCGGCAACATCACGGCCTGGGCGAACGCCCTGCCGCAGCAGCTGGCCGAGCCGTCGAACGCCGGCGATTCGAAGCCGGCGGGGACGGGGCCATGATGCCGATGACCGCGCCGCCAGCCTCCCGCTTGATCGACCGGCTGCCGCCCGTGCGCGGCCGCCTGAGCGAGAACGCGGCGCTCGCGGGCATCACCTGGTTCCGGGTCGGCGGTCCGGCCGAAGTGATGTTCCGGCCGGCCGATCGCGAGGATCTGTCGGCCTTCCTGCGGGCCAAGCCGGCGGACGTGCCGGTCACGGTGATCGGGGTCGGATCCAACCTGCTGGTCCGCGATGGCGGCGTGCCGGGCGTCGTGCTGCGCCTGGGTCGCGGCTTCGTCGAGATCGCCGTCGAGGGCAATGACCTTGTGTGCGGCGCCGGGGCCCTCGACCTCAACGTGGCGACCGCCGCCCGACGCGCGGGCCTCGGCGGGCTCGAGTTCCTGTGCGGCGTGCCCGGCACGCTCGGCGGCGCGCTGCGCATGAACGCAGGCGCCTACGGCCGGGAGACGAAGGACGTCGCGGTCTGGGCCGAGGCCGTCGACCCCCGGGGCCGGATACACCGGCTGGACTCGGAGGCGCTGGGCTTCGCCTATCGCCGCTGCGCGGTACCGCAGGACTGGATCTTCCTGGGCGCCCGCCTGCGCGGCGGAGCGGACGAGCCGGACGCGATCGCCGCGCGCATGGCCAAGATCCAGGAGACGCGGGCCGAAAGCCAGCCGCTGCGCACCCGCACCGGCGGCTCGACCTTCAAGAACCCACCCGGGGCGAAGGCCTGGCAGCTGATCGACCAGGCCGGTTGCCGCGGCCTCAGGCGCGGCGGCGCCATGGTCTCCGACAAGCACTGCAACTTCCTGATCAACACCGGCGACGCCACCGCGGCCGACTTGGAGAAGCTGGGCGAGGAGGTGCGGCGGCGGGTCCATGCGGCGAGCGGCGTCGAACTCGACTGGGAGATCCGCCGGATCGGGGTTCCCGCCGACGAGCCGAATTCGGAGGATTCCGGATGACCAAGCGCGTCGCTGTCCTCATGGGCGGCCCCTCGGCCGAGCGGGAGGTCTCGCTGGTGAGCGGCCGAGAGTGCGCCGCCGGACTCAGGGATGCCGGCTACAAGGTGAGCGAAATCGACGTCGGCCACGACCTGGGCGCGCTGCTCGAGGCGCTCTCCCCGCGCCCGGACGCGGTCTTCAACGCCCTGCACGGCCGTTGGGGCGAAGACGGCTGCATCCAGGGCGTCCTGAATCTGATGCAGCTTCCCTACACCCATTCCGGCCTGCTGGCCTCGGCGGTGGCCATGGACAAGCCCATGGCCAAGCAGCTCTTCGCCGCCGCGGGGCTGGCCTGTCCCGAGGGGATCCTCGTCCACCGCGACGAGGTCCTGGCCGGCGATGTCATGGCCCGGCCTTACGTCATCAAGCCGCCGAACGAGGGCTCGAGCGTCGGCGTGCGCATCGTCGCCGAAGGCGCCAACGAGCCGCCGTTGTCGGGTACGACCTGGCAATTCGGCGAAATGGTGATGGTCGAGCGTTACGTGGCCGGACGCGAGCTCACCGTGGCCGTCATGGGCGAGCGGCCGCTTGCGGTTACCGAGATCAGGCCGCAAGAGGGCTTCTACGACTACGAGGCCAAGTACACGGAAGAGCATGCCGCCAGCCACGTGGTCCCCGCGAAGGTGCCCAAGAAGATCGCGGACGAGGCCATGGACATGGCCCTACGAGCACATCGGGTGCTCGGCTGCCGCGGGATCAGCCGCGCGGACTTCCGTTACGACGACACGCGGGGCAAGCCGGGCGAACTCTTCCTGCTCGAGGTCAACACGCAACCGGGCATGACCCCGATGAGCCTGGTCCCGGAACAAGCCGCGCATCAAGGCATCTCGTTCGCCGACCTCTGCGCCTGGCTGGTGGAGAACGCCGCATGCGACACCTGATTGCCAAGACCCGGCCACGCCCGGCAAAGACGCGCAGCGGCAAGCCGGTCCATCCCCGCGCCCGCCCCAGGTTCGGCCGGCGGCGCGCTCTGAGCGTCGGGGTCGGCATCGCGCTCGTCCTGTCCCTGGCCAGCTCCGCATGGCTTTGGCGCAACGGCTGGCTGGGCCGGCAGGCCGACCGCATGGCGGAGGCCGCGTATCAGCTCACAGCCGACGCCGGATTCGCGGTCGACGACGTGCTGGTCGAAGGGCGCGGACGGACGGACCGGGCCGCTATTCTGGCGGCTCTGAAGGTCCAACGCGGCACCCCCATCCTGGCGATCGACCCGCGGGCCGCCCGGGCGAGGCTGGAGGCCTTGCCCTGGGTGCGCCGGGCGACCGTCGAGCGGCGCCTGCCCAAGCTGGTCTATATCCACCTAACCGAGCGCAGCCCGCTCGCGCTCTGGCAGTTGGACGGCAAACTGTCGGTGATCGACCGGAGGGGGCAAGCGATACCGGGCGTGTCGGCCAAGCAGTTCGCCCGACTGCCGCTGGTGGTCGGCCAGGGAGCGCCCCAACACGCCGCGGCCCTGATCGCCATGCTCGACCGCGAGCCTGATCTCAGGCCGCTGGTCACGGCCGCGGTCAGGGTCAGCGGACGCCGCTGGAACCTGCACCTGCGGGGTGGGATCGACGTGCGGCTGCCCGAGACCGATCCCGCCGAGGCTTGGATGCAGTTGGCCCGGCTCGAACGGGAGCACGGCGTGCTGGGGCGCGATGTGGTGGCCATCGACCTACGGCTGCCCGGCCGGCTGGTGGTTCGCACGGCGCCGGACGCTCGCATAAGAAACGCCGTGTCCAAGGCGGGCCGCGACACCTGAGAGGCCCGGCGTGAGACGCGAGAGGGGAAGAAAGACGGATTGAAATGAGAACCGGCCTCGGCAAGACACGAAACGGTCTGACCGCCGCGCTCGACGTGGGCAGCAGCAAGGTCTGTTGCTTCATAGCCGCGACGGAGGACACCGGACGGCCGCGCGTCCTGGGCATCGGCCAACAGGCCAGCCGGGGCGTGAGGAACGGCAACGTGGTCGACATGGAGGGCTGCGAAGGCGCCATCCGGAACGCCGTGCACGCTGCAGAGCAGATGGCCGGCGATACCATCGACCAGGTTGTTGTCAATCTTTCGGGTGGCCATCCCGCCTCGAATTCGATCGGTATCGAGGTGTCCATCGCGGGTCACGAAGTCGGCGAATCCGACCTGCGCCGTGCCCTTCAACACGGCCGCCAAGTCAACGGCGCCAGCGACATGAACGGCCAGAGCCGGCGACTGATCCACTCGATCCCGGTCGGCTACAGCATCGACGACAGCCGTGGCATTCGCGATCCACGCGGCATGTACGGCGAACGGCTGGGCGTCAGGATGCACCTGGTCACCGCGGGGGCGAGCGCGGTGCGCAACCTGACGACCTGCATCGGACGATGTCACTTGAGTGTCGCCGGTTTCGTCGTCTCGCCCTACGCCGCCGGATTGGCCACCTTGGTCGAGGACGAGATGGACCTGGGCGTGACCCTGGTCGACATGGGCGGTGGAACGACCACGATCGCTTTGTTCTTCGGTGGCAACGTCATCTATACGGATTTGATCCCGGTGGGCGGCATTCACGTCACCAACGACATCGCCCGCGGGCTGTCGACCCCGGTGGCCCACGCCGAGCGGCTGAAGACGCTATACGGACATGCCATGGCCGCCGCCGACGACGAGCGCGAGATGATCGACGTGCCCCGGGTCGGCGAGGACCAACAAGAGAACGACTCCCAGCAAGTTCCGCGTTCGATCTTGTTCGGGATCATACAGCCGCGCCTGGAAGAAACCTTCGAGCTGGTCCGCTCGCGTCTGGAAACCAGCGGGCTGGGCCAAGTGGTCGGGCGCCGCGTGGTGTTGACCGGCGGCGCCAGTCAACTGCCGGGCCTGCGCGACCTGGCGGCCCTGGTCCTGGACAAGCAAGTGCGGATCGGCCGGCCGAATCGGGCGCTGGGCCTGGCCGAGGCGACCAGCGGACCGGCCTTCGCGACCTGCGCCGGACTCTTGACCTGTGCCGTCGAGAGCAATCTGGCCGCATCCCGACAGCCAATACCGGGAACAAAGCACCCGAGTAGCTTTATGGGCCGACTAGGAGACTGGGTCCGTGAGCATTTTTGAGTTCGACAATCCGGACGTCCCGACCGGATCGGGACAACTAGCCGGCCCGCCCGGCAGCGTGGGCCGAGACTCCGGCCAGTGGAGGAATCGATGACCTTGAACCTTAATGTACCAAGCGCGAAGGAGCAGCTATCCCCGCGCATCACTGTGATCGGCGTCGGCGGCGCCGGGGGCAATGCCGTCAACAACATGATCCAGTCCAGCCTGGAAGGCGTCGACTTCCTGGTCGCCAATACCGACGCTCAGGCGCTTGCCCAGACGCTCTGCGACCGGAGCATCCAGCTCGGACGCAACATCACGCAGGGGCTCGGCGCGGGCTCGCGCCCCGATATCGGGCGCGCCGCGGCGGAAGAGGCCCTGGACGAGATCCTCGGCCAACTTGACGGTTCGAACATGGTCTTCGTGACCGCAGGCATGGGCGGCGGCACCGGCACCGGCGCCGCGCCGGTGATTGCCCGGGCGGCGCGAGAGGCCGGGATCCTGACGGTCGGCGTGGTGACCAAGCCGTTCCACTTCGAGGGCGTGCACCGCATGCGCCTTGCCGAATCCGGTATCACCGAACTGCAGCAATACGTGGACACGCTGATCATCATCCCGAACCAGAACTTGTTCCGGGTCGCCAACGAGAAGACCACATTCGCCGACGCTTTCAAGATGGCCGACGACGTGCTCGACTCAGGCGTGCGCGGCGTGACCGATCTCATGGTGATGCCAGGCCTGATCAACCTCGACTTCGCCGACATCCGGGCCGTCATGACCGAGATGGGCAAGGCCATGATGGGCACCGGCGAGGCCGAGGGCGAAAACCGTTCGGTCGAGGCCGCCGAAGCGGCGATCTCCAATCCGCTGCTGGACGACGTCTCCATGAAGGGCGCGCGCGGCGTCCTCATCAATATCACCGGCGGTGCCGACATGACCCTTTTCGAGGTCGACGAGACAGCCAACCGGATCCGCGACGAGATCGACCCCGAGGCGAACATCATTTTCGGCTCGACCTTCGTGCAGAGTCTTGAAGGGCGGATACGGGTCTCGGTGGTGGCAACCGGGATCGATGCGGAAGAGGTCACGGCACCACATCCGGTGGCTCTCAGCCTGGTCTCGAGCCGGGCCGACACCAGGGCCAGCACCAGAGCCGTCGCCGGGCCCGAGGTCACCCAGCAGGCCCAAACCGCCGCGTCACCTTCGATGGGCGGCGCATACGGTGTCCAGTCGCTTGCCGTCGACACCGACGCCAGTGATCTGGAGGCTTACGGACCCCTGATGGCCGCCGAGCCCGAACGGTACGATCCGACGGCCGAGAGCGAGGACGACGGCGAAACCCCGGCGATCCACGTGGAGAGTCCGGGATTGATCCGGAGCGCCGCACCCGCGGCAACCCGGGAACCAGGGGCATCGGATCGAGGCAACCTGTCGGAAAATAACACCGAAGGCTTCATTGCACCGCCACCCGCCGAGCCGGAAACGAGCCCCTCCCTCGCGGCCGAGGCCGGCCTCGAACGAGCTGGCTACCCACAGACCGAACCAGCCCGGCCGAACCAAGATCGCCTGGCCGGCGAGACAAGGGAGCCGGTACGGGGCGGTCGAAGACGCTCCCAGAGCCTGTTCGCCAGGGTCTCCGACGCGGCGCGTGCCTTCCAGGGCGCAACTCAGAGCAGTAGGCCCTCCGAGCCCCCCGAGGAGTCGATGGAGCGCCGCACACCCGAGGTGTCGGCCGCAACGGGCGATACGACCCCGTCGGCTGCCGAAGCGCCACGGCAGCCCGAGCTGGCCGGGCTCGATCCGGCTGGGCCGATCGGTGCCAGCGCGGCCGAAGAAGAACTCCTGGACATCCCGGCCTTCTTGCGCCGACAGGCTAATTGAGGACAGGGCTCATGATCGGAAAGATACCCGCACAGCGATAGCAACATTTCGTAACAATCCGTGACTTGAGAGCTGGCGACACCTATGTAATTGGTTTTCCAGGAGCATTTTTTTTGCGATTGTAAGTGTTGGTATTCCGTCGCCGCAAGGACGGAGGATCGATTCGGCTTTGCGGCCAAGGGGTGAACAAGCCCCGGGAAAAGGGAACGTGTCGAACGGGAGTCGACACTGCGGAAAACGGACGATCGCCTGGAGCCACGAGGGTTACCGGGGCAGGCTGGGGGCATCATGAGTTTCGTGTGGCAGCGGACGCTAAGGAGCGCTAGCCGTTGCTCCGGCGTCGGATTGCATTCCGGTTCGGATGCGGTGATGGTTCTGCGTCCGGCCCAACCGGGCACGGGTGTCCGGTTTCTCCGCACGGATGTAGCGGGCCGGCCGGTCGAGATCCAGGCAACCTGGCGGAACGCGATCGAACGGCCGCTCTGTACCACCCTTGCCAATCGCGAGGGCGTCACGGTTGCCACCGTAGAGCACCTCATGTCGGCTCTTCTCGGCTGCGGCATCGACAATGTCTTGGTCGAACTGCATGGCAGCGAGGTACCGGCAATGGACGGTAGCGCGGCGCCTTTCGTTGCCATGATCGAGCACGCCGGCATCGAGAAGCAAATGGCGCCGCGCCGGGTTCTGGAGATTCTCAAACCGATCTCGGTTTGCGAACCGCACCGCCGGGCGGCATTGATGCCTGCCGAGGGGTTCAGCCTGGACTTTGAAATCGAATTCGACAATCCGGTGGTTGGCCGCCAGCACTGGTCCGTCTCGATGGACAACGGAACCTACAAGCATGAAGTGGCAAGGGCGCGAACCTTCGGCTTCCTGCATGAGGTCGACATGCTTCGGGCGATGGGCTTGGCTCTCGGCGGTTCGCTGGACAACGCCGTCGTCATCGACGGAGACCGGATTCTGAACGAAGGCGGTCTGCACTTCGAGAACGAGTTTGTACGGCACAAGGTTCTGGATGCGATCGGGGATCTGTATCTGCTGGGCGGTCCGCTGCTCGGCCACTTCCGCGGCGTGCGCGCCGGCCATACCTTGACTCTGCGGCTCTTGCGGGCACTGTTCTCCGATGACAGCGCCTGGCGCTGGCGCGATCTGCGGAGCGATGGACCCTATGCCCGCACGAGGCTGGCCGGCGGGGCGGGGCGGCCTGACCGGGCGGTGGCAGCCTCCACCTGAACGTCGAATTCCACGAACGAACGCCTTTTGTAGGCCGGGCGGGTGGTCGTTCTGTTTTGCCGAGCCGCTTGAGGCACCGGGGCCTTGGACTTATAGTCTTCGCGCGGCTAGTCTTCGCGCGGCCGAAAATTCAGCGGATAGCCGGGTTCAGTGTTTCTTAGTCTCGGGATGATACGAAAAGGCATGAGTGTCGTGCATTTCATCCGCCAAACACTTGGCCGGACAGGACCTGTTCTAGCAGCTGTCATGGTGGTCTTCGTGCTTGTCGCCTGCAGCAGCGACGACGTTCCGGAATATGTCGAACGACCGGTCGAGGATCTGTACAACCAGGCCATGAACACTCTTCGGGCGGGCGAGTACAAGGCAGCGGCGCGCCTGTTCGACGAGGTCGAACGCCAGCATCCCTACTCCGTCTGGGCTTCCAAGTCGCAGCTCATGGCCGCCTATTCGCATTACCAGGACAACGCTTACGACGATACGATCGCCGCCCTTGATCGCTTCATCCAGCTTCATCCGGGCAACCGCGACGTCAGCTACGCCTATTATCTGAAAGCGCTCAGTTACTACGAACAAATCTCGGACATCGAGCGCGACCAGAAAATGACCGGGTTGGCGTTGCAGTCGCTCGAGGAACTGCAGCGCCGCTTCCCCCAGAGCAAGTATGCCCGCGACGCGGCCCTGAAAGCGGACTTGGCGCGCGACCATCTAGCCGGCAAGAACATGTCGGTCGGCCGCTTCTATCAGTCGCGGGACCAGCACTTGGCGGCGATCAACCGATTCCGTATTGTGGTCGAGCAATTTCAAACCACGAGCCACGTCACCGAGGCACTGCATCGACTGGTCGAATGCTATCTTGCGCTGGGCATCACGCGCGAGGCGCGGGCGACCGCCGCAGTGCTCGGCTACAACTATCCGGGCAGCGAGTGGTATATGGACAGTTACGCGCTGCTCGACGGCGTGGAGTTGACGCCCGAGGAGCAAGACGACTCCTGGATCGCGCGGGCCTGGAAGACGACGAACTGATACCAAAGGTCGGCATGCTGGTCAGTATGGCGATCCGGGACGTGGTCCTCATCGACCGCCTGGATTTGAGCTTCGACAATGGACTCTGCGTTCTGACCGGCGAAACCGGCGCGGGCAAGTCGATCCTGCTCGACGCCCTGGGCCTGGCGCTCGGCAGCCGGGCCGACGCGCGCTTGCTGCGCCCCGGCGCGGAACGGGCCGTCGTGTCGGCCGTGTTCGAAGTGCCGCCCGGCCATTCGGCGCTGGCCCTACTGTCCGAGCAGGGGCTCGAACCGGAAGGCGGCCTGCTGGTCTTGCGCCGCACCCTTGGTGCCGATGGCCGCAGCCGCGGTTTCATAAACGATCAGCCGGTCAGTATCGCCCTGCTGCGCGACCTGGGCGATTCCCTGATCGAGGTTCAGGGGCAGTTCGAGCAGCGCGGCCTGCTCGATGGCGCGACGCACCGTGGCCTGCTCGACGCCTATGCCGACAGCGCCCGCCCCACGGCCCGTGTCGCCGAGCTGTGGCAGGCTTGGCGCGTCGCGCTCGAGGCGCGCGCCGAGGCCGAACGCGAACTGGAGCAAAGCCGCCGTGACGAGGACTTCCTGCGCCATGCGGTGTCCGAACTCGACACCCTTCAGCCGCATCCCGGCGAGGCGGAGGCGCTGGCCAAGCAACGCAGTCTACTGCAGCACCGGGAAAAGCTGATCGATGCGATGGCCGACGCGGTCGCGAGCCTGTCGGGTGGCGGTGGCGCCATTGGTGCCGAAATGGCGTTGGGCAGCGCGCGCCGCGTGCTGGAACGCGCCGCCGACCAAGCCGGCGGCCGGCTCGAGGCGGTGCTGGCGGCGCTCGAACGCGCAACAGCCGAGACCGGGGAAGCGCTCGCCTTGATCCATTCGCTGTCGGCCGATCTGGAACTCGACACTGGGCGCCTGGAACAGGTCGAGGACCGCTACTTCGCCCTCAAGGACTTGGCCCGCAAGCACGCTACCGATGTCGACGCTCTGGCCGACCTCCGGGAGCTTCTGGCCGCGCGCCTGGCCGGTATCGACAGCGGCGCCGAGCGGCTGGCCGAACTGGACCGGCAAAACGCGGCGGCGCGCGAGCTCTACCTTGCCGCCGCCGAGAAACTGAGCCGGCAGCGCCGGGACGCGGCGCAGACCCTCGACCGGGCGGTCAATACCGAACTGCCGCCGCTCAAGCTCGAGAAGGCGATCTTCCGCACGCGTGTCGAGCGCCTGGCGGAGGCCGACTGGGGCGCCGGCGGCCTGGACCGGATCGCTTTCGAGGCGGTGACCAACCCGGGCGCCCCGCCGGGCCCGCTGGGGCGTATCGCCTCGGGCGGCGAGCTGTCCCGCTTCCTGCTCGCCCTCAAGGTGGTGCTGGCCCGGGTCGGCCCGGCCAAGACTTTGGTCTTCGACGAGGTCGACAGCGGCGTCGGCGGCGCCACCGCGCATGCCGTGGGCGAGCGGCTGGCGCGCCTGGCGCACGACCGCCAGGTGCTGGTCGTCACCCACAGTCCGCAGGTCGCCGCCCGCGCGGCCTACCATTGGCGGGTCCGCAAGGAACCCGAAGGCGAGCGCCTGGCCACACGGGTCGGCCGGGTCTCGGCCGGGGAGCGCCGCGAGGAGATCGCCCGCATGTTGTCCGGCGCCGAGGTGACCGACGAGGCGCGCGCCGCCGCCGACCGTCTCATGGGGGCGGCCTGAGCATGGCCCCGAGATCCGTTGAGCCTCCCGTCGAGGCGCTGAGCGAAGACGAAGCGGCGCGGGAGCTCGAGCGGCTGGCCCGTGAGATCGCATGGCACGACGAGCTCTACTACCGGAAAGACCAGCCGGAGATCTCCGATGCCGAGTATGACGCCCTCAGGCTGCGCAACGAGGCGATCGAGGCGCGCTTTCCCCGGCTGATCCGGCCCGACAGCCCGTCGCGGCGGGTCGGCGCGGCACCGGCGGAAGGCTTCGCCAAGGTGCGCCATGCCGTGCCGATGCTCTCGCTCGCCAACGCCTTCGACCAAGAGGACGTCGCCGACTTCTTCGCCCGCATCCGCCGCTTCCTCAACCTCGGCGCCGAGGAACCGGTCGAGGTCGTGGCCGAGCCCAAGATCGACGGCCTGTCGATCTCGCTGCGCTACGAGCAGGGGCGCTTCGTGCAGGGCGCCACCCGCGGCGACGGCAGCGAGGGCGAGAACGTCACCGCCAACCTGCGCACCCTCGCCGCCCTGCCGCTCGTCCTGCCGGCGGGCGTGCCCGAGGTGCTCGAGGTGCGCGGCGAGGTCTACATGCGGCGCGATGACTTCGCCGAAATGAACAGACAGCAGGAAGCCGCGGGCGCCAAGGTTTTCGCCAACCCGCGCAATGCGGCCGCAGGCTCGCTCAGGCAGCTCGACACGAAGGTCACGGCCGGCCGGCCGCTCACCCTTTTCGCCTATTCCCCGGGCGAGGTCAGCGCCCCGGTGGCCGGGACCCATTGGGAGTTCCTGGAGCGCCTGCGGTCCTGGGGCTTTCCGACCAATCCGGAGGCCCGGGTCTGCGGCGACCTGGAGGCGGTGCTCGCCTTCTACGCCGAGATCCTCGGCGCGCGCGCCGAGCTGCCCTACGACATCGACGGCATCGTCTACAAGGTCAACCGCTTCGACTGGCAGGAGCGCATGGGTTTCGTGTCCCGCGCGCCACGCTGGGCGATCGCCCACAAGTTCCCGGCCGAGCGGGCCGAGACGAGGCTGAACAGCATCACCATACAGGTCGGGCGCACCGGCGCGCTTACGCCGGTCGCCAACCTGGAGCCGATCACCGTGGGCGGCGTGGTCGTGAGCCGCGCCACACTGCATAACGAAGACGAGATCGCCCGCAAGGACGTTCGCGAGGGCGACCACGTCGTCATCCAGCGCGCCGGCGACGTCATCCCGCAGGTGGTGTCGGTCGTTACTGAAAAGCGCCCCAAGGACAGCCGGCCCTACAAGTTCCCCGATCGCTGCCCCGAGTGCGACAGCCTAGCGGTGCGCGAGCCGGGCGAAGCGGCCCGGCGCTGCACCGGCGGGCTGATCTGCCCCGCCCAGTCGGTCGAGCGCCTGAGGCACTTCGTCTCGCGCGACGCCTTCGACATCGAGGGCCTGGGCGACAAGCACGTGCGCGCCTTCTTCGAGGAGGGCCTTCTGACAAGCCCCGCCGACCTCTTCACCCTGGCCGAGCGGGACGCCGAAGGCGAGACGCCGCTCGCCGAGCGCGAGGGCTGGGGTGAGACCTCGGCCGGCAAGCTGTTCGACGCCATCGAGGCGCGGCGGCGGATCGCGCTCGACCGCTTCATCTACGCGCTCGGCATCCGCCAGGTCGGGCAGTCGACCGCCAAGCTGCTGGCGCGCAACTATGGAACCCTCGAGGCCTTGGCCTGGGCGTTGACGGCGGCGCAGGATGCAGAGAGCCCCGAATACGCGGACCTGATCAACATCGACGGCATCGGCTCCTCGGTTGCGGCCGACCTGATCGGCTTCTTCGCCGAGCCGCATAACCAGCAGGTGCTCGACCGCCTGGTCGATCAGGTCCGGATCGAGGCCGCCGCGCCCGCCGCGTCCGCCGACTCGCCGGTCGCCGGCAAGACCGTGGTCTTCACCGGCACCCTGGCCACCATGGGCCGCGGCGAGGCCAAGGCGCGGGCCGAGGCGCTGGGCGCCAAGGTCGCCGGCTCGGTCTCCAGGAAGACCGATTACGTGGTGGTCGGCGCCGACGCCGGCTCCAAGGCCCGCAAGGCCGAGGAGCTGGGTGTGGCCACGCTTACCGAGGAGGCGTGGCTGGCACTGGCGGGCCGGGGGCCATGACGCCGGACAGCTCACAGCCTGAGCCGGTTGGGCTGGTCGACATCGAGGCCGCTGCCGGACGGATCGCCGGGCGGGTGCGGCGCACGCCCTTGATCGACGCCGCGCCGCTCAAGGACGACCCGGCGCCGGGTGCGCTCCGGCTCAAGCTCGAGTGTCTGCAGGTTACCGGCTCGTTCAAGCCGCGCGGCGCCACCAACAAGCTGCTGAGCCTGGACGACGCGCAGGTCCGCCGCGGCATCATCACCGCCTCGGGCGGCAACCACGGCCTGGCGGTCGCTTATGCCGCCCGCCAGGCGGCAACCCGCGCCGTGATCTACCTGCCGGCGAGCACGCCGCCGGCCAAGGCCGCCAAGCTCGCGGCCTGGGGCGCGGAGGTGCGCGTCGAGGGCGCGGTCTGGGACGAGGCCAACGAGGCGGCGCTGGCGGCCGCCGCGCAGGAGGGCCTGACCTACCTTCACCCCTTCGCCGACCCGGCGGTCATCGCCGGCCAGGGCACGGTCGGGCTGGAAATCCTGGAGGACGCGTCGGAGACCGGCCTGCTGCTGGTCGCGATCGGCGGCGGCGGCCTGATTTCCGGCATCGCCACGGCGGTGAAGGCGCTCAAGCCCGGAATCCGGGTGGTCGGCGTCGAGCCGGTCGGCGCGCCGACCTTGAAAGAGAGCCTGGCCGCGGGGCGGCTGGTCACACTGCCCGCCATCGAGACCGATGCCGGCACGTTGGCCCCGCGCCGGAGCGCGGAGATCAACCTGGAGGTCATCACCCGCCACGTCGACGAGATCGTCCTGGTGAATGACGAGGAGATGCGCGCCGCCAGCCGCTGGCTGTGGTTCGAGTTGGGCATCGCCGCCGAGCTATCCGGCGCGGCCGCCCTCGCCGCGCTCATGACCGGCCGCGTCGAGACCGCGCCCGACGCGCCCGTCACTGCGCTGGTCTGCGGCGCCGGAACCGACGGGCTGTCGTAACACCAAGGCAAGGAGACGAGACATGCAGATCAACGCCGACCTGGGCCAGCGCGCGGTTCTACAGACGGAGGAGATGGCCTGGGTCGACTCGCCCATGGCCGGGGTGCAACGGCGCATGCTGGAGCGCGACGGCGAGGACGGCGACCGCCGCGCGACCAGCGTCGTCCGCTACGCGCCGAACAGCCGCTTCTCGCCGCACACACACGGCGGCGGCGAGGAGTTCCTGGTACTGGCGGGCACCTTCTCCGACGAACGTGCCGACTATCCGGCCGGGACCTATGTGCGCAATCCGCCGGGCTCGCGCCACTCGCCGCGCAGTAAGGACGGCACCACGATCTTCGTGAAGCTGCAGCAGTTCGCCCCCGACGACGGCGCGCAGGTGGTCATCGATACCAGAACGCAGCTCTGGGTGGCCGGTCCCGCGGCTGGCGTGCAGGACATGCCGCTCCATGCACATGGCCCGGAGCGGGTGCTGCTGCAGCACTGGAACGCCGGAACCCGAATGGAGCGCCGCGACCAGAGCGGCGGCGAGGAGATCTTCGTCCTCGACGGCAGCCTCGAGGACGAGCACGGCAGCTACCCGGAGGGCACGTGGCTGCGCAACCCGCCCGGCAGCATTCCCGAGCGGTGGAGCCGGAGCGGCTGCGACATTTACGTCAAGACCGGACACCTCGGATAGGCGGCGCCGGCACCCGCGGGCTGACCTGAGATCAAAGGTCGCCATAGACGACCTCAAGTATGAAATCGACCGTCGCTGTGTAAATTGTATGTTCTTTTCGTCGCTGGCCGAGCGATTCGTATTTGATTAACCACTTCCTCGCTAGAGCATGTGGTGCGATCCCCCCATGCTAATTCAGGAGATATGCAGACATGATCTTCCAGGCGAACCAGGCACCGGACGACGGCGCAGAAAAGACCGCCCCGCCGCGCGGCAGGGTCCAACACTCGATCATCAGCAACGACCTGACGATCACCGGCGACCTGATCAGCGACGGCGACATTACGGTTCACGGCATCGTCGAAGGCAGCATCAAGTGCCGCGCACTGACCCTGGGCGAGGCGCCGACCATCAGCAAGATCGAGGCCGAGACCGTGCGCATCTCCGGCTCGTTCAGCGGCGACGTCAAGGCCAAGCAGGTGGTCCTGACCGAGACCGCGCATGTGACCGGCGACATCATGCACGAGACCCTGGAGGTCAAGCCCGGGGCGTCCATCGAGGGCAAGCTCTCGCGCATCAAGGGCGCGAAGACCAACGGCAAGGACAAGGTGACGCCGCTCAAATCCGAACCGGCCGACGGCGACTGACGGCACGGCGGCAAGCGCCGGCCGAACCGCCGGGCCTTTAGGGTCTGGAACGGAATTATCGATACGTTTGGCGGGAGCGAATTCCCGCCAGGGTTAGGAGCGGGTGGCGCGGTGGGGTGGGGTGCCCATGAGCCGTCCGCGACGCGGCCCTGGCGGGAATTGGCCCCGTCCCGCGGGGATCGGGCGCAATCGGCCCGCTGCCGCGTCGCTCGTCGTCGTATATGCCCGGCATGTCCTTCCTCCTCGCTCCTAACAGCGGGCCGATTGCGCCGCGACCAAACGCATCGATAATTCCGTTCCAAACCCTTAATCGACCGAGCGCGCCAGAATCGTGCTGATCTGGCAGAGCGGCCGGCCAGCCTCCCCGGCCCAGCGGTTGAAGGCCTCCTGCACATTCGCTCGTGCGGCCTTGCCCTTGGGCGTGCCGTCGATGGCGCCCCAATGATTCAACGCGCGCACCACGTCGTCGGTGAGGAGGAAGGTATCCTTGCCGACCATGCGCAGGAAACGAGGGCCTGAATTCCCGCCCATCTGGGAAAACCGCTTGGCGAGGTCGTCCCAGAGCTCGACGATCCGGCTCGCGGGCCAGTCGGCGAGATAGGCGCCGAAGCCGCCGGTTTCCTCGGCGAGCGCACAGATGGCGGCCGCGTTGTTCCTGACGGCCATGATCTTGCGACCGTGGCGGATGAGCCGCTTGTCGGCGAGCAGCCGCTCCATGGCCTCGTCGCTCATGGCCCGCACGCGCCGCGGCTCGAAGCCCAGAAAGGCCTCCTCGAAGGCCGGCCACTTGGCGTCCACCATGCTGTGCTTGAGGCCCGCCCGGAACACCCGAAGCGACATCAGCGAGAGATAGCGGTCGTCGCCCAGGCCGCGCAGGGCCTCGTCCGTCTCGGGTACCGGCAGGCTTTTCTCGAGCGGGTCCGCTCCGCCGGCACGCGCCCGGGCAGCCTCGAGTATGGATCGGAAATCGGTCATCGCCTCATGCTAGCCAGCGACCGGGCGCTCGACAACGGCCGCCGGAATAGCACATCGCGCCACCACCGCTTCATACTTCGGTATGAGCCGCCGCCCTCAGCCCTTGCGGTAGTTGTAGGTCGCGTTGAATCGCCCGACAAGGTACTCGCCCGCCTTGACGGGCGGGTATTTCGGCGGGTGGTCGGCGTCCCGGCAGGTCTCCAGGCACTCGACGACGGTGTCGTAGTTCGGGTCGAAGAAGAACGGCAGGGAGTAGCGCTCCTTGCCCGAGGTGTTGATCACCCGGTGCCGTGTCGCGGCGAAGAGCCCGTTGGTCCAATGCGCCATCTGGTCGCCGATGTTGATCACGAAGGTGCCCGGGATGGGCGGCGCGGTGATCCACTCGCCGGCCGAGTTGCAGAGTTGCAGACCACCCACGTCGTCCTGCGCCAGAATCGTCAGGCAGCCGTAGTCGGTGTGCGCGCCGCAGCCCAGCGTCTCCTCCTCGATATGGCCGGCCTGGGGCGGGTAATGCAGCGTGCGCAGCTGGGCCAGCGGCTTGTCCACCTTGTCCTCGAAGAAGTCCTCGGGAACCTCGAGGCCAAGCGCGAAGGCGCGCAGCAGCTGGCACGAAAGGCGGCGCATGGCCGCGTAGTAGTCCTCCAGCGTTTCGCGGAAACCCGGCAGATCCTCGGGCCATTGGTTCGGACCGTGCAGCGGCTTTCCGGCAGCCACGTCCGGGTCGTCCGGGCCCAGCTCCAGGGCGATGTCGAAGCCTTCCTTCAGGTCCGCGGTCAGGGCCGGGTCGGTGTTCTCCTCGAACAGCGGATAGTAGCCGCGATGGCAGGGCGAGCCTCGCATGTGCACCGCCATCTTGCGCGCCTCGGGCTGGGCGAAGAAGCGCCGTACTTCGGCGAAGGTGCGTTCGATCAGCGACTCCGGGACGCCGTGGCCGGAGATGTAGAAGAATCCGACCTCGCGGCAGGCCCGCGCGACCGCCTCGGCGACCGCCATCTTGTCGGTCCCCGACAGCAGCCCAGCAATGTCGACCACCGGGATACTCCGGAAGGGCACACGCTTGCCGTCCAGGCCGGCGGCCAAGGTCGCATGATCGAGCATCGATGTGTCCTCCCCGCGGGCCGGGCCTCTCCTCTTCCAGCCGATGCTATCCGAAACCGCGGAGCGGACGATAGCCGAATCGGCCGCCATCCCGACGCCGTTATTCGATGATGCCGATGTAGGGCAGGTGGCGATACTGCTCGGCGAAGTCGATGCCGTAGCCGACGACGAAGACGTCCTCGATGACGAAGCCGACGAAGTCGGCCGTGAACTCGACCTCGCGCCGGCTGGGCTTGTCCAGGAGCGTGCAGGTCCAGACCTTGGATGCGCCCGCTTCGAGGAGGCGGTCCCTGGCGTAGGCCAGCGAGCGTCCGGTATCGACGATGTCGTCCACGACAAGCACGGCCCGGCCGGCGACCTCCTCGGGCACCGCACCGATCAGCCGGACCTTTCCGGAACTCTCTTTCGAAGCGCCATAGCTGCTCACCCTCATGAACTCGACCGTGGGCGCCAAGCCGTGGCGGGCGAGCACCCGGATCAAATCGGCCACGAACACGAAGCCGCCCTTGAGGAGGACGACGATCGCGAAATCCCCGGAAACGGCCCCGGCGATCTCGCCGGCCAACTCCTCGACCCGCCGGGCGATCTCGTCCTCGTCGTAAAGCTTGGTCACCGAGGTCACGACTGCCCTCCCCTGCAGCTTGCCTACACCGAGCCTCGATCTGAACCGTTCATGCAAGAGCCCGAAAAACCGACCGCACCTCTCGGCAAGGCCCTACAGGACCGGTCCTGTGACGCTTATATCTGGAACGGGACCAGCGAGCACGGGGGAAGTCGAGCCATGACCGCGACGACGCGCTTCATAGAAGGGTTGCCGAAGGCCGAGCTGCACCTGCACATCGAGGGCACGCTGGAGCCCGAGCAGATGTTCGCGCTGGCCGATCGAAACGGCGTAGCGCTGCCCTATGGCTCGGTGGAGGATCTGCGCGGCGCCTATGATTTCGACAATCTCCAGGGTTTCCTCGATCTCTACTATCAGGGCATGCGGGTGCTGCTCGAGGAGCAGGATTTCTACGACCTGACCTGGGCCTATCTGGAGAGAGTCGCCAAGCAGAGCGTCCTGCACACCGAGATTTTCTTCGACCCCCAGGCGCACACCGCGCGCGGCGTGGCGTTCTCGACCGTGATCGACGGGCTCGACAGGGCCCTGCGGGACGGAGAGGCTCGCCTCGGCATCTCCTCGAACCTGATCATGTGCTTCCTTCGGCACCTGGACCAGGACGACGCGATGAAGACCCTTGGCCAGGCGCTAGATCACAAGGACCGGATCGTCGCCGTCGGCCTCGATTCCTCGGAGCTCGGTCACCCGCCGGCGAAATTCAAGGAGGTCTTCGCGCGGGCCCGCAACGCCGGCTTCCTGGCCGTCGCCCACGCCGGCGAGGAAGGCCCCGCGGAGTATGTCTGGCAGGCGCTGAACGAGCTTCGGGTCGTTCGCATCGACCACGGCAACCGGTCCCTGGACGACGCGGCCCTGGTCCGGCGCTTGGCGGCGGCCAAAACGCCGCTCACCGTCTGTCCGCTGTCGAACCTGAAGCTGGCCGTGGTCAAGGACATGACGCGACACCCGCTCAAGGACATGATCCGGAGGGGTCTCTTCGTCACGGTCAATTCCGACGACCCGGCCTACTTCGGCGGCTATATCAACGAGAACTACCAGGCGGTCCAAGAAGCCCTGGGCTTGACGCGCACTCAGCTCGCCGCCGTCGCCCGCAACTCCTTCGAAGCCTCCTTTCTGAGCGCAGACGAAAAACAGGCCCTGATCGCGCGGCTCGACGACTATGTCGGCCGCGAGGGAGCGGCCTGACGGCCTCCCGAGGCCCGCTCCGCAGTTCATCCTTCCGTCCTACGAAATCCGGCGGCTTGACGTTTGCCAATTGAGGATCTAAAAAAACAAACAGTTGTTTGGTACATTGCTTCGGATGACTGAACAAGCCGCCCTCCGCGCCCCGCGCCAGGACAATCGCCGCCGGCAACTGCTCGCGGCGGCGGCCCGCCGGTTCGCCCATCAGGGATTCCGGGCCACGACGATCCGCGACATCGCGGGCGACGCGGGCATGCTGCCCGGCTCGCTCTACTATCATTTCGCCTCGAAGAACGACTTGCTGCTCGCGGTCTACGAGGAAGGCGTGCGGCGCATCGCCGCCAATGTCGACCGCGCGGCCGCCGGGGCCGCGGACCCCTGGGCCAGGCTGGAGGCGGCCTGCACCGCCCATCTGGAGACCGTGCTGGACCGCAGCGACTACGCCCAGGTGATCGTTCGGGTCCTGCCGCAGGACGCCCAGAAGGTAAGCGACCGGCTGATCGCCTTGCGCGACGAGTATGAAGGACGCTTCGTGCGCCTGGTCGACGATCTCGCGCTGCCCAACCCGTCCGACCGGCGCAATCTCCGCCTCCTGCTGCTCGGCGCGTTGAACTGGTCGCAGGTCTGGTACCGCCCGGCCGGCGATACGCCCTCCGCCATAGCGCGACAGTTCACGAGGTATTTCAGGCGCGCCTTGGAGAGACCGGAGGAGGTCCGATGAGCGACAGCACGAAATCCATCTCGCCGCCCCCCAGGGTGCTGGTCACCAAGATCGGCCTGGACGGCCACGACCGCGGCAGCCGTATCGTCGCCGCCTATCTGCGCGACGCCGGCATGGAGGTCATCTATACGGCGCCCTGGCAGAAGATCGAGGCGGTGGTCAAGCTCGCCGTCGAGGAGGACGTCGACGTGATCGGCGTGAGTTCGCTCGCGACCGACCACCTGCTGCTGCCCGACCTCATGGCGGCCTTGGGCGAGGCGGGATTCGGTCACGTCAAGGTCGTCGCCGGCGGCATCATACCCGACGGCGACGAGGCGGAGCTGTTGCGGGCCGGGGTCAGCCGGGTGTTCCATCCCGGCAGCCCACGCGAGGACATCGTCGCCACGGTCGGCGACCTCGCGACCCAGGCCCGGGCCGCCTGCGCGAACGGCTGACAGGAGGACACGATGAGCGAGCAACCGGTCCAGTTGCCCCTGCCCGGCTTCGAAAGCGCCCGGGCCGAATGGCGCCGGGACTACGACGGCCAGGCCGGCCAGGACGGAATCCTGCGCAACCGCTCGGGGATCGAGATCAAGCCGCTCTACACCTGCGAGGACTGGGGCGAGGAACGCTACATGGAGGATCTCGGCTTTCCCGGCCAGTTGCCCATGACCCGCGGCATCTACCCCAGCATGCACCGCGGCCGCACATGGACCCAGCGCCAGCTGGTCGGTTTCGGCACGCCGGAGGACTACAACCGGCGGCTCAAGACCATTCTCGCGGCCGGAGGAACCGCGGGCAGCCTGATCCCCTGCAACTCGGTCTACCGCGGCTACGACTGCGACGAGGTCGAGCTGCCGCTGCTCGGAACCTGCGGCGCCGTGGTCAACACCGTCGACGACATGGATCTCTGCTATCGCGATATCGGGGTCGGCGAGCTGTCGACCGCGGTCAACGACCCGCTGCCCTTCACGCTCCTGGCCCTGCTTCTGGCGGTGGCCGAGCGGCGCGACGTTCCCTGGAGCCGGATCACCGGCACGTCGAACCAGTCGGACTACATCTCCCATTTCGTCGCGAACCACATGTTCTTCCGCATCGCGCTTCCCGGGTCGCGCCGGGTGCTGGTGGACCATGTCGAGTTCTGCCAGACCCACCTGCCCGGCTGGAACCCGATCTCGGTGGTCGGCCAGCACATGCAGCAGGGCGGCGCCACGCCAGCGGAAGCCATGGCGCTCACCCTCTGCACGGCGATCCAGTATGCCGAGGACTGCCGGGCGCGGGGCATGGACCCCGACGTCTTCCTGCCGCGCTTCACCTTCTTCTTCGACATTTCGATCAGCTTCTTCGAGGAGATCGCCAAGCTGCGCGCCGGCCGCCGCCTCTGGCAGCGCATCGTGCGCGAGCGCTTCGGCGCCAAGAACCCCAAGGCCTGGCGCTTCAAGTTCCACGCCCAGACCTCCGGAGTCGATCTGACGCGCCAGCAGCCGCTCAACAACGTCGCCCGCGTGGCCGTTCAGGCCGTCGCCGGCATCTTCGGCGGCCTGCAGTCGCTTCACACGGACGCCTACGACGAGGTGCTGAGCGTGCCGACGGAGGAGGCCGCGCGCATTGCCATCGCGACGCAGAACATCCTGCGCGAGGAGGCCCACCTGACCGACGTGATCGACCCGCTGGGCGGCTCTTACTATCTCGAGACCCTGACCAACCGCATGGAAGAGGAGATCGAGGCGACCATCGCCAGGATCGATGCCGTCGGCGGTATGTTTGCCGCGGTCGAGGCCGGCCGCCCGCAGGACATGATCGGGAAATCCGCGCTGGCCTTCCAGCAAAAGATCGATTCCGGCCAGGAGACGATCGTCGGGGTGAACAAGTACCGGGAAGCCGAAGAGCCGACCACCGCGCCGAGCCCGCTGGAACGCCCCGACCAGGGGGCCATGGAAGCCCATATCGCCCGCTTTCGAGCGTTCAAGGCCGAGCGTAGCCAAGCAGCGGTGACGGCCGCGCTCGACACCCTCGCGCGGGCGGCCAATGCCGTGTCCGGCACGCCCGGCCAGAACGTCTACGAAAAGGTGGTCGAGGCCGCCATGGCCGGCGTCACCCACGGCGAGCTCTGTGCCTGCCTGCGCCGCGAGTTCGGCTTCGGACAGCCGCTGGTGATGCCATGACCGACCGGCCCGCCGCCGCGGCCGGCGGCAAGCTCCTCGAGCGTCTGCTGGACGGCGAGCCCGCGGCCCTCGCCAAGGCCATCACCTTGATCGAGAACGCGGGCACGGGTGCCGCGCAGGTTCTCGCCGGCATCCAGTCCAGACTCGGCCATGCGCTGGTGATCGGCGTGACCGGACCGCCCGGTGCCGGAAAATCCACCCTGGTGAGCGCGCTCGTCGGCGAGCTGCGCCGGCGCGGGAAAAGCCTCGGCATCCTCGCCGTCGATCCCTCGAGCCCGCTTTCGGGCGGCGCGATCCTCGGCGACCGCATCCGCATGGCCGAACATGCCTGCGATTCCGGGGTGTTCGTTCGTTCGCTGGCCACGCGCGGTCATGTCGGGGGGCTGTCGTCCGCCACAGCGCGGGTCGTCGACTTGATGGACGCGGCGGGCAAGGACGTGGTGATCGTCGAGACCGTCGGGGCCGGGCAATCGGACGTCGAGGTCGCGCAACTCGCCGATGTCACCGTCGTCGTCTGCGCCCCGGGACTGGGCGACGAGATCCAGGCGATCAAGGCGGGTATCCTGGAAATCGCCGACGTCCTGGTGGTGAACAAGGCCGACCTGCCGAACGCCGAGCGCACAGTGACGCAGCTCCAGGGCATGCTTTCGTTGCGCGGCCCGGGTACGGCGACGGTGCCGGTGATCGCCACAACGGCGACGGAGGGCCGCGGCGTGACCGAACTGAGCGATGCCGTCGAGGCCCGGGCCGAGGCGCTTGGGGGATCGGCGCGCGCGGCCAGGACCTTGGCGCAAATCCGCCTGCAGATAGCGGATTCGGCCGCTGAGCTGCTCCGCCGGCAGTTGAACGACAGCGACGACGACGGCCTGCACGCGCTGTGCCGCTCGGTCCAGCGCGGCGAGCTGGACTTGGAGAATGCCGCCCGCCAGTATCTTTCCGGTTATCTGGGGAACAAGGCCTGACCGGGCGACCGCGTTCAGAGCACGGGTTGGTTCCTCGGCGACTCGGTCACGCACTCCGTGCCGTCCTCGGTCACCAGGATCGTGTCCCCGACCCGGGCGCCGAACTTGCCCGGCACGGTGATGCCTCCATCGACGGCAAAGGCCATGCCCGGGCGCAGCACCGTCTTGTCGCCGTCCTTGAGCTCCGGCGTCTCGAGCGACGAGTAGCCGATGGCCCGGCCGGTGCGATAGCACGGCCCGAGGCCGTTCCGCCGGTAGACCTCGGCCGAGGCCCGATGTATCTGTTCTGCGGTCGCGCCCGGACGCATTTCCCGGACCGCCGCCCGCTGAGCCTCGAGGGCTATCTCGTAGATGCGCGCGTGCTCGTCGGACATCTCGCCGACGAAGTATTCCCGGTCGTAGCCGAGCTTGAACTGCTTGAAATGGCAGATCGAGCAGAAGCAGAGATAGACCGGGTCGCCCCGCACGAGCCGGCGCACGGTCGGATGGCGATGGGCCATGGCGGTGTGAGGACCGGAGTTGAGCGCCTGGAGGTTATGGATCATCGGGGTCATCAGGGAGTCCGGGTCCTCGCCGCCGATGATCTCGGCCGCCTTGCGGGTGCCGCCGGCCTGGACCGCCAGGGCGATCTCGTATTCCGGCACGCCCTCGGCGATCACCGCCCGGGCGGCGTCGGTCATCGCCACGGCCACCTGCCCGGCCTGACGGATCTGGGCGATCTCCTCGGGGCCCTTGACCATGCGCTGCTCGGACAGGACGCACGCGCCGTCGAGAAGCCCGCCGAGTCCCAGGTCTCCTGCCAGATAGTTCGAGACGACCGCCGGGATCTTCGATCGCTCGACGGCGATCCTCCGCCCTTTGTGGCTTTCCACGACACTGCGAAGCGGGCCTGTCCACTCCCCGTCGGCACCGTCGGAGAACAGCCGGATATCCTCGACCCAGGTCATGGCCTCGCACATCTCGCCCTCGATGGACGAGGTGATCAGGGTCACCTCGCCGCTCTTGGGCACCGCCACGACGGTCGGGCGGCCGAACTCGACCCCGAGGTCGCCCCAGTAGGCCGTGACATAGAAGATCGAATCCGGATCGGTCAGCAGCAGAAGGTCGATGCCCGCGTCGGCGAGACGGCGCTGAAGCTCGAGCGTGCGGCTTTGAAACGGGTCGCTCATGGACATCCTCCCCCTGACTGTCCGATCCAAAGAAGGTCTTCGATCATTAGCCCAATTGCAGCGCCATTGCCATTTGCCGTGAGGCCGGCCAGTCGGGCGCCCGGCACGAATCGTTCGGATGTAAGAGGGTTGCGTTGCTCCGGATCATACCATGACGCAGAATGATCCGAGTTTCGCCAAGGGAGATATGCGCATGGCCGCGACGGAACCGAAGGTAAGCGCCACGGTCGACTTCGAGGCCGACGGAAAGCACTTCGGCCATCTCGGCATTCCCCATTCCCGGAACGAATCGGGCTGGGGCGCGGTCCATCTGCCGATCGTCTCGATCAAGAACGGCCAGGGCCCGACCCTGGTCCTCACCGGCGGCAACCACGGCGACGAGTACGAAGGCCCGATCGCGCTCATGAAGCTGGTCCGCGCGCTTGACCCGGCGAAGATCTCCGGCCGGGTGATCGTCATTCCGGCCCTCAACTACCCCGCCGTCATGGCTGGGACCCGCCTGTCGCCGATCGACGGGGTCAACATGAACCGGGCCTTCCCGGGCGAGCGGAGCGGCACGGTCTCCGCCATGATCGCCCACTACGTCCAGACCAAGGTCCTGCCCTTGGCCGACGCGCTCCTGGACATCCACTCCGGCGGCAAGACCCTGATGTTCTCGCCCTTCGCCTGCTACCACCGGATAGCGGACGGGGCGGTGATGGAGCAGGCGAATGCGGCCGCGCTCGCCTTCGGCGCGCCGATCAGCCTGGAGCTGGTGGAGCTCGACGCCGAGGGCATGATCGACACCGCGGTGGAGGAGACGGGCAAGGTCTTCGTCGGCACCGAGCTGGGCGGCGGCGGCACGACGACGACCGAAACGGTCGCGATCGCGGAGACCGGCATCCGCAATCTCCTGGCGCATTTCCAGATCCTCGACGAGGCGCCGCAGACCCGCGAGGCGCGCGGCCTGCCGCCGACCCGCAGGATGCACATGCCGGAGTCCGAGTGCTACGTCATCTCCGAGGACCGCGGCATCTACGAGGCCCTGCGCGACCTGGAGTCCCCGGTCGAGGACGGCGACGCGGTCGGCCAGATCCACTTCCCGGAAAAGCCCGAGCGGGCGCCGGCGGTCTACCGGGCCAAACGCCCCGGAACCCTGATCGGCCGCACGCACAAGGCCTTGATCGAGCCCGGAGACTTTCTCGCGCTGATCGCGGCGGACCTGTGACCCCGGCGCCGCGGGTCAGCCTCTCATGCGCTCGCCTCGGGGGTCGAACAGCGCCTCGGCGACCAGCGTCGCGGGCCGCATTTCGCCCAGGATCTCGATCTCGAACCTGGCGCCCTCCTCGATCAGTCCGGTCGGAACGAAGCCCAGCGCGACCGACTTCCCGACGTAGTGGGCATAGCCGCCGGAGGTGACGAAGCCCACGACCGCGCCGTCCCGCCAAATCGGCTCGTCGGCCCAGACGTCCGCGTCGGCGGCCTCCACGACGAAGGTGCAGAGCCGCCGCTTCGGCGGCTCGTCCCTCTCGCGCCGCGCCGCCTCGTGGCCGATGAAGTCGTTCTTCTCGAAGGACACGAAGCGGTCGAGCCCGGTCTCGGCCGGCGTGTAGTCCGGCCGGTACTCGCGCATCCAGGAGCCGAAGGACTTCTCCAGGCGCAGCGACATCATCGCCCGCATGCCGAAGGGCCTGAGCCCCAGGTCGCCGCCGGCCTCGGCCAGGGTCTCGTAGAGCGACACCTGGTGCCTGGGGGCCACGTAGATCTCGTAGCCCAGGTCGCCGGTGTAGGTGATGCGGCAGACGATGGCCGGGACCAGGCCGACCTCGATCTGCCGGACCGAGAGGAAGGGAAAGGCCTCGTTGGACACGTCCGCCCTTGTCACGCGCTGCAGCAGCTCGCGGGCCCTGGGCCCGGCGATCTGGAAACCGACGCGGTGCGAGGACACGTTGCTCAAG
>CAMYKD010000016.1:0-1791 GCA_947258885.1 uncultured Kiloniellales bacterium | reverse complement strand
AGCCGCGCGACCGTGAAGTCGCCGATCAGCTTGCCCCCGGCGCTCAGCATCGGCGTCAGGTTGATGCGGCCCTCGCGCGGCATGCGGTTCGCCATGATCCGGTTCAGCCAGCTCTCGGCCTCGGGGCCCTCGACCTCGTACTTGCCGAAGTTGTGGATCTCGTTGATGCCGACGGCGTTGCGCACCGCCCGGCACTCTTCGCCCACGGGGCCGAAGGCGTTGGAGCGGCGGAACGAGGGCGTCTCCGCCAGCGCCTCGCCCTCGGGCGCGAAGTAGTTGACGTGCTCCATGCCGTAGGCGGAGCCGAAGACCGCGCGGCGGGCCTTCCAGAGGCCGTAGGCCTGCGTCGTGCGCAGCGGCCGGCCCGCCGGCAGCTCCTCGTTCGGGTAGGAGATCGCGAAGCGCCGCTGATAGTTCTCCTTCACCTTGATCCGGGTGAAGGGCCGGGTGCAATAGTCGCCGAAGCGCGCCACGTCCATGGCGAAGACGTCGCGCGACGGCTCGCCCTCGACCATCCATTCCGCGACGGTGAGCCCCACGCCGCCGCCTTGGCTGAAGCCCGCCATCACGGCGCTGGCGCTCCAGTAGCCGGGCAGGCCGGGGACCGGCCCGACCAGGGGGTTGCCGTCCGGCGCGAAGGTGAAGGGGCCGTTGATGATCTGCTTGAGGCCGGCCTCCTTGAGGCAGGGATAGCGGTGGTACGCGATCTCGAGATCGTCCATGACCCGGTCGAGCTTGTCGGGCAGCAGCTCGTGCCCGAAGTCCCAGGGCGTGCCGTCGACCGCCCAGGGCTCGCAGGCCTGCTCGTAGAGCCCGAGGACGAGGCCGCGGCCCTCCTGGCGCAGGTAGCTCTCGCCCGCCGGGTCCATGACGTGCGGCAGCTCGGTCTCGCGCTCGGTGACCTCGGGGATGTCGTCGGTCACCAGGTACTGGTGCTCCATGGCGTGGAGCGGCAGAGTGACCCCCGCCATCTCGCCGACCTCGCGCGCCCAGAGACCCGCGGCGTTGACGACAGTGTCGGCGACCACGGTGCCCTGCTCGGTCACGACCTCCCAGGCGCCGTCGCCCCGCGGGTTCAGCTCGAGCACGCGGTTGCGCAGGACGATCTCGGCGCCCTGGGCCTTCGCCGCCTTGGCATAGGCGTGGGTCGTGCCCGAGGGGTCGAGGTGGCCGTCGAGGGGATCGTAGAGCGCGCCGACCAGGCCCTCGGTGTTGGTGATGGGGCTCAACCGCTTGATCTCCTCGAGGCCGACGATCTCGGTATCGAGCCCCATGTGGCGGTGCTTGGCGCGCTGGGCCTTGAGGTAGTCCATGCGCTCGGGCGTCGTGGCGATCGTCAGGCCGCCGACGTGGTGCAGGCTGCAGGACTGGCCGCTGATCTCCTCCAGCTCCTTGTAGAGCTGGATCGTATAGCCCTGGAGCGCGGCCATGTTGGGATCGGCGTTCAAGGTATGGAAGCCGCCGGCCGCGTGCCAGGTGGAGCCGGACGTGAGCTCCGAGCGCTCGATCAAGAGCACGTCGGTCCAGCCGAACTTGGTGAGGTGATAGAGGACGCTGCAGCCGACCACGCCGCCGCCGATGACGGCGACTCGAACATGCGATTTCATGAGACTCGCCCCCCTTCCAGACGTCGAACGGCGGGCCGGTTCGGCCCCGGATCGACCATGATCCAGCAACGGCGCGCGAGTCAATTCCTGAAGCCCTTCTCCACAGGGCAATCGCTCGAAGCCGGCGTTCTTCCTCCTCCCCCCTTGCGGGGGAGGACCGAGGAGGGGGGAGGTCCGATTACAC
>CAMYKD010000015.1:38824-53804 GCA_947258885.1 uncultured Kiloniellales bacterium | reverse complement strand
CAGGCCGCAGGACTTCCGGGCGACGTCGACGCAGACGCCGAGGCCGAAGCCCGTCGCGCCGATCTCGTCGAGCGGAATGCCGCCGATCTCGCGCGGCAGGCCGGCCGCGCGGCCGATCTCGTCCTCGACCCAGGCCATGCAGGCCTCGTCCGTGCCCATGTCGGGGCCGGGGATGTAATCGGTTATGTCGCCGATGGCGCAGGCGAAGGCGCGGATCAGCCGCTCCTTGTCCGCCCGCTCCGCCCCGGGATCGGCGAAGATCACCGACTTGCCGCCGCCGTGGGCCAGACCCGCGGCGGCGTTCTTCAAGGTCATGGCGCGGGCCAGGCGGACGCATTCCTCGGTGCTGACGTCGGGCGCCATGCGCACGCCGCCGATCGAGGGGCCGCAGGCGACGTTGTCGACCACCAGGACCGCCTTCAGGCCGGTCGAGGGCTCGTAGACCTCGACGATCTTCGCGGGTCCCAGGTGATCCGCGAACCGGAACACCTCTGGCATCGGTAGCCCCTTTCTCCCCGCCCTGTTTCAGGCGGCCTTCTGGAGATCCGCGATCAACGCGGCCAGGAAGCGCGCCGCCTCGCCGCCCATGACCGCCCGATGGTCGAAGGTCAGCGAAAGAGGAAGTGCGCGGCGGATCGCCGGCGCGCCGTCGAGCGGCACGATACGGTCGTGGACCCGGCCCGCGCCCAGTATGGCGACCTGCGGAGGCAGGACCACAAGGGCCGCGTTCTGACAGCCGAACATGCCGAAGTTGGACAGCGTGATGGTGCCGCCGCGCAGCTCCTCGAGAGGGACCGTCCGCGCGCTCACGTCCTTCTTCATGGCCTCGAGCCCGCGGCGCAGGTCGGCCTCGTCGCGGTTGCCGACGTCGCGCAGCACCGGCACGAACAGCCCGTCGGCGGTGTCCATGGCGATGCTCAGGTGGACCTTGTCGTGCAGCCTGCGGCCCTCGTCGAGGCCGAGATACCAGGCGTTCAACGCCGGTTCGGCGCCACAGCCCGCCGCGATCGCGCGGATCAGGCGCATGGTGACGTCGGTCCCCGCCGGCCAGTCGCCGATGTCGGCCGCGTCGGTCACCGTGGAGGGCACGACCTCGGCATGGGCCCGCTCCATGTTGCGCGCCATGGCCCGCCGCACGCCGCGCAGGGGCTCGAGGGGGCCGGCGGCTTCGAGGGCCGCGGCCGCCCGCTCGACATCGGCCTTGGTGATCGTATCGCCCGCCCCCGTGGCACCGACCACGGCAAGATTGACGTTCAGCTTGCGCGCCAGCGCGCGCACGGCCGGCGTCGCCTTGAGGCCTCTGCCCTCGCCCGCCTTGGGCTCGGCGGCCGGCGCGCGTTCCTTGGCGGCCTTCGCCGGCTTCTCCTCCGGGACCTTGCCGACAACGGTTCCCGCATCGGCCTGCTCGGCCGTCTCGAACTCCACCAGGGGCTCGCCGATCTTGACGATCTCGCCCGCTTCGCCGAACAGCTTGGCGATTCGCCCGGACTGCGGAGACGGGATCTCGACCACGGCTTTCTCGGTCTCGACCGAGAGCAGCGGCTGATCGGCGACCACGTGGTCGCCGACGCCCACGTGCCAGGTGACGATCTCCGCCTCCTGCAGCCCTTCTCCAAGATCCGGCAGATTGAATGTCGTCATGAGTACTCCAGTATCTCCCGCGCGGCCGCGAGGATGCGGCCTTCAGATGGCATGTAATGGCGCTCCAACTTGGGCAGCGGCATGACCGTGTCGAAGCCGGCCACCCGTTTCACCGGTGCGGTCAGGTTCACCAAGCCGCGGTCGGCCAGGCGGGCGGCGATCTCGGCTCCGAATCCGCCGGTCAGGGGCGCCTCGTGGACGATGACGCAGCGCCCGGTCCGCTCGACCGAGTCGAGGATCGTCGCCATGTCGAGGGGCTTCAAGGTGGCGACATCGATGACCTCCGCCTCGATGCCCTCCTCGGCCAGGCTGTCGGCCGCGGCCAGTGTCTCCAGCACCATGGCGCCCCAGGTGACCAGGGTAATGTCGCTGCCCTCCCGCAGCACGAAGCAGCAATCCAGCGGCGCCGCCTCCCCGTCGTCCGCCACCTCCTCCTTGGGCGCCCGATAGATGCGCTTGGGCTCCAGAAACACGACCGGGTCCGGGTCCCGGATCGCAGCCAGCAGCAACCCATAGCCGCGCGCGGGCGAGGACGGGATCACCACGCGGATGCCCGGGATATGGGCGAACATCGCCTCGAAGCTCTCCGAATGATGCTCGGGCGCGTGGATGCCGCCGCCGAAGGGCGCGCGCAGCACGATGGGACAGCTGAGCCGGCCGCGCGTCCGGTTCCTCAGCCGCCCGGCATGGTTCGCCACCTGGTCGATCGCCGGATAGAAGAAGCCCATGAACTGGAACTCGGTGACCGGCCGGAAGCCCTGCGCGCCCAAGCCGACCGAAACGCCGGCCAGCAGCGCCTCGGCGAGCGGGGTGTCGAAGACCCGCTTGTCGCCGAAGCGCTCGACCAGGCCGTCGGTCGCCCGGAACACGCCGCCGTTGACGCCGACGTCCTCGCCCAGCACCAGAACGGTCTCGTCCTCCTCCATGGCTCGGGCCATAGCAAGTCTGACGGCCTCGATCAGAGCGATTTCAGTCATCTTTCGCGTCTCCGGCCGCGCCTGCTTCGGCCACCAGGCCGGCGCGCTGTTCGGCCAGATCGCCGGGCAGCTCGGCATAGAGCCAGTCGAACATCGATTCGACCGGCTGCACCGGCGTCGCCAGGTAGGCCTCCGCCGCGGCCTCGACCTCCTTGCCACATTCGGCGATGAGCTGTTCCTCGTCCTCCTTGCTCCAGGCGCCGGCATCGGTCAGGTGCTTGCGGAGGCGCAGGATCGGCTCGTCCTTCCAGCGCGCGCTGACCTCCGCGTCGTCGCGGTAGCGGCTGGCGTCGTCGACGGTCGTGTGGTCGCTGAGGCGATAGGTGACCGCCTCGACGAGGGTGGGACCGCCGCCGGAGCGCGCCTGCTCCAGCGCGCGCTCCACCGCGTCGCGCACCGCGATCACGTCGTTGCCGTCGACCTGCACGCCCTCGAAACCGCAGGCAATGGCCTTTTGCGCGAGGGTCCGGGCGGCGGTCTGGCGCTCGCGCGGGACCGAGATGGCCCACTGGTTGTTGTTGACGACGAAGACGACGGGCAGCCGCCACACGCCGGCCAGGTTCATGGCCTCGTAGACCTCGCCTTTCGAGGTCGCGCCGTCGCCCAGGACGCAGACCGCCGCCCGCGCCTCGCCGCGCAGCTGAAAGGCGAGCGCCACCCCCGCGGCATGGGCCGCGTGGGTGCCGACCGGAACGCAAATCGGGAAGTCCTCGCGCGGTCCGGCGAAGTCGCTGCCCCGCTCGTCGCCGCCCCAGTAGAGCAGCAGGTCGGTCATGGCGGCGCCCCGCAGGAACTGGGCGCCCTGCTCGCGGAACGAGGGCAGCAGCACGTCCTCGGGCCGCATGGCGGCGCCGGTGCCGGCCATCACGGCCTCCTGCCCCAGCGACGAGGCGAAGGTGCCCAGGCGTCCGGTCCGCTGCAAGGCGACGGCCTTGGCATCGAAGCTGCGCGTGAGCACCATGGCCCGGTAGAGCGGAATCAGCGCCGCCGGATCCTGCGCGAAGGCGGGCAGCGGCTGGACCGCCTGCCCGTCCGGATCGAGAAACCGGCGGTATTCGACGGCGAAGGAAGCGATCTCGGTCATGCCGGAACCTCGTTAGCCTGCGACTCGGCAACCCCCAACCCCACCGAGCCATACCACAGATCGCACGGTAGTCGAATACCTGAACGGCGTCGGACGATCACGCGGTCTTTGCTTCCGCCACGCCCAGCTCTTCGGCCATGCGTTCGCGCATGACGTATTTCTGGACCTTGCCGGTGACCGTCATGGGAAACGCCTCGACGAACTTGACGTAGCGCGGGATCTTGAAGTGGGCGATGTGGCCTTGGCAGAACGCCCGGACGTCCCCGGCGCTCAGGCGCTTGCCCTCGTGCAGCTTGATCCAGGCGCAGATCTCCTCGCCGTACTTGGGGTCCGGCACGCCGAACACCTGGACCTCCTCGACTGCCGGGTGGGTATAGAGGAACTCCTCGATCTCGCGCGGGAAGATGTTCTCGCCGCCGCGGATCACCATGTCCTTCAGCCGGCCGACGATGTTGCAGTAGCCCTCCTCGTCGAGCGTCGCAATATCGCCGGAGCGGATCCAGCCGGCGGTATCGATCGCCTTGGCGGTGCGCTCGGGGTCGTTCCAGTAGCCGGGCATGACGCAGTAGCCGCGGGTCAGGAGCTCGCCGGGCGTGTTCGGGGGCACGACTCTGCCTTTCTCGTCGACGATCTTCACCTCGGTGTGCGGCAGCACCCGGCCCACCGTGGTCACGCGGCGCTCGACCGGGTCGTGCACGGAGGTCTCGAAGCTGACCGGGCCGGTTTCGGTCATGCCGTAAGCGATGGTGATCTCGGCGAGGTGCATCTCGGCGATCAGCCGCTTCATCAACTCGATCGGACAGGGCGCCCCGGCGATGACGCCGGTGCGCAGGGAGGACAGGTCGAACGTGTTGAAATCCGGATGGTCCAGCTCGGCGATGAACATGGTCGGCACGCCGTGCAGCGCCGTACAGCGCTCGGCCTCCACGCTCTCCAGCACCGCGAGGGGATCGAAGCCCTCCGAGGTCAGCACCATGGTCGCGCCGTGGGCGACGCAGGCGAGCGTGCCCAGCACCATGCCGAAGCAGTGGTACATGGGGACCGGAATGCACAGCCGGTCGCGCTCGTTCAGTTCCATGGTCTCGCCGACGAAGAACGCGTTGTTGACGATGTTGTGGTGGGTCAGGGTCGCCGCCTTGGGCGCGCCGGTCGTGCCGCTGGTGAACTGGATGTTGATCGGGTCGTCGAACTGCAGCTCTTCGGCGAGCGCGTCCAGCCGGCGCCGCTCGTCCGCCCCGGCCCTGCCCGGCAGATCGCTGAAGTCGAGCATGCCCGCCTCGCGCCCTCCGCCCAGGCAGGCCACGACCCTGAGGTCCGGCAGCTGCGCGGCCTTCAGCTGGCCCGGCGCGCAGTCGGCGATCTCCGGCGCCAGCTCGCGCAGCATCTCGATGTAGTTGCTGGTCTTGAAGGCGGCCGCGGTGACCAGCGCCTTGCAGCCGGTCTTCTGAAGGGCATAACGGACCTCGGGCAGGCGGTAGGCGGGGTTGATGTTGACCAGGACGACGCCGGCCTTGGCGGTGGCGAACTGCGTGACGATCCACTCGGCGTTGTTGGGCGACCAGATGCCGAGGCGGTCGCCCGGCGCCAAGCCGGCGGCGAGCAGGCCGGCGGCCAGGGCATCGACCTCGCGCTTCAGCTCGCGATAGGTCCAGCGGACGTTCTGGTGCCGGACGACCAGCGCGGTGTTGTCCGGCCAATGCTCGGCCGTCCGGTCGAACAGGGCGCCGACCGTCGCGCCCATGAGCGGCGTCATGCCGACGCCGTGCACATAACTCGCGGTCAACATAGCCGTCGCCCTCTGCCGATCCTCGGAGTTGCGCCCCCGCCCTGTTACGACCGTTCTCCGCAGGAATGATCCGCAGCACCCTTCTCTCATACAATGATCTCGATCAAACTTGCTTCTCGCGGATGCGGAATGAGCGAGGGGATTAATGCCCGTGTGGCACGGCGGCCTTTTCTGCACCGAGAGCGAGTTCCGGGGCCGGGGCATCCTGGGCCGAGCTTCTCGCGCGATGCCGGCGGCTTGCGCTGAAGACGAAATAGACGAGTCCGCACAGCACAAGCAGCGAATCGACCGTGTACGTCACGTCGTCGCCTTTGAAAAAGGTGACGAGGAAGATGATCTGGCTTCCCAGTCCGAGCGCGAAGAAGGCGAGCAGATCGACCGGGCGGCGAATCGCGAGGGGCGCCAGGACAATGAGAATGGCGTAGTAGTAGTTCGTGAGTTCCAGCAGGGCGAACATGGGCAGAAGGCCGAGAATCGCCAGACGCCACGGCGGTTGCGCGCGCACCGCAGCGCTCGCTGCAAGACCCATAAGGAGAATGGTGGCCAAAGCGTGGACCCAGCGGCGGTCCTCCAAAGTTTGCTTTTTGAGGGCCCGCCATCTTAGCGCCGGTTCGACGGCGTCGGGTTCGATCGTTTGCAGCAGCTTGGTTTCGGCTTTCCATGCGACGATGGTCTTGAGGCCCATGTAGTTGGAAAGAGGCGTAGCGGTGTGCTTGTGGGAATTGCCGAAGAAGGCGTGGTAAGCCTCAAACCCATGGAGCGCGACCGCACTCACCATGACGCCCAGGACCGCCCCTATGATGGCCCCGAAGGCCTGCCGCGCGAGGCGCCGATCGACTCGCCGCCGACGCGCCACGTCGAACATGGAGCGGACGCACGGTCCGAAATACAAGAACAGCGGGAAGACCCGGAACAGGGTCGCCACCGCAAGGGCCACGCCGCCGAATAGGTGCCATCGCTTCTTGATAAGGCAGATCCCGGCAACCACGGCGAAGAGCCACCAGAAGCGCCCGAAGCTGCCAAACGCCCCCACGTGAGTGAAGACCCACACGGCGCCGACGCCCCAGACAAATATCGCGAGCGCGCTCGTCTCGATGCCGAAGGCCCAGCCCAACAGCACCGCGATGGCCAGCGCGAGCGCAATGTCCAAAGTCGCGAGCCCGGTTTGCGTGGCGTCGCTCGCCGAGGTCGCCGAGGCCAGGAAACCGTTGACGCTGGTCCAGAAGGGCGTCGCATTGTAACCGTGGTCCGTGAGGTAGCGATTGGCCACTTCGGGGTTCACGCGCGTGAAGAAATAGCCGGTGTCGGCACGAAATGCCGCCCAGCGCTCAGTTGTGAAGCGCTCGCGGCAAGCCTCGGCCCGTTCGAGGAAGGCCGAGCCCGGCTGAAGTTCGTTTACGCTTAGGTCTCGCACGGACCACCGTGCAACCACATCGCCACGGCCATTTTCCAGCTCAGCAACCGCGGCGCAGTGATAGAGCATGTCGTAGGAGATCTCGGCGGCGTATTTCGAGCCCATGTAGTAGTGGAACTGGTCGTGATACAGCACCCCGCGCCATTCGTTGATCGAGAGTCGCTCGGCGTCGGCCTCCCATCCCGCCACCACGGCGCGCCACTGGAAGTACCCGCCAAAGTTCGTCATCGCCATGAAGCCCGCCAGTACCAGGCACGATGACGGAACGGCAACCGAAAGCCAGCGTCCTCTTTGGCGAAAGAGCTTGTGGCAGGCGAGTATTACGATCGGCCCGAGCGCGTAGAGGCCCAGGCTCAAAGGGTCCGCGAAGGCGTGCGGGGCGTGAAGCCACGTGACGGCGGCGGCGTAAAGGGCTGCCAAACCGCTGTTGAGCGCGAAGATGTGCCCGGCCGCGTCTCCGGCGCTCGCCGCGCCCTGCTCCTTGGCCCGCTTGGCAAGCACAGGGAACAGCAGCGCGCTTGCCGCCGCTGCGAGCGCGGCGCCCAGCTGCAGGCCGGATTCGATTGCCAGGGCGCGGTTCATCACGACCGCGAATATCGCCGCCAACCCGAGACCGTAGAAAACGACGAGGAGCCCGAGGGCGATGGGCGAAATCGCCTGCCGGCGGGAGCGCGCCAGGATAAGTGCAATAAAGGCCGTCAATCCGAGTAGGCCCAGCGTGAGTTTGTGGCTGACGATGCCGTAGCGGTAATGCAGACGGGGGGTTATCAGGTCGCTATCGGGTTTGCCCTCCACGCGCAGGAGCGCCGGCCACCGGTCAGGCGGCGTGCAATATGCCGCCACTTCGGCAATAGCAAGCCCACCCTCCGGCATGACGCTCCGGACGCGCAGGAACAGTGCGTCGAGGTCACTCACCTCCGCTCGGTAGGTTGCGAGCCCGGGGGCTTGCGGCGCAGCGAACTGCCACAGCTCCGACCAAGTCCGGCCGTCCAGGGACGTGAGGACGACATAGCCTTGCTCCGAAGCCCCTTGCACGATCAGCCCGCGTAACGGTACGACGTCTTCGAGTTCGAAGGTCAGGCTGGACCGACCGAGGCCGATAGCGACGACATCGCTACGCCAGCCATCGCCGTCCAACCCGGCGACATTGTCCGTCAACCGTTCGGCGTTCAGCACTTCGGCCTCGAGCGGCATGCGGCCAAGCAAGAGGTTTCCGTCAAGGCAAGAAGCGGCCGCTGCCGCCGAAAGCGGCGCAAGCAGCAGTGCGGCCGACACGCCTCGAACGAGGGTCCGAAGAACGGCGTATCGAGCTCGTTTGCACCTGAGCAAAGACCGTCTCCAAGACTTGTCGGGCGTGGCGGATCAGGCAAGAAATTCTGATTGTCCGCGCCCAAGAATGCGCACGTTAGCGGTCGACGGCCGCTCACTCGACCGCCGCATCACTCGCAGCCAAAGGCGCGAACAGCACGAACCCGGTGCGGATCGCACCTAACCTGCAGCGCCTTTGTTAATATTGTATTTCACCTTGCTCTGTGCGGAGTCCCGGGCTTGGGGGGCAATCCCTCGGGACCGCGTCAGGCAGCCGATCATGTCGGCCGGGCCACTGGTCAACGTGCGCGGCAGGGACGTCTTCGGGATCCAGCCCCTCCTCGGCAACCCGGAGCGGAGCGTCAACGATAAGCTGCGCCATCTTTCGTTCTTGATCGGCGCCTTGGAGAACGCGGCGTCGAACGCGCCGAGGCGTTCCGGGAGCCGCTGGCCGAAGCGACCGGCAGGGAGGTCGCCTGCGTCCGTCTTGGAACAGCAGCGCAGCTGGGGCGGCGCGAGAATCGTCCAGGGCACGGTTGGGGCGTATAGATCACTGTCCGATCAGGTGCAGGGCGAGCTCGCGCCGGTGCGGGGCCCTGCGGTGCTCGAAGAGGTAGATACCCTGCCAGGTGCCGAGCAGCATGCGCCCCTGGCTGACGGGGATGCTGAGCTGCGTCTGGGTCAGCGCACCCTTGATGTGGGCGGGCATGTCGTCCGGCCCTTCGGAATTGTGGCGGTAGAGCCGGGGATCTTCGGGCACGAGCTTTGCGAAGAAGCTTTCGATATCCCGCTGCACGTCCTGGTCGGCGTTCTCTTGGATCAGGAGCGAGGCCGAGGTGTGCCGGACGAAGACGGTGAGGAGGCCATCGCGTATCGGCTGCCCGGACAGCCAGGCGGCGATGTCGCGAGTGACCTCGTAGAGACCCTGCCCCCGGGCGTTTACGGTGAGACTATGCTGGGCCTGTTCCATTGTATCCCACTTGCTGATGTCGATTCGGCCTCGCATTGATCCCAGGGACGTTGGGCGAGCGGGCGGGCGGACCCGGTCATCCCGGCGGCCGCGCCGTGACCGCCACGCCGTCGGAGACCCGGTCGCTGGGATAGAGCACGACGCGCTCGCCCTCCTCGAGGCCGTCCAGGACCTCCGCCGCGACGCTGTTGCGGTGGCCGACGGCGACGCGGCGCAGCCGCGCCCGCTCCTCGGCCACGACGAAGACCGCCCAGTCCTCCCCGCTGCGGAACAGCGCGCTCACCGGTACCTTGAGAGCGTCCTCGCCCTGCCAGACGACGATGTGGGCCTCGACCCGGTAGCCGTGGCCGAGCGACCGCCAGCGCTCCGGCGGATCGGTGAAGTCGATGATGACGTTGACGCGCTGCTCCTCGATGCCGAGCGCCGAGACTTTGGTGAAGCCGGTGGGTTCTATGCGCCGGACGCGGCCCTTGACCGCGGCCGCCCCGCCCCACTCGTCGATCGCCACCTCGGCGCCCTCGCGGATCCGCACCGCGTCCCTGGACAGCAGGTCGACGACGACTTCCAGGTCCCGCGGGTCGCCGATCTCGACCAGCGGCGCGCCGGCGGCGATGACCGCCTCGCTTTCCTGAACCAGTCTGAGGACGCAGCCGTCGACCGGTGCGCGAACACTGATGCAGCAGCCTTCATCGCGCCGGGTCACCGCCTCGCTCCCGGGCTCGATCAGCGAGGCGCGGGCCGTCTCCAGATCGAAGCTCTTGACGCGCAAGGTCGCCTCGGCGGCGGCGACCGCCGCCTCGCTGGTCTTGAACTCGCGTTTAGCATTGTCCAGCGTCTTCTGCGATATCGTGTCGCCGGAAGCCAGCTTGCGGGCCCGCGCCAAGTCGCTGCGGGCGAACTCGAGGTCGGCCTGTGCGCGGGTCAGCTCGGCCTCGGACAGCTGCAGGGCCGCCTCGGCGGCATGCACGGCCGCCTCGGCCTGGCGCTTGCCGCGCAGGTCGAGGAACGTCGGCGCGGTCGGTTGGATCGTCGCCAACACCGTTTCGCCCGCCTCCACCTGATCGCCGACGTGGCTTTCGATACGCAGCACCCGACCGGCAACAGGCGCGGAGACGACGTAGACCTCCTTGACCCGCGTGCGCCCCTCGTCGTCCACCGTGACCCGGAGCGCGCCGCGCGAGACCTCGGCGAGGTCGGCCGGCACCGGCTGCGGCAGGAACGCATAGACCAGGACGGCCGCGACAAGCGCGGCAATCGCCGTCAGAACCAGATTTCGCCGCCACGACGCACGCATCAGCGTCTCACTCCCTGGTCTTCAGGACCGCGACGAGGTTCAGCCGGTCGACCCGGCGGCGGACGATCAGCGCCGAGGCCGCACCGGCGACGAGCACGACCAGGACGGCGGCGCCATAGGTCGCCCGCTCGATGAACATCGGAATACGGAACAGATCGGTGTCGAACGACCACGCGAAGAACCAAGCGATCCCATAGCCTATCAGGCAGCCCAGCGGCAAGGCCAGCAGGGTCAGCACCCCGAGCTCGCCGAGCAGAATGTAGAGGGCCTCGAAACGGGTGAAGCCCAGCACGCGCAGCGTGGCCAGTTCCCTGCCGTGCTCCGAGAGCGCGATGCGCGCGCTGTTGTACATGACGCCGAGGGCGATCAGGCCGCCGAACATGACATAGAAGGAGATCATGATGTCCATGGTCTCCGCCATGGTCTCGCGGAAGGTCCGAAGCGCCACGGTCTGCAGGGCGACGCCGGCCACGACGGGCGTGTCCTTGAGCTCGCGGTAGAGCGCCTCTTCCTGCCGGCCGTCGATCTGCAGGTAGGCGCCCGACACGACCGGGCCCTCGCGCATCAGCCGGTTGAGGGCGTGCCGGTCCATGTAGGCGGGGGTGCCGATGTATTCCTCGACCAGCGAAGCCACCGGAACCTGCCGTACGGGACGCCGGCCTTCCAGCACCTCCACCGTCAGGACGTCGCCGGGGGCCGCGGCCAAGAGTTCGGCCAGCTTGGTCGACAGAACGATCCCGTCCGGCGGAATCGCCGCCTGCCGCAGGCGCGTATCCAAGACCCGACGCAGGGCGGCATCGGGCTCGAGCCCGGAGATCCCCGCGCGCTCGCTGCGCGGGCCGTGGCGCAGGCGCACGGCCACGGCGCGGTAGGGCTCGACGGCCAGCACCCCGGGCAGGCGGCCGACCTCGTAGACGACGCGCTCGACGCTCGGCTCGGTGAAGGTCACGGTGACGTCCTGGCGCTGGGCGTGGTGAAAGTAGGTTTGGATCAGATGCTCGATGGCGTCGAAGAAGAACAGCGTCGACACCAGGACCGCCACGCCCAGGGAGATGCCCAGGGTAGTCATGGCCGCGCGCAGCGGCCAGCGGACGATGTGGCGCAGGATCATGCGCGTCGGTTGTCCCACTAGGCCGCGCGGCTCCAACCGCTCGACGGCGGTGCGCCGGTAGACCGCCGGCGGGGCCGGCACCATGGCCTCGGCTGGCGGCAGCCGGACCGCGCGCCACACCGCGTTCAGCGTGCCGAGCACCGCGGCGGCGAGCGTGACCAGCGCCGCCAGGGCGAAGACGTCGAGGCTGAGGCGGTAATGAAGGAAGGGTAAGCGAAATAGATCGGTGTACAGCTCGGTTATGAGGCGGCCAAGGTACGCGCCGCCGGCAAAGCCCAGGACCACGCCGAGGCCCGCCACGAAAAGCACGACCTTCAAATAGTGCCAACCGACGGCGGCATTGCCGTATCCGAACGATTTCAGCAGGCCGATCTGCTCGCGCTCCGTCGCCACGAGGCGCGTGACCACGATGTGGAGCAGAAAGGCGGCAACGCCGAGGAAGATCGGCGGCGCCACGGTGGCGGTCGCCACGAGTTGGTCCATCTCGCCCGACAGATAGGCGTGCGAAACCTGGTCGTCGCGATCGTAGGCGCCGGTGTTGCCGTAGGGGTCCAACAGCACGTCCAGGCGCTCGATGATTTCGGGGCGCGAGGCCGAGGGCAGCAGCGACAGGCTGATGTCGTTGAAGGCGCCCTCGAGATCGAAGGCCGAGGCCAGCGCCTCGCGGCTGATCCACATGACGCCGAAGCGCCGCTTGTCCGGCACGAGGACGCCTGGGCCGACGGAATAGATGTACTCGGGGGACAGCGCGACACCGACGATCAGCAGCTTTCGTTTCTTGTCGTTGATCATGGCGAAGAAATGATCGCCGGGCCTGAACCCGTGTGCCTCGGCGAAAGTCTCGTCGACCAGCACCTCGTCGGGCCGGTCCGGCGCGAGTAGGCGGCCGCGGCGTAGCGTGAGGTCGTTGAGCGCCGGACGCCGGTGCTCGGGGATCGATACCAGGCGACCGGTGGCGGGCTCGGCCATGCCGGGAACGTCCAGGATGACGTCAGCCACCACCCGGGTCTCGGCCCATTTCACGCCGGGGATGCCGGCGATCCGCTCGGCTAGGTACTCGGGCGCCCGCTTGACGTGGGCGAAAACGTCGGCGAAACGGTATCGCTCGTAGTAGGTGGCCCGCGTTTCCTCCAGCGATCGCATGGTGCCCAGCGCCATGACGATGATCGCCACGCCGCAGCCCACGACCACAGCGATCGCCAGCACCTGAGTCTTGATCCGCCACAGGTCGCGCAGCAGCTTTCGGTTCAGTGCACGCATCGGCAGCCCTACCAAGCCAGCTCGCGCGCCGGGCGCTTGGTCGCGTTCTCGCGTACCCCGGCGATCCTGCCGTCGGCAAGCGAGATGACACGATCGGCCATCTCGGCGATCGCGGCGTTGTGGGTGATCATGGCCGTGGTCGTCCCGAGCTCGCGGTTGACCCGCTCGATCGCCTCGAGCACCAGCACCCCGGTCTTGCTGTCGAGCGCGCCCGTCGGCTCGTCGCACAGCAGGACTTCAGGCTTTTTCGCGATGGCGCGCGCGACGGCGACCCGCTGCTGCTCGCCGCCCGAAAGCTCCGCCGGAAAGTGGTCCAGGCGTTCGGCGAGCCCGACCAGCCCCAGGGCCTCCTCCGGCGCCAGGGGATTGCGCGCGATGTCGGTGATGAGCGCGACGTTCTCGCGCGCCGTGAGACTCGGCACGAGGTTGTAGAACTGAAACACGAAGCCGACGTTCTCGCGCCGGTAGGCCGTGAGCGCGCGCTCGTCGAAGGCCGTCAGCTCGAGGTCATGGAAGAAGACCTGGCCGGCGGTCGGCACATCGAGCCCGCCCATGATATTGACCAGCGTCGACTTGCCGCTCCCCGAAGGTCCGAGCAGCACCGCAAGCTCGCCCGCGAAGAGCTCCAGGTCCACGCCGCGCAGGGCATGCACGGCCACCTCGCCCTTGCCATAGACCTTGGTCAGGCCGCGCGCGACGAAGGCGCGCCGGCGTTCGGGGCGGCCCGGTCCCGAGGCCGTGCCTTGGGGGCCGCGAGGCCGCTCGTTTGCGCTCCGGTCCTGTGACAAACCCGCTGACGCCATAGTGGATCAACCTGTGCAGCCCCGAAGTCTATAGCCGGCGGTGCCGGCACGGCCATGATCCAGATCAGATTCCCGAAGGGGGTTCTCGAAGGCCGGCGGCCGTCAGGCTTCGAGCCGCGGGGCAACCAGTTCGATGCCCGCCTCGAGCGCCCGCAGATTGACCTCCGCGACTTCGCCTTTCTGGAACGTCGAGATGGCCTTCGCGTAGGCGTCCGTCGGGAACATTCCGGTGTCCTGCAGCACCGCGGCGAGGGCCACGATGCCGATCGACAGGCGGTCGATCTTCCGTGCCGTGCGGACGAAGGGCAGCCGGACGACCTTGGCGCGAGTTTCAGGAAGCTCGAGCGACTCCTCGGCATAGAGGGTGCAGGTCTCCGGAAGCTTTCCTATCCTTTGCCGAACCTTCTTGAGGGCCTCGTCCGAGACCACAACGAAACAGTCGGGCGACTCGATCGCGGTGTATTCGATCGGCGTGGGGCTGACGTTGAGCTCGGTGACGGAGTGGCCCGTCATGACCGTTATCGGGTAGTCGTCCTTTTGCGTCGCGGTCAGGCCGGCGAAGATGGCGGCCTCCGCGAACAGCGTCGCGCTCGACCTGATTTTCTGCCCCGCGCTGCCGGCGATGACGATTCCGGTCCGTCTGCCGAGCGCATTGGTAAACTGGGGCTCTATTTCGCGCCTTTGCCTTGCCGCCTTCTTGCCCGTCTCGTAAGCCTCCCGGTACCGGGCGCTGTACTCGGCCCGCGGCTTGTCGACGAGCAGTCCCAGCTCCAGGCCGCAGTTCTCGATCAACTCGTAGAGGTCCTTCTTCTTGAAGCGGTTCCGCGGCACGTAGTAGGCGGTGCAGAGCTCCCAGATGTCGAGCATCGCGAAGCCCGGTTGGCGTATGGCTTCGGCGATGCTGTCGGCCAGGTCCTTGTCGTACACCGTCCCCCGCGAGGCCCAGGCGGCGCCCGCGGCAATGGCCGTGCCGCAGATATCCATGGGGCCCTCGACGTTGCCCCAGGGCGTGGTTGCCGTGAGCCCATCGGTCGGAGTCGTGACCGAGTGCTGACCGCCGGTCATGCCGTAGTTGAAGTTGTTGCCTACGATCAGGGTGATGCCGATATTGCGGCGGGCGACGTTCAGGAGATGCGTGCCGCCGATGCCGCACCCGCCGTCTCCCTTCAAGACGATCACGGTCAGGTCCGGCCTCGCCAGCTTCAGGCCGCAGCCGTAGGTGATTGAGCGTCCGTGCAGGCCGTGAAACCCGTGTGTCACGAAGTAGCGGTCGGAGAGGCCGATACAGCCGATATCGGTCACGATCACGACCTTGTCCGGGGGCAGCTGCAA
>CAMYKD010000015.1:0-38758 GCA_947258885.1 uncultured Kiloniellales bacterium | reverse complement strand
ATATGCGATCGTACTCATGACAGGCCTCCCTGCTCCAGGATCTCCCCGGGGGAGACGAGTGTCGTGTCCATCTTGTTCACGCCCACGACCTCCACGCCGGCGGGCGCCAGCCGCTCCACCTCGAGCCGGTACTGCCCCATATTCATCTCGGGCACTATGACCTTCCTGACACCCGCCATCGCCCGGGCGATCGCCTTCGCGGGAACCGGATAGAGCGTTTGGAGGACCAGGGCGGAGACCTTGACGCCCTTGGCCCGGGCCTGCCGCACGGCCACGTCGGCGGATCTGGAGGTGACGCCATAGCTGAGCACCAGGATCTCCGCCTCGTCCTGACAGTCCTCCCGCACCAGGGCGATGTCGTCGGCGGCCTCGTCTACCTTGGCCGTGTAGTGGTCGATCATCTCCTGGATCACGGCGGGGCTGGCCGTGAGGTAGGCGCCCTTGTCGTGGGTCGAGGTCGTGTAACGGGCAATCCGATCGCCGCCGAAGTCCGAAAACGCCGGCACGTCGCTTGCCGTTTCGAAGTCGTGCGGCAGGTAGTCCTGGGTGCCGTCGGGTCTCTTGCGCTCGACGAGCGGGGGCAGCGCGATCGCGTCGAGGTCGACGGATTCCCGCGTCATGCCGATCTCCTTGTTGGTCAGCAGGAAGACCGGCACCCGGTACTGCTCGGCGAGATTGAAGGCTCTGTAGGCGAGCTCGTAGCTCTCGCCAACCGTGGCCGGGCTCAAGACGATGACCGGGAGCCCGCCCGAGGTGACCCAGCGGGTGAACTGAATGTCGCCCTCGGCGCCTTTGGTCGCGGAACCGGTGGCGGGCCCTTGGCGCTGGACATTGACGATCACCATGGGCGTCTCGCCCATGATGGCCAGACCGATGTTTTCGCTGTACAGGCTGATGCCCGGGCCGCTCGTGGCCGTGAGCACCTTGCGCCCCGCCATGGCCGCCCCGATGCAAAAGCCGATGGAGGCAATCTCGTCCTCGGCCTGAATCCCGATGCCGCCGGCCTGCGGCAGCAGCTCCAGCATGCTTTGCAGGATCGTCGACGACGGCGTGATCGGGTAGCCGGCGAAGAAATCGCATTTCGCCCGCAGGGCCCCGCGGACGACGGCCTCGTTTCCTTCGAGAAATTCAAGCCCCATGTTCAGCTCCGTGACTGTCTTACGCGCGTCGCGGCGGGCCGGTCCGGTTCGTCAGGTCAGGAGTTTCCTCTCTTCCAACACGGGCCGGGGGTCGACCACGTTTCCCTTCAACGCCGCCGCCTTGGCGCCCAGGCCGAAGGCGAGCACCATGAGTTGCGTGGCGTGGAATATCGGCGTCGCGCCGTCGAGCGCCATTTGCGGCTGCCGGGTATCGAGGTTCATGTGGCACATCGGGCACATGGCGACCACCGCGTCGGCCCCGCAGTCGCGCGCATTCTCCAGGACCTTACGCGACATGCCTAGCGCCAACGGCGTCTGCGTGACGCTCAGCGCGCCGCCGCAGCATTCGGTCTTGTAGGACCAGTCCACGGGCTCGGCGCCGAGCGCGCGCATGAGGGCGTCCATCTTCGTCGGATATTCGGGATGCTCGGCGCCGGTCAGCTTGGCCGGCCGGGTGATGAGGCAGCCGTAGTAGCAGGCGACCTTGAGGCCGGCGAGCGGGCGTTCGACGCGCGCCGCGACGGCCTCGAGGCCGGCGTGGTCGACCAGCGTATCGAGCAGGTGCTGCACCGTCACCGTCCCCTCGTAGGCATAGCCCGTTCGCTCCTGCACCATCTCGGCCGTCTCCGCGTCCCGGGTGACCGCGTGCTCGGCGGACTTGAGCCGCGCGAAGCACTTGCTGCAGGGCGTCGACACCGTGTCGAACCCCATCTGTTCGACGCTGCCGATGGTCTCCATGGGCAGCGCCTTGGCCAGCGTAGCGTCGGACATCTGCGCGGGGCTCGAGCCGCAGCAGACCCAGCCCGGCGGCTCGACCAGCTCGAGGTCGAGGGCGGCGGCGACCGAGCGCACCGTGCGGCCGTACTCGGCGGCGGTCGAATCGAGCGCGCAGCCGGGGAAGAAGCCGACGGCCCGGTCGCCTCGCTGCGCGACGGGTGCCACCTTTCGCCGAGAGCGCGCAAAGGGCGGGCGCAGCTTCAGCTTGCCGCGCCTGAACAGCGCGAGCCCCAGCCCGAGCTCGTGCAAGGGTTTTTTCCGGGCCAGGTTGAACGCCAGGCTCAGGCCCAGCTCGTAGAGCCGGCCCAAGGCCTCGACCAGCCGCAGGAACAACCGGTTGAAGACGTCGATCTCGGGCACTGCCGGCGTCACGCCGCGCCGTTTGGCCTCCATGCGCAGCGCGTCCATGACGGCCGCGACGTCGACCTCCTGCGGGCAGCGGGTCGTACAGGTCTGGCAGGACGCGCACAGCCAGATCGTTTTGCTCTCCAGAACCTGCGCGTCGTCGAACTGAACGCTCCGCACCACGCGATCGGGCGTGAGGTCGAAGGCATCGGCGAGCGGGCAGCCGCTGGCGCATTTGACGCACTGGTAGCAGCGGTAGACGTTCTGACCCGCAGTCCGCAGAACAACCTCCGCGAGCGGCTCGGCCACGGGCATTGTCACCGCCGTCATCTCACACCTCCGGTGCCGGCCGGGGAAACAGGCCGGCGCCCTCGACGATGGGCCGTACCGCCTCTTCCCACTCGATCGCCATGATGTGGACGCCGCGCAGCCCCTCGATCTCCCGCAGCTCCCGGATCTGCTCGATACAGATCCGGATCCCTTCGGCGCGCCAGGCCTCGCGCCGCGCCTGCTTGTCCTCCGCGGCGACGCCGTCCACGGCCGCCTCCATGCGCGCGACGGTGCCGTCGGGGACGACCATTCCGGGGACCTTGTCGCGCATGTGGCGCGCCATGCCGGCGCTCTTGAGCGGGCCGACGCCGGCCAGGATCGCGACTTTCTCGTGCAGGCCCAGATCCACGACCCGCTTCATGTACTCGCGGAACCGGGACATATCGAAAACGAGCTGCGTCTGGATGAAGTCGGCGCCGGCCGCCGCCTTCTTGGCCAGGCGGTGCACCCGCAGCTCGAAGGGGTCGGCGAAGGGGTTGGCCGCCGCGCCGATCAAGAGCGGCGGCCCGCCGCCGGAAATCTCCTCGCCGCACTGGAACAGGCCTTCGTCCCGCATCTCCTTGACCATGCGCACCATTTGGATCGAGTCGATGTCGTGGACGTTCTTGGCGCCCGGATGGTTGCCATGCGACTGATGATCGCCCGTCAGGCACAGCACGTTGCGGATGCCGAGCGCCGCCGCGCCGAGCAGGTCGCTCTGCATGGCTAGGCGGTTGCGGTCGCGGCAGGTCATCTGAACGACCGGCTCGAGCCCCTGTCCGACCAGGATGGCGCCGCTGGCGATGCTGCTGAGCCGCACGACCGCCGTCTGGTTGTCGGTGATGTTGGCGGCGTCGACGCAGCCCTCGAGCAATGCCGCCTTCCTTCGAATCACCTCGGCGTCATGGCTCTTCGGCGGGCCGATCTCGGCGGTGACCGCGAAATGACCGGCGGCGAGCATACGTTCGAGGTTGCTTCCCGACTTGAACCTTCGAACCGGGGCGGGGGCCTGCGCCGCCGGTGCCGGGGCTGAGATTTGGTCCATCGTTCGGGCCTCTGCCTTCAGACGTCCTCTGCCGGGGGCAGGCGCAGATCGTCGCGCACGATGCGCCGCGGCCCGCCGTCGCGGCTGGTCGACCAGTCGCGCGGCGGCTGGATCTCCAGGAGGCGGTCGGCCAGGCCCTGCCCGGCCAAGCGCTCCCAGATGAGCTGCCAGGCGCAGGGCGTGTCGGTGTCGACCTCGCACATGCCGCCCTGCGAGCCCCCGCAGGGGCCGTTCATCAGTTGCTTGGCGCAGCGGCTCACCGGGCAGATGCCGCCGGTGATGTCGAGGACGCAGTGGCCGCAGCCCTGGCAGCGCTCCTCCCACACCCCCTGCTCCGTGGGAAGGCCCATGAAGGCGGTGTCGAGCGCCGGGAGCACGCGCTTGCCCGGGAAGCGCTCGGCCAGGGTCTGGACGCCCACGCCGCAGCCCAGGGACAGAACGGCGTCGAACTCGTCGAGTCCCTCGGCGAGCGGCGCGATGTACTCGGCCTCGCACTGCCGCTGAACCGTGGTCTCGGCGACCGACATCGGCTCGCCGTCAAGCCGCCGCGCCATCCGCAGCGCCGAGGCGAGGATCCCGACCTCCTTTACTCCACCGGCGAAGCAGACGGTGACGCAGGTGCCGCAGCCCACGGCAAGCACGTTGCGATAGCCGTCCAGCATGGCGGTGAGTTCCGAAAGGGGTTTCTGTTTCGCGACGATCATCGTCCGTCTCCATGATCGTGTACCGCTTCGCCGGGCAAGGGCGTGGAGCCGATCGACAGGCCTTGTCCCGCCGTCTGCCGCGTTCCGAGAGGGCTGGGGCCCAGGTCCTTGATCGTCTCGGCCATCTCCGTGGCGAGCTCCGCGAACTGCGCGCCCATCGCCGCGGAAAGGTTGATCATGCGCAGGCGCTCGCCTTCGAGGCCGATGTCCTCCAGCCAGCGCCGCGCGTAGTCCACCCGCTGCCTGGCGTGGAGGTTGCCCGCCAGGTAGTGGCAACGTCCCGGGAGGCAACCGGCGACCAAGAGGCCGTCCACCCCGTCCTCGAAGGTGCGCAGCAACTCGAGGACATCGACGCGCCCGGTGCAGGGCAGCTCGACGATCTTCAGCGCCGGCGGGTAGGCGAGGCGCGAGGTGCCGGCGAGGTCCGCCGCCGCATAGGCGCAGTGCCGGCAGCAAAAGGCGACGATCCTCGGCTCGAAAGGGGTCTCGGTGGCGGTCATGCCGGCACCTCCTCCCTGGCGGTCTCTTCGAACAGCGCGTCGACTTTCGCCATCACCTGGGCGCCGGTGTAGTGCTTGAGCTCGATGGCCCCGGCCGGGCAGGCCGCGGCACAGAGGCCGCAGCCCCGGCAGAGGGCGCTCTCGATGGTCGCGGCCCCGGCGATGCCGCCGGTCCCGGCCAGGTCGGCGGCGATGTTGGCCGCGCCGTAGGGGCAGGTCCGCAGGCAGGTGAGGCAGGCGACGCAGCGCGCCTGGTCGACGGCCGCGACACGGCCGCCCGTCGTGATCGCATCCTGCGACAGCAGCGCCGCCGCCCGGGCCGCCGCCGCCTTGGCGTGCACGATCGCCTCGTCGAGCAGCTTGGGATAATGGGCCATGCCGGCCATGAACACGCCTTCCGACAGGAAATCCACCGGCCGCAGCTTGATGTGCGCCTCGAGGAAGAAGCCGTCGGCGTCGGTCGGCAACCTGAGCCGGCGCCCCAGCTCCTGCGCCGCCGCCGAGGGCACGACCGGCGTGCTGAGCACCAGGAGGTCGGGCCGCAGCACGAGGTCGCGGCCGAGCACGTCCTCCCAGACCGTGACTTCGACGCCGTCGTCCTCGGCGACGCGGACCTCGGGCTTGCGGGTCTCGTCGTAGCGGACGAAGAGCACGCCGCTTTCGCGCGCCGCGGTGTAGAGACGCTCCTTGAACCCGTAGACGCGGATGTCGCGATAGAGGATCGTGACCCGGGTTTCGGGGTCGAGGCGCTTCAGCATGAGTGCGTTCTTCAGCGCCGAGGTGCAGCAGACGCGGGCGCAGTACCGTTCCGCCGGACCGACGCATTGGATCATTACCACGGACCCGGGCAGCGCGGCCTCCTCGGCGCCCGCGTCCCCCTGCCCCACGAGCCGCGCCTCGAATTCCTGCTGGGTGACGACGCGCGGGCTGGCGCCGTAGCCGTACTCGTCGCCGCGGTACTCGACGCCGCCGGTCGCGAGGATCGACACCCCGTGGCTCACCTCGAACGGCGGGTCGTCGGGGTCGGTCGGCCGAAGGGTGGAGGTGAAATTGCCCACGAAACCGGCGGTGCCGCTCACCTCGGTCCCGAGGTGGACCGCGATCAGTGGATTGGTTTCGATCTCGCCGAGGAGCCGCCGGAGGAAGTCCTGCGGGCCGAGATATCGGCCGTCGGCGCCCAGCGGCAGGCTCGTGGAGGTCCCGCTCTCGTCGATGCCGAAGTGCAGTCGGCGCAGGTTGCCGCCGAGCGCGTCGCTCTTCTCGACCAGATGTACCGGGAAGTTCTGGGCCGCGAGCTCGAGCGCCGCCGTCATCCCGGCCGCGCCGCCGCCGACCACCAGGGCGGCGCGCCCCATGCGCACCTTGTCCGTCTCGAGCGGCGCGAGTTGGGTCGCGCGGGCCGCCGACATGCGCACCAGCGCCTTGGCCTTTTCCGTTACCGCCGGATCGCGACCGTGCACCCAGGAGCACTGATTGCGGATGTTCGCCATCTCGAAGAGGTAGGGATTGAGCCCGGCGGCGCGGATGCTGTCCTGGAACAGGGGCTCGTGCGTCAAGGGCGTACAGGCGGCGATCACGACCCGGTTCGCGTTCAGCTCCTTCACCCGTTCGGTTATGTGTTCGATGCTGTCCTTGGAGCAGGCGTAAAGGCTCTCCTCCGCCTCGACGACGCCGGGCAGCGAGCGCGCGTAGCAAGCGACGCCCGGGACGTCGACGACGCCGCCGATGTTGGTGCCGCAGTGGCACACGAAGACCGCGATCCTGGGGTCCTCCTCGGCGACATCGCGCTCCGCCGCATAGGCGGGAGCGCGCGTCAGGGTGCCGCGGCCGCCGACCAGCATCCCTTCGGCGGAGGCCGCCGCCGCGCTGGCCTCGATCAAGGATTCCGCGATGTCCTTGGGCTCGCGGAAGGGACCCACCGCGTAGACGCCGGGCCGGCTGGTGTGCACCGGGTCGAACTGCACGGTCCGGCAGAAGCCGTGATCGTCGAGCTCGAGCCCCAGCTTGCGGCCGAGTTCGCGCACGCCCTCGGAGACCTCCATGCCGACGGAGAGCACGACCATGTCGAAGGCCACTTCGTGGACCCCGGATTCTGTGGGCGCCGCACGGTCGACATACTTCACGATCAGGTCACCGGTCGCGGGATCCTCCTTGAGGGACGAGATGCGGCAGCGCGTATACTCGATGCCGTATTTGTCGCGGGCGCGCCGGTAATAGGCCTCGTAGCCCTTGCTGAAGGCGCGTACGTCCATCATGAACACCTGGGCCTGCGTCTCGGGCTCGTGCTCGATGGCCATGATGGCCTGCTTGGCCCCGTACATGCAGCAGACCGCCGAACAGTAATCGTGCGTCTGGTCGCGCGAGCCGACGCATTGCAGAAACGCGATCTTCCTCGGCGTGCGATCGTCCGAGGGGCGTTTCACCTGTCCGTTGGTCGGCCCCGACGCGCTCAGCAGCCGCTCGAACTGCAGCGAGGTGACGACGTTCGGATAGCGGCCCAGGCCGAATTCCTCGGACAGCTCCGCGCGGTACGGTTCGAAGCCGGGGGCGAGAATGGCGGCGCCCACGTGAATCCGGCGCGTCGACTCCTCCATCTCGTGGTCGATGGCGTCGACACCGCAAGCCTGGACGCAGGTCAGGCACTCCGAACAGATGCCGCAGGAGAGGCAGCGCTCGGCCTCGGCCATGGCCTCTTGCTCGCTGTAGCCGAGCTCGATTTCCGTGAAATTGCCCGCGCGGCCGGCGACCGTGATCTCGGGCATCGGCGTGCGGGGCGCGTAGTCGATCTCGCCCTTGAGAAGGCGGGTGTCGATCTCCTGTTGCGAGAGCTCCGCGACCGGCGGCCCGGCGGGCCGGGCCGTCTTCATGGTCTCGCCCCGCAGATGACGGTGGATTGCCTTGGCGACACTGTGGCCGCCGGCCACGGCCTCGATGACGAAGGCGGTGCCGCTGATGCTGTCGCCGGCCGCGAAGATACCGGGACGATCCGTCATAAAGGTGTCGGGATCGACGGCGATGGTCCGTGCGGGCGTGACGCCCACGCCGGCGTCGTCCGGGATGAAAGCCAGACCGACCCGCTGGCCGACGGAGAAGACGATCACGTCGGCGGCCAGGACGTGCTCGGAGCCCGGCGCGGTCAGGGGCACCGCACGTCCGGTCTCGTCGGTCTCGAAGCGCTCTACGCGCTGGCACTCGAGGCCGGCCGCGCGCCCGTTTCCGTCGTCGACGACGCGGAGGAAGTTCAGGCCGACGTGCATCCGGATGCCCTCTTCGCGCGCCCGCGCGATCTCGGACTCCTTCGCCGGCATCTTGCCGCCGCTACCGCGCACCGCCATCTGCACGTCGCGGGCGCCGAGCCTAACGGCCGTTCGCGCGACGTCGACAGCGACGTCCCCGCCGCCGACCACCAGGACGCGCTTGCCCTCGATGTCCGGCCGCGGATCCCGCGCGCCCTCGGCGCCGAGCTCCGCCAGCCGCACGTCGCGCAGGAACCGGGTGTTGATGAGAATTCCGTCGAGATCGCCGCCGGGAATCGGCAGGCGGATCCCCTCATGGGCGCCGACGGCCATGAGCACCGCGGCGTAGCCCTCGTCGAGCAGGTCGTCGAGGCTCTCGACCGGCGCGCCGAGCCTGAGGTCGACGCCGAGATCGACGATGTCCCGGACCTCGCGGTCGACGATGGCGGCGGGCAGCCGAAAGTCGGGAACGCCGAACCGCAGCATGCCGCCGGCGACCGGCAGCGCCTCGAAGACCGTAACCGGATAGCCCTCGAGGCAGAGGTCCTGGGCCACCGTCAGCCCGCAGGGGCCCGCGCCGATGATGGCGACGCGCTCGTCGTAGCGGCGGGGCGCCGGCTCGGGCTTGACGCGCGGTCCCGCATAGAACGCGTCGGCGATGAATCGCTTGAGGCCGTGGATATTGACCGGCTCGTCGACCTTGCCCCGGCTGCACGCGGTCTCGCAGCGGTGGTCGCAGATGCGGCCGCAGATGCCGGGGAAGGGATTGTCCTCCTTGATCGCCCGGTAGGCCTCGTCGATGCGCCCCTCGCGCAGGAGCGAGATATAGCCCTGGGCACGCTGGCCGGCGGGACAGGCATCGCGGCAGGGCGCGACGCCGCGCTTTTCGATGGCAAAGGCGTCGGGGGTCGCCTGGGGGTATAGCTTGTAGGCGGCCCGCCGTTCGCCCAGTCCCTCGTCGAAGGGATTGGACAGCCGCTCCGGGCAAACCTCGGCGCACTTGCCGCAGCCGTTGCACCTGTCGAGATCGATATAGCGCGGCCGGGTGCGGACGGTGGCGGTGAAGTCCCCGGCCCGGCCTTCTAGGCCAAGGAGCTCGCTGTCGGGGAGAAGCTCGATGTTGGGGTGGCGCCCGACCTCGACCAGGCGCGGCGAGATCGTGCACATGGCGCAGTCGTTGGTCGGGAAGGTCTTGTCGAGCTTGGCCATGTGGCCGCCGATCGCCGACTTCTTCTCGACCAGGTGAACCTTGTAGCCGCCGTTGGCGAGATCCAGCGACGCCTGCATGCCGGCGATCCCGCCGCCCAGCACGAGAACCGCCCCGACGGCCTTGGCGTCCCCACTCTGGCCGTCGCCGGTCATGCGCCGGCTCAGCCGTTGGCGAGGGAATTCGATGAAGGAAGCGTGCCCCGCGGTCGGGGTTCGCGCCAGGCGGCCAAAGCCCCTGGACACGCCATTGCCCAGCGAGCGCTCCGCGCGGCACCAAAAAATACCACGGCCATGAGCGCCTCTCGCTTCCCCGTTACGGACAGCCTGTATCAGACCACCAAAAGGCCGACCGTGTCTTTGACATAGGTCAATTGCTGTCGCCGGCTGGATCGCCGGCGGCAAAACGGAGGGGGGCTCGAGACCAGGGATCGTTAACGAATAAAGACGCCGGATTTCACCGCTCGATACCGTAGCGCTTCATCTTTTCCCACAGATTCTTGCGGGAAATCGCCAGGGCCTCGGCGGCTTTGGTGATCGACCAATCCGATCGCGTGAGCGCAGAGCGGATGGCCGCGCGTTCGGTCGTCGCCACGGCCTCCTTGAGGGAGGGCGGCCCTGCCCCGACCTCGGCCTCCTCCAACTCCAGGACAAAGAGATCATGCTCCTGGAGCTGGGGACCGGCGCAGAGGGCGACAGCCCGTTCCAAGAGGTTCTTCAGCTCCCGGACATTGCCCGGGAAGGGCATGTCCAGCAGGCGCGCCTCGGCCTGCCTCGAAAGTCCCGTCACCTGCTTTTCCATCGCGCGCGCGTGCTCCGCGACGAACTTCCGCGACAGAAAGACGATGTCCTCGCTGCGCTCCCGCAACGGCGGGATGGCGACGTGAATGACGTTCAGCCGCCAATAGAGATCGGACCGGAAGCGGCCGTTTCGCATCGCCTCGTCGAGATCGACCTGGGTGGCCGCGATCACGCGCACGTCGAGGGCTATGGGGACGGCCCCGCCGACCCGCTCGATTTTTCGTTCCTGGAGGACCCGCAGCAGCTTGACCTGGACCTCCGGTGGAATTTCCGCGATCTCGTCCAGGAACAGGGTACCCCCTTCGGCCAGTTCGAACCGGCCGATACGGCGGTGGTCGGCGCCCGTGAAGGCCCCGCGTTCGTGGCCGAAGAGCTCGCTCTCCACGAGTTCGCCGGGAATGGCGGCGCAGTTGATCGCGACGAAGGGTCCGCCGGCGCGGCGGCTGTTGTGGTGGACCAGACGGGCGACCACTTCCTTGCCGACGCCCGATTCGCCGGTCAGGAGCACCGAGCTGTCGACATCGCGCAGCCGTGCGACCACGTCTTCGATCCGGCGCATGGCAGGGCTCTTTCCGAGCGCGCCGCTGCCGGCCCGGAATTTCATGCCATCCATATCCGTGAGTTCCGCCTGATGGGCGTCGGAAACCCTCGAGAGCGTCCGCTTGACCAGGCTTATGAACGCCTCGATGTCGAACGGCTTCGTTAGATAGTCGACGGCGCCGGCCTTGATCAGCGCCACGGCCTGGGGCACCGAGACATAGGCGGTTATGAGAATCACCGGCGTCCCCGGGTGTTGCCGGCAGACCTCCTCGAACAAGGTCCGGCCGGATCCGTCGGGCAACCGGACGTCGGTCACCACGAGGTCGAGACCACCCTTCGCCAATTCGCGCCGCGCCCCCGCCAGGTCGGAGACGCTGGTGGCCGGGATCCCCTCCATGCGCAACCGGTCGTCCAGCGACAGGCGCATGATCTCGTCGTCTTCGACCAACAGAACCCGTGGCGCGCCGGGGGCCGATTCACCGGCCGTCGTCACCGGGTCGTCTCCTTCGCCGCGTCGCCGTCGAGCGGCAGGCGCACGCGGAACAGGCTGCCCTGCCCGGGCTCGCTTTCCACCTGGATGGTCCCATGCATTCTCTGGACCAGCTGGTAGGTCACCCACAGTCCCAGTCCGGTCCCGTTGGGCCGGCTGGTGAAGAACGGATCGAACAGGTGCCGCCTGTGTTCCTTGGGGATGCCGACCCCGCTGTCTTCCACCTCCATCACCAGGGAATCGTTCTCGCGGCACGAGCGGAAGTCCAGGGTTCCGCCGTCCGGCATGGCCCTAATGCTGTTGTTCATGAGGTTCAGGAGGACCTGCTGGAGGTTGGGGCAAGAACAGCCGAGGCAGGTCTTGCCGGGCACACCGTTGTCCCAGCGGAGTACAATCTTCCGGTCGCCGATCTCGGCGGCGACCAGCTCCCTCAGGTCCGAAAGACAGGCGAGGTCGCAGGGCGCCGGCTCGCCTTCGTTCTGCAACTCGACCAAGAGCCCTTGAACGGTCGCACCGATGCGGTGGAGCCCCTTCTCCAAGAGCGGCAAGTAGCGCCGCAGCAGCGCGGGATCGTCCGGATGCGTCTTCAACGTGTTGATGCAGTTGAGCATTCCTCCCAGGGGATTGTTGACCTCATGGGCGACGCCCGCAACGATCTGACCCAGGCTCGCCAGCTTCTCGCTCAGGGCGAGCTTCTCCTCCAGCCGCTTCTTCTCCGCCAGCTCCGCCGCCATCTCGTTGAACCTCGCGACCAACTGGCCGATTTCGTCGCGATTGGTGGCGGCGAGCGGGCGAACCTGCGAAACCTCGCCGCGGCCGACCGTTTCCATGCCCTCGGCCAAGGCCTTCAGCCGGCCCACCATGCGCGACGAGATCAGCGCCCCCAGAAGGCTGCCCGCCGCGGCCAGGCCCAGGGTCAGAACCAGGACGGTGAAACCCGCCCGCCAAATCTGCCCCTCCAGCTCGGCCATCGACACGCGAATGCGGACCACCCCGAGACGCTTCTGGTCGAAGGTTATGGGAACCACGCCTTCGATGAAGTCGCTGCCGCCGCTGCTGCCCGTGACGATGCTCGGCGTCACGGTTCGCAAGGCGTCATCGAGCAGGCGCCGCTCGGCTTCGTCCACCGGGTCCAGGGCGAGGCCGAGGGGATGGTTCATCGGGTCGATGTGCGCGAGCACCTGGCCGTCCGTATCGAGCACCATGCCGGACAGGAGGCGCGGCTCCCCGATCCGGGCCGGCATGTGCGACGCCGTTTGCCTGAGCGTATTGTAAAGGGTCCAGTAGTCGTTCCGCAGGATCGCCCCGGGGGCGGCGGTGGCAACGTCGCGGGCCAGAAGAAGCGCCTTCTCCTCCAGCTCCTCGCGGAACTGCACCCAGGCCTGAGCCACGACCACGACGCCTATGGTGAGCGCCACCCCGACGATCATCACGCTGTGAGTGACGGGAATCTTGACCGACAAGCTCCAGGACCGTGGCCGGTACCAGCTCATTCGGAGTCCCCTATGATGCGGACGGTCCGGTCCGGCGGCGGCGCGACCAGCGGCACCTGACGCAGGCTGTCCGCGGTCTGGCGAATCGAGTCGAAGAGGCTCTCCGGGAACGTGCCGAAACGGTCCAGCGCGAACGCGGCAAGCAGTTCGCGCCCCTCGGGCTCCGCGGTCATGCCGACCAGCGCCGCGGCCATGCCGCCGCGCAGCTCCGGATCGATCCCCAGGCGGGACACGAGCGGCGGGAATCCGAACGTCTCGGAGCGCACGATGATCCGGGTTCGCGCGGTCAGGTCCGGCTGGGTCCTGTTCAGATATTCCCAAACATAGGAATCGACTGCGCCGCCGTCGGCCAGTCCTTCGGCCACCGCTTCGATCGTTTCGGCATGGCTGTAGGTAAAGAAACTGAGCCGGAAGAAGTCGTCCGGCCTGTGCCCCATCCGGGCCAGCATCGCCTGTGGCACCAGATAGCCGGAGTTGGAGTCCGGGTCGGACAAAGCGAACACCCGGCCTTCCAGATCGGCCAGGGCGGCAAAGGGGCTGTCGCGGGGCACGATGATATAGGAGCGGTAGAGCGGCGCCCCCTCGAAGACCGGAACGGCGAGGAGTTCGAGAAATTCCGGATCGCGCTTTTGCACGAAGGGATAGCCGCAGATCCAGCCAAAATCGAGCCCGCCCACTTCCAGGAGACCCATGATCTCGCGATAGGACCGCGCCTGAACGAAATGGACAGGGCGGCCGATATGCTTGCTCAGATAGGCGGACCAGCGGTCGTAGAGCTGCAGGTTCTCCCGCACCACGACCGCCGTCAATCCGAACCGCACAGCGGTCGGTTCGGCCGCCAGCGCGGAACCGAACGCCACGGCGAGTACGAGCACCTGGAGGATGGCGCGAATCATGCGAGCCTCCACCCGGGGTCAAGGCAACGCCGGCTACGCCCTGTCGAGTGTACCGTCGCGCAAGCCAGCAGCCACCAGCGGACCAGGGTCCGATCGATCGATCGGGCGAGCACGCAGGTGGCGGGCACTGACCCGATCGGCCTTTTTGTAGTGTACTATAGCACCTTTGCCCGCAGTCGGGGAACGATCCTGCAATCCATCGCGAGGCGCGCGCTCCCCCTGCCGCCGTCGCCGCGACAGCATACTGCGGCAAACCGGTGCGATGCCCGGACCGTCAGGTCCGAACCTCATTCGTTGCGGGGCGGATAGATCCGCGGGCTCGAGCGCTCAGGGGTCTTTCAAGCTTTTCAAGTACCCGATGATTTCCTGCGCCTCCGTCTCGCCGATCACCGAGGCCGCGCCATTGCGATGGCGCATGGTATCGATGATCGCGACCATCTCCTCGGGCCGGCGCCGCGAGAGGTCGGCAAGCGCATGGCAGGCCGAGCACCGCGCTTCGTAAAGCTCCTTGGGTGTGCGCGGAACGCTGGCCCACCACCAGGCGCCCGCGATGACAACCAGCAACGCGGTGACCACGACCACCACCCGCATCTTTTTCCTCCAGTATCGCCGACCATTCCTCTCCGATCCCCCCAGTCATTCTGGCACAGGAAGCAATTCGTATCCGCATTTTCTTCCGGGAAGAAGGTTTGCCCACAGGGTCCGCAGCCGTTCCTGTCCCGGTGTCGGGCCAGACTCGCTTTCCGGCGGTGTTCAGCTGCTGGTTCGAGGCTCGGGACGCCGGCTATGTGCCCCCGGTGACCGGGAGACGGGCCGCCAGCCAACCGCGGAAGCCTCCTTCGAGAACCACCACGTTTCGAGGCAGCCTTGCGCCGACCGCTTTCTTCAGACGGCCGACGTCGAGTTCGGCCTCGTCGTAGAAAATGACCGGCAGACCATCGAGAAAAAGCAGTCGATCCGCGGCCAGGCGTTCGTATGGGATGTTGATCGCACCCGGCAGGTGCAGGTCGGAAAAGGCCTCGTCCGGACGCAGATCAACCAGGTTGAAGGTCTTTCCGGCCTTGCCCTTTTCGAGATAGTCCGCGAGGTCCTCCGGCGCGATGGTCTGCGCCGCGGGGGAGCAGAAGGAGAGCAGCGCGACCAACAGGGCGGCGCCGAGACACTGCGCCGTCACCGCTAGGCACCGCTGGTTGCTTTGGCGCATGGCCGCCCGTTCTCCCTAGGGACGAGGATTCTACCTCACACGGGCGTCAACGCAACAAGACCGCCCGACTCCCCAAACAAGCCCAGGTGTCGCTATCTCGCCAACATGCGGACGTAGGAGGCGACATCGGCAATTTCGCTGTCGCTGAGGATCCCTTTCCAAGACGGCATGTAATCTCCGCTACCGTCCCGGACGAAGACTATAAGATCCTCATCGCTTAGCTTCTTCATATTTTCGGATTTCGTGAAATCCATCATGGAGACGCCAATCTGGTGTGCAAGAAGGCCTTTTCCCTCGCCAATCGTGCCATGGCAAGCTGCACAGGCCCTTTTGAAAATAGCCCGTCCGCGTCGCGTGTCCCCTCTGAACCTGAGATCTTTCTGGGTCATGACGGTAATGTATGCCGCGATATCGAGCAGGTCCGCCCGGGTCAGCACCATGCTCCAGTTCGGCATGCCCGACTCTTCCCGCCTGCGGTAGCCCCCGATCAGCGTGGCCAGGTTCTCTACTTTTGTCTTCTGGTATCGCTCGGAGGAAAGATCGGCCGGTTCAAGGTTGAGGTTTCTTGCAATGGGCCCGCCGCTCCCGCCGTCCACCCCATGGCAGACGAAGCAGTAGGAGCGATAAAGATGGCTTCCTATCAAGGGGTTCGGTTCATCCTGCGCGTATGTGCCCGTGGTCACCAGGATCGCCGAGAAGAGGAGTGCAAGCCATAGCGATGGTTTCATCTGACATCTCCCAGGTTACATGCGCGCAGAGGCCTCTCGACCTCGGTCAACCGGAATCACCTTTTCCGTTGCCTGCACTCGCGTTGAAGGCTTGCAGGCTCTCGCCCTCGTATTCGAGGAAGCCTTTCGTTACTTCCGCGAATTCCCGGTAGAAGGGACCCTCGGAGGTCGCGATGACCTTGTCGCAAAATCGAGAGATCCAGCGGGAAAGATGTTCGTCGAGAAACCGCTCCTCGATTTTCAGGATGTTCGTGGCGAACTCCTCGTTCGGCTCTTCCCAAGCTTCCGCTTCCTTCGTGGCAAGCCGCTGCATGAACTCCAGCTCGGCGCTCACGTGGTCGGGCATGCCGTCGAAAGAGTCGCCGTATTCCAGTCCGGCGGCCTCGATGAACTTCTTCACCTTTACGGTTTGCGGGCCCCACAGGGTCGCCTCCATCGGGTTCTCGAATTCGATGTTCATGGATTCGTGGGGGGAAATGTGAGGGCCCGGTCCGATGAACAATCTCGTAAATTCAACGGCCAGGCCCTCGGCAAGTTGGTCACAGGGAGTGTCTTGGAAGTCGTCGCCCAGTGAGATGTCCAGCGACTTGAGAACATTCGAGAACTCGGATGACTTCATCTGTGCCAGAAATGCGGCGGAGGGCTCGGCCCGGAAGATCGCGGCCAGGAGGCCGTACACGTGGCTCCGTGAAGAAGCCGTCTCAGCCATGTCCTTCCGGGCGTTTGCCATGCTTCATCCTCCTTTCGTGTGGTTTTCCCTCTTGGCTCAGGCCTTCTCGACTCGCACCACGCTATCCATCCACCTCTGCTGGCCGCTGATCTGATCCGGCGAGCTGGCAATGATGGTATTCGGATGAACCCCGTGCTTGTCCCACCACTTGTTCTTGAAATCCGGATCGTCGGCGACACCCGGAATCGGGGACCGATTGCCCGAGCCGTAACGGCCCGAATGTTCGCGACCCACATGGTAGGAAATGGCGATGACGCCAGGGATGATTCCCTCGGTCACGTGGACGTTCGTGGTGATCTCGCCGAGCTTGTTGTGCACCCGGATCTCGTCACCGTCCTTGAGTCCGCGCTCTGCCGCGGTCTTCGGATTCATCCATCCCGGATTGTCGTGATAGATCTCGGACAACCATTTGCAGTGAGACGTCCGCGAGTGCGTATGCACGGCAACCTTGTAGGTGGTGAGATGGAGCTCGTCCTTGGCCATGACCGCGTGCTCGGGGATCGGCGTATAGGTCGGGAAGACCGGCATCCCCTTGGCCTTCATGAGCTCGGAGTAGAACTCGAGGAAACCGGACTTGTTGACCTTGTCCGGCTTGAAGCCGCGATAGACCTCGCCGTCGACCTCTTGGCCCACGTAGCCCTTGTAGGAACTCGGCGTGTTCTGGTAGCCGACCGACTTGGCCTCGGCCTCGTTCTTGGCCTTGGACTTGTGCCAGTTCCAGTAGACGCCGGAGGCCTCGTCGAAGATCACGCCATCCGCCTGGAGGGCGGAGGCCGGGATCTTGGTCTCGAAGGCGAGGTAGTCCGGCCTGGCGTTCTTGTCGTGCCAGATTCCGTGCTTCTTCATGTACTCGAAGCCACCGGCCTCCTTCACGCCCGGGGTCATCTCGCAGGACTGGCGAACGAAGTCCTTCTTGTCCTTCCAGGCCAGCTCGATGCCAAGCCGTTTCGCCAAACCGACCCACATGTCGGCGATATCCCGCGATTCGCCGAGAGGCTTGATGAGGGGTTGGCGGAAGTAATGCTCGGCCACCTGGACCGGCGAGACCATGTCCTCCCAGTCCCACCGCTCCAGATATGTGACGTCGGGCAGGATGATGTCGGCGAGCGACGAGGACTCGTCGTAGACGATGTTCACGCTCACCAGGAAGGGCATCAGGCTCTCGTCCTTCATGATCTCGCGGTTCTCGTTGACCTCGCCGTTGACGTAGACCGGGTTGTAACAGGACCACATGTATACGTCCGGGCGGCCGTTGCTGCCGTCCTTGATCATCTTCAGCACTTGGTTGCTGACGTGGTGAGTCGGGTAGGCCACCTGGCCGGGAAAGCCGTCGTTGACGTCCAGACCACGGAGCTTGCCGCCGGTCTTCTGACCGACCTTGGACGACGGAGCCTTCCAACCCGCACCGACCCCCTGGCAGCGACCGCCGGGGCTGTTGACGTTGCCGGTGACGGCCGCCAGCAGCATCATGGCCCGTTCCTGATCGGCGCCGTTCTGGTGTGCGATGGTGCCGCGATAGCTGACCACGACACCCGATTTCGCCTTGGCGAACCCCCGGGCCAAATCGCGGATCTTGTCGGCCGGCACCATGCTCTCCTTCTCGGCGAACTCCGGCGTGAACTTGGCCACCCGTTCCTTGACGGCGGCGATCTTGTCGTCCACCGAAGCCTTGCGGTCCGCAGTGACCTTCATGAACTTGAAGAGGTCCTTCCGGTAGAGACCCTCGTTCATGATGACGTTCACCATGGCCAACGCCACCAGGCCGTCCTTGCCGACATTGATGGGAATCCACTCGTCGGCATGGGCCGCGGTGTTGGTCAGCCGCACGTCGAACGCATAGACCGGCACTTTGCGGCCCACATGGGCCTCGATGAGCTTCTGAGAGACCGGAATGTGATTGGTATGGGTGTTCAGTAGGTTGCTACCGAAGATCAGCACGAAGTCGGTCTTGTCGAAGTCCCAGTTGTCGTAGTGGCCGCCCCACATGAGCTCCTGGCTGGTCCACTTGCCGCCTTCGCAGATGGACGTGTGGTTGCCGATGGTCTTGGTCCCGAAGGCGTGCAGGAAGTCGTAGCTGACTTTCGCCTGGCTGGCCTTGTTGCGACCGTACTGGTACATGAACTTCTCGGGCGTGCCGGCATCGAGGAGCGGTTTCAAGCGCCCCGCGATCTCATCCAGGGCCTCGTCCCAGCTGACCCTCTTCCACTTGTGCTCGCCGCGCTTGCCGACTCGCCGCAAGGGATAGAGGATGCGGTCCGGGAAGTAGACCTGGTTGACGCCCGCCTGGCCCTTGGCGCAGATCACGCCGTTGGTCCGGATCGAATCGGGATGCCCCTCGAGCTTGACGAGGCGTCCGTCCTCGACGAATCCGATCATGGCATCGCGGGTCACGCATTGCCAACAGGCGGTCGGGATCGCTGTCCTTTCCTTGCCCGTGATGGGCGAGAAATCCTTACCCCCCTTGGCGAAGGTGACGCTTCCTGCCAAAGCGGGCCGGCTATCGACGGCCCCGGCCGCGAGGACAGCACCACTGGCCGCAGACAGGCTCATGAAGTTACGTCTGTTAAGGCTCTTCATTTCGAATGTCCTCCTATGTCCTGATGGGGCCTTAGCCATCCAGCGTGTCAACGTAGTGCTCCAAATTGCCTTTTTCCCGCTGCTTCGTGTAGGCCGTCTTCAGCAGGTTGTCCGGATCGATGTAGAACACGTGCGGATTCGTCTTTTCTTCTGGACGCAGGACACTGTCTTCGAGATTGTGCTCCGCGACCAGCTGCGAGACCATGCTCGTCGGATCGTTGAGATCACCGAAGATCCGCGCCCGCCCCAGGCAAGTGTTGACACAGGCTGGCTCGACACCGTTGTCGATCCTGTGCTTGCAGAAGTCGCACTTGTCCACGGCCTGCTTCTCGGGCTTCTTGCCGGCCTTGGTGAAGGGGTCGAAGGAGCGGACACCGTAGGGACAGCCGTCGATGCACTTGCCGCAGCCGATGCATTTTTCGGCGTCGATTAGGATCAACCCGTCGGGTCGCCTGTAGGTCGCCCCGCCGCGATAGCGGATCTTCTTGCCTTCCGGCGTTACGTAGGTCTGCCGCTCGCCCGGATACTCCGGGCAGATCTTCACACAGGGCGGAACCTCGGAGTTCGGGTCGTCTTTGTTGCTCGTGCAGTGATTGCACATCAGCGGAAGATTGATCTTCTTCACATGGGGGAAGGTCCCGATCATCTTGCGCTGGATGACGGTTCTGTACCGGCCGAGAGAGACGTTGTTTTCCGCCTTGCAGGCCACCGTGCAGGCACTGCAGCCGATACAGCGGCGCAGGTCCATGACCATGGCCCACCGCGGCGCCTTCTTGGCCGCCTCGGCCTGCTTGGCCGGCGTCGCGAGGGCCGCCGTCCCGGCGGCCACCACGCCGGCGCCTTTGAGCACTTGGCGCCGTCCGATCGTCGACTTCGTCATTTCAGTCATGTCCAATTCTCCCTTTCATTTCCTAGCGCTCGATAGTGCGTTGATCGAAAAGGCAAATGTTTTCTCTTTATTCAGTTCTCGCTGTCCAATAAATCGATCGTGTCTTCGAAGTTCGTGATCGCTTCATCCAGAATCATGATCGAGTACTTCTTGTTGTGGACGCCGTTGCCGACTTGAACGATGTTCAGAAGCTCCTGGCCCGTGGCGATCATCTCGCTGGCCTCTTCCAGCTTCGCGGCATCAAGCTTGCCCTCCACCGCGGCCAGCGCCTCGAGGGCTTCGGTTTCCGTTTCCTTGACGAACCCGACCTCTCTTTCGAGCACGTCCTTCCAGTCGTCGAGCATCTTGTCGTGTTCCGGCGTATGGCATTTCACACAGGTCTCGCCGGAACCGGTCTTCACCAATTGACCCTTGCTGTGTTTGGGCTTGGTATGACAGCCGGCGCAGTTGGTCGTGACGGCATCCATGAGGGCGGGGGTCGGCGAAACGTTTTCGCTCACCCTAGCGCCCGCCAGCAGCATGTTCTGGAAGCGATGCTGATCGTCGTGGCACTCCGCGCAAGCGGTGCGGACGCCGTCCAGATAGTCCTTCTTGGCGCCGTGTTGAGACGGCTGATGGCACTCGACGCAGTCGGCCCGTCGCCCGGCCACGTGCTCGTCGTGCATCAGTTTCCCGTCGCGGCCCTTCGAAGACAGCTCCTTTGAGGCACTGTGACAATTGAGGCACTCGTCCGTCTTGATCCGGTCCGAGGCCGCGACTTGGTGCCGATGGCAGCTCTCGCACGGCACCTTGGCCTTTTCGAGGGTCTCGTGGGTGATGGGTTTCTTGCTCTCGTCGTCGGCGGAGAGTTGTTGTTGCAGGGACTTGGTCGGAATCTTGTGGCAGAGGGCGCATTTGTTGGCCCCCTCGTTGAAACCGACGGTCGCTCCATATTTGACGCCGTTGTTGGCGCCATTGCTGTTGAGGCCTTCCGTCGCGCCCGGATCGAGACTGGCCTGAACCAGCTTCGGCTGATCGGCGATCGGGGCATCCTCTTGGGGATCCGCCGGCCTCAAATGGCAGGTGAAGCAAACACCCTTCGGGGTCTCGAAGTGCTTTTCCGCCGAATGCTTGACATGGCAGGTGTCGCAGAAAAGCTTCTGGCCCTTCAGGGTCTCCTTCTCGAAGTGCGCCTTGTGCTTGAAGGTGCTTTTCTCGCCGTACTCGACCTCCTCGTCCTGGAATTTCTCTATCGCGTGGCAACCCGACCGAAGGCAGGCGCCGTCCTCGACCACGGGGCGGATCGGCAGGTGCAAGTCAGGGTCGTAGAGGTACGCGGCGAGATGCCTGATCCCCTCCATCTTTCCCTTGAACGACGCATGCCCGCCGGGAAGGAAGTGGCAATCGATACAGCTGGCCTGCTTCTCCGCTTCGACCTTCGGCGCATGGTGCCCCGACTTTTTCCAGGCCTGGTACTGCTCCTCCATGACGTGGCAAACGCCGCCGCAGAAGGAGCTTCGCGAGGTGTAGTATTCAGCCCCCGCATACGAACCCGCCAAGACCGCGATCAAGGCGACCGATGCGATGGCAAGTCCACTCCAACCGAAAGAAAAGCTAATTTTCACACCCCGTGTTCGCTTCCCTGTTTAGCGTTTGGTCTTCTGGCCGTTTGTCCGGCCTTGGGTCACGATCCCGGCCTCCTCTGGGGAAACTTGGTCCGCGCCTAGCGATTGGATTTCAGAGACCCCCTGGCCGTTGTCATCCCTCGATCGTGGGGCCTGCCCAAGGGTGCTGGCCGATGGACAGCCTTCCGCCCCACTACCTGTTCTTAAGCATATTTCGTGCCAGAGAAAGAGATCTGTTGTGGAACAGTTGGTTACACAGAAGCGCCGCGCCGCGGCTGGCAACATCTGCGGGAAATGCGTCACCGAACGGTAACCACCCGCCGTATCAGCGCGCCAATGCCGAAATACGAAGTGAGAACAATCGGTTGTTCGGCCAGAGACGATAAGCTGACGTTACCGATCGGTAACTATCAAGACCGTGTCAAATGCAACGCCGAGACTCCGTTTGGTATCTCGCCGCGCTTGCTGCCGAGGGTGTGTTCGCTGCGGGAAACCTGCGGGCTATCCCTCCAACGACATCGGTCCTCGACCGGCTCGCGATGTCCGGCTATGCCTCGGAAGGCCGGTTCGGCAGGGACAAGTCGATCGCGCGCTTGAAGTCCGCACCGGGCCGTTCGAGGCCGAGGATGGCCTGCTCGATCTCTTGCGCGCGGGCCTCGCCGACGACGGGCGCCGCGTAGTCGTGGAACTTGGCGACAACCTCCGCCCTGGGCAGCGGGTCCTCCGCGCCGCCGCGCGCGTTGGTCTCGCCCGACTCGAGGCGGCGTCCGTCTTTCAGGACCAGCGTGACGTCGCCCCAACGGCCCCTGTCCGGGAAGCGGGCATTGTACTTCGCCTCCTCGCGGACCGTGGTCGCGGCGACCAGGCGGGCGATCTCCGGATCACGGAGCCCGTCCCCGGTCACTTCCTCCAGACCGACCTTTCCGCGGGCGATCGCCGCCGCGACCGGGAAGGGCAGGCTGTACTGGGCCCGGGGGCTGGTATCCGGCATGCCCCCGGCGAGTCTCGACGACTCGTGAAAGGTGGCGATCTCGACCGCCGCCACATCGGCCGCCTTCAGGCCATGCGCGCGGCGAAGCCTTAGCGCCGCGTCGATCGGCGCATGGGCCCAGCGGCAGATCGGGTAGGGCTTGATGAACTGCTGGTCCGTCTCCCAGCGCGACCCGAGATCGGCCCAGCGGTGCGCGACCTCCGGCGCCTCGACCGTGAGCGCCGGCGCCCCGGTGAACCCGCGCTCGGCGAGAAACGCGGCGGTCACCCCGGCGAGCGCACCCCAGCCCGAGCCGTCGTGCAGCATCGAGGGGTTGTCGATCTCCCGCATCATCTGGCTGCGCGGGCCGTGGTATTCCGCGATGCCGAGCCCCTGGCGGAGCTGGCCGGCATCGTGCCCCCTGAGGCGCGCGCCGATGGCCGCGACGGCTAGGGCGTTCCAGGCGCCCGAGGTGTGATAGTCCGAGACGGTCGCATGCAGCACGACGCCCGCGCGCGCGCCGATCTCGTAGCCGAGCACCATGCAGACGAGCGCCTCGCGCCCCGAGACTGCGGGCAGCGTGTCGGCGAAGGCCGCGAGGGCGGGCAGGGCCGCGACGCCGATGTGCCCCTTGGCCGGCTGGTAGCCGTCGTGGGCGTCGAGATTGTCGATCTGCGTCGCGCCGGCGTAGGCCGCCCCCGCAGGGCTCACCCGGCGCGTATCGAACAGCATCCGGGCCGAGGGCGCATCCGCGCCGGCCGCGAAGAGCATCGCCGCCGTGTCGCGCGCGATCTCGGCAGCCGGCATCCGCGTCGCCGCCGCCGCTACGCCCAGGGTGTCGAGCGTCAGCAGGGTCGCCATCTCGACGGTGGCGGGCGGGATCTCCTCGAACCGCAAGGCGAAGGTGAAGTCGCTGACCGTTTGCAGGGCGGTGCGGGCGGGCGTATCCATGGCAAGACCGGTTCCACGGGTTGGGACGAAGCGCCGGTTCGACCCGGACGCATGCGTCTCACTTACGCGCCTCCGCGCCGTTCCACAACACCGCGGATCGGCCGGCGCGGGTTTTTTGGGAGGCACAGGAGGCTATGGAATGTCCCCGCCGGCTCAAGCCGAGTTTCCCTGACAAGGTCCTTCATCGTCCTCTCGTCACGGCGTAGCTCGAGCGGCGCGGGTCGGCGCCGGCGCTCCAGACATCCTCGGACAGACGGTGGACAGCGTTGACGCCGCCCATCAAACGAGACCAGGAACCCACATCGCGGATGCTGTAACCGGAGGCCTGCAAATCGTCCGTCCAGTTTGCGGGCGCGCGATCTTCCACCATGACCACCTCGCCCAGGTCGTGGCGAAGCCGAGGGCGCTCGATTGCGTCCTGGATCGGGACGGCGTCCACAAAGACATGTCGGAGCACCTGATAGATCGTTTGCGGTTGGCCATGATCTCCGGGCGTCGCGATCGCCATGTCGCAGCCCCGCCGGCCAACTACAAGGGACGGGCACAAGGTGTGAAACGGTCGCATGCCGGGACGCAATCCGCGGCGCGGATCATCGTTCAACTGCTCCAGGCAGAGTCTATTGTGCAGCACGATGCCGGTTCTTTCCGACACGATGCCACTACCGAACGCCTCGAACAGGCTTTGCACCCAGCTGACGGCATTACCGGCGGAGTCGACGACCACCAGAGTGCTGGTGTCGCCGCCGCCGGCCCGGGCCTCCGCGTCGGCCACGACCTCGCTGCCCGCCAGACGGGACAGTGACTCCCGACTCAGCAGATCGGGCGGAAGCCGACCGCGGGCCGGGTCCACGGCATGGCGGTCCCGGAGCGCGAAGGCGGATCGCTTCGCGCGCATGTACCAGGCGGCGTCCAATCCAAGCTCGGCCGGAGGCGCCTTGCCGCGTCGCGACGCGGTGACGTCGTCGAGACCCGCCAACAGCACCAGTGCGAGGCCTTGAGAGTTGGGTGGCGCGGCGTGCACGGTTCGTCCGTGGTAGGGAACCGCCAACGAGTCACCGAACTCCGTGGCATGACCAGCAAGATCGCGCTCCGAAATCAGCGCTCCGGCGGCCCTCAGGTCGCGCAACAGCGCCTCGGCGATTGCCCCCTCGTAGAAGCAGGCTGCGCCACCCTCGGCCAAGGCTCGGAGGGTTCGCGAGAGCAGCGGCTGGAAGAGTCTCGTACCGAGCCTGCGAGTCGCCGCCGGCGCGCCGAACAAATCCGCGAGCGGCGCGAAATCCGAAGCGAGCTCGGCGTAGACCGGCCCGGTGAGGAACTCGAGCTGGGCCCGGTCGATGGGCACGCCCTCCTCCGCGAGCTCGATCGCAGGTTCCAAGCACTCGCGCAGCGACTTCGAGCCCCAGCGGAGAAGGCAATCCTCCCACGCGCGCGCAACTCCCGGAACAGACATCGACAAGGGTCCGCGCCGGGGGATCGCCTCGTGACCAAGCCCACGGTACTGCGCCACGGTCGCGGCGGCTGGCGCACGCCCGCTTCCATTGACCGCGGTCACCTTGTCGGCGCCGGCGTCGTAGTACAGCGCAATGGCGTCGCCGCCCAAGCCGTTCATGTGCGGAATGGCAACCGCTAGGGTCGCGGCCGCGGCGACAGCAGCATCCATAGCATTGCCGCCTTGCCGAAGCATGCCTGCTCCAGCCTCGGAAGCTCGGTGGTGTCCGCTGACGACGATGCCCCTGTCGGACATCACCAGCGGTCGATGGGCAAACGCCATTGCCTAGGGGTCCCGGCCCTTTCTTCTAGTTTGTATTCGAGCCAGCGTTCGTCAGCTGCGCACGGAGATCCCTTCCCTATTTGGAGAAAAGCTTGCGAGGGAAATCGGCGAACGTCTTCGCGCCCGATTGGGTTACCACGAAAGACTCGCTGATGACCAAGCCGTAGTCGTCGAGCCAGATCGCCGGAATGCAATGGAACGTCATGTTGGGTTCGAGCACCGTCCGGTCGCCCTTGCGCAGACTGCAGGTCAACTCGCCCCAGGTAGGAGGATAACCGATGCCGACGGGATAGCCGATGCGCGAATCCTTCTCGATCCCATGACGTGCGATGACCTTGCTCCACGCCGCCGCCAGCTCCTCCAGGACCACCCCCGGCTTCACTGTATCGAGGACGGCGTCCAGCCCCTCCACGATGACCTGCGAGACATGGATCATCCGATCGCTGGGCGTGCCGAGGTACAGGCACCGCGACAGAGGCGAGTGATAGCGGTGCCGGACTCCGCCCTGCTCGATGTAGAACATATCGCCCGGCTCGAGAGGCGCCTCGGTCCAGCTCAGGTGCGGCGCCGCACAGTACTCGCCGACCATCGCGTTCGGCGGCTTGCACGTGAAAGTGCCTCCGAACTCCTGGGTGCCGGCCGTGGTCGTCCGGTTGAGCTCAGCGATCACGTCGCACTGCCGGACGCCAGGCTCGGCGGCATCCAATGCAGCCTGCATCGCGGCCTCGGAGATCTTGCCCGCCTGCATCATGTACTCGACCTCACGGTCGGACTTGCGCAGCCGAACCCAATTGACGAGCAGAAAGGCGTCGACAAAGGTCGCCTCGCAGAGGCTGGACGTCAGGATCTCGTGCCAACGCGCGGTATAGTAGTAGTCGTCCATCTCGACGCCGATCCGGCCGCGCGACCACCCCTGCGCTTGGATCAAGGCTGCGAGTGCCTGCATGGGATGCTTGTCCGTCGAAGCAACGTAGCTGTCGCCGTAGGGGACGATGCGCTCGCACTCCATGAAGACCGTAAACTCCGCCCCGACCGCGTCCATCTTACGGCCGAACCAGATCGGTTCTTCCTGATCGAGGGCGACCACGACCATCTGCGGCGTATAGAACGACCAGCCGTCATAACCGGTCAGATAGAACTGATTGGCAGGACTGGCGACGAGCAGCAGATCGATATCCCGTTCGGTCATACCGCGCTTTACACGGGCGAGACGATCCAGATATTCGCCGCGCTCGAACAGCATGCGAGGTTGTCTCCTGCGCTCCCTCGCCGCTGCCTCGGCAGATGCTCCTCCGACGGACAGGCTCATCCTGTTCCCCAATGCCCAAGCCGCAGCCGATCTCCGCTGTGATCGGTCATTGCAGCATGCCCGAGAGCACTGTCGGAGTAAATTGGCTCGAGGCGGATGGGACGTCGCGTGGCGTCTGGCGATGCGATATTCCTTGCGAAACGCCAAGGTCGCTGGAAAGCCGATGAAGAAACTGCTCAAGAAGCAGGGTCTCGCGCCTTCCAGGATCGTGACGGCTACATCCCGCCGAAGCCTTGGCGGAGGCGGATGGCGGTGCGGGAGGTCTGGAGCGAAACGGGCTCCAAGCTCTTGCGTCGCCTGCCTTGGCGCGAAGCAGGATGGCGGAGGGAGGGGGATTCGAACCCCCGATACGGTTTATCGCCGTATAACGGTTTAGCAAACCGCCGCCTTCAGCCACTCGGCCACCCCTCCGCATGAGCGGCGTCCACCACGACGTTTGCGGCCCGCGTTTCTAGCCGCCGCGGGGCGGCGCTGTCAACGCCGCTCCGTCGCGGCTCGGAAAGGCCGCGGGGGAGGGCGCTGTAACGACCGTCACACTCGTCGCATTTGGCTCAAATGTTCATTTCTTTTTAAATATGAGCGGGCCACCCTGACGCCTGAGCAAGACAGCAGGAGGCTGGAAAATGACCATCACGGAACGCTCGCTGGAGACCCTGATCGATCTCGTGGAAATCAAACTGAGCTGCTTCGAAGTCTATGACCGGGACGACGCGCGCGAGCTCGCCAACCTGAAGAACTGCCTCAAGGAGCTCAATGTCCTGGCCGGACGCCAAGAGCAGAACGGCAACCCGGTCGTGAGGTTCCCGGCGCGCAGCCGAGGCCGCCCCCGCGCCGCCGCCGTCTGAGGCAACGCGCCCGCGGCTCCACCAGAAAGGCCAGAACGGCCGCCCCACGCCGCCGCGCGCCGCCCCCAGAAAGGGTTCGGTGTCGACAATGGAACAGTGGCCGGCACCCTCAGCCGGGGCGAAGGGCCTGCTCCAGGTCGGCGATCAGGTCGTCCGGGTCCTCGATACCGACCGAGAGGCGCAGCAGGTCGTCGGGAATCGGGCTCTCCGGGCCCTCGATCGTGGCGCGGTGCTCGATCAGGCTCTCGACGCCGCCCAGCGAGGTCGCGCGCTGGAACACCCGGCAGCGCTTGGCGGCCTCGAGAGCCGCGGCCGCCCCGCCGGCAACCCGCAGGGAGAGCATCCCGCCGAATCCGCCGGTCATCTGGCGCCGCGCCGCGTCGTGCCCCGGGTGGCTTTCCAGGCCCGGGTAAAGCACCGAGCAGCGCTCGGGAAGGCCCTCGAAATGCCGGGCGACGGCAAGCGCGCTCTCGCTCGCGCGCCGGACCCGCAGGTAGAGCGTGCGCAGGCCGCGCAGCAGCAGCCAGGCCTCGAAGGGCCCGAGCACCGCCCCGTAGTCTGACCGGTTGCGGCAGACGCGCGCCCAAACCTTGTCCTCGGCCGCGGTCACCAGCGCGCCGGCCACCACGTCGCCGTGGCCGTTCAGGTACTTGGTCGCGGAGTGCATGACCAAGTCGGCGCCCAGCGCCAGCGGCCGGGTCAGCACCGGCGTCGCCACGGTGGAGTCCACCGCCAGGCGGGCGCCGGCCCCGCGGGCGACCGCCGCCGCCGCGGCGATATCGATCACCTCCCAGGTCGGATTGCAGGGCGTCTCGATCCAGACCAGCTTGGTGCGGCCCGGCACGACGGCCGCGGCGAGCGCCTTCGGGTCGGACCCGTCGAAAAGGTCGAGGCCGAGGCCCCAGGTCGCCGCGAAGTCGACCAGGAAGTTGCGCAGGCCCCAGTACATGACCCTGGGCGCGACCACGTGGTCGCCGGGCTGGAGCGCCTGGAGCACGGCCGCCGCGGCCGCCTTGCCCGAGGCGAAGAGCCGCGCAGAATGCCCGCCCTCGAGCGCCGCCAGGACGGCCTCGGCCGCCTCGTAGGTCGGGTTCTCGTCGCGGCTGTAGGACATCCCCTCGACGACCAGGCGGTAGTCGGCGTCGCGGGCATAGGTCGTGGACGGCTGGATCGGCGGCACCAGGCCGCCGGTCTGCGGATCGATCCGGTGCAGCGCCTGTGCGGCCAGGGTTTCCGGCTTGAGCGGAGGGTCGGCCATCTCCGGCCTAGCGCCGCTGGTACTGGGTCGCGCCGAACAGCATCTCGCGGGCCTTTTCGTCGATTTCGCCGGTCGAGCGCCGGTCTGCGAGAACCTCGACGCCGCGCTGGACCGCCGGGCGCGCCGCGATCTCGTCGAACCAGCGCTTGACGTTGGCGTAGTCCTCGAGGTCGATGCCCTGGCGCTCGTAGGAGCGGGTCCAGGGGAAGCTGGCGATGTCCGCGATCGTGTAGTCGTCGCCGGCCAGGAAGCGGGTCTCGCCGAGCCGCCGGTCGGCCACGTTGTAGAGGCGGCGGGCCTCGTTTGTGTAACGGTCGACGGCGTAGGGAATCTGTTCCGGAGCGTATTGGCGGAAGTGGTGCGTCTGGCCGAGCATGGGGCCGAGCCCGCCCATCTGCCACATGAGCCACTGCAAGGTCTCGTAGCGCGCCCGCGGCGCCTCGGGCAGGAAGCGGCCGGTCTTCTCGGCCAGATAGATCAGGATGGCGCCGCTTTCGAACAGGCTGATCGGCTCGCCGTCGGGGCCCTCCGGGTCGACGATCGCCGGCATCTTGTTGTTCGGGCTGATCTTCAGGAATTCCGGATCGAACTGGTCCCCGGCCGAGATGTCGATCGGGTGCACGTTATAGGACTGGCCGGTCTCCTCCAGCATGATGTGGACCTTGTGCCCGTTGGGCGTGGGCCAGGTATAGAGTTCGATCATCGGGCGCATCTCCTTGCTCGGCGTGTGCGGTCGGTCGGTGGCCGCGAGGGCCGGTCGATCCCGGGCGATCCCGGGCGATCATAGCAGGCTCGCCGCCGCAAGCCAGACGGCGCTCAAATGAAGGTGCCGGCGAGCGTGTGGAGCCGGCCGCCCAGGCCGAGCTTGAAACGCGCCACGCCCGGGGCCGCAGCGGCGTCGACGCCACCCAGATCCAGCCACCCGAGGCCCCTTTCGCGCAGCTCCAGGACGGCCCGCCAGAGCAGCAGGTTGTGGGCGCGCAGCCGCCGGCCCTCCGCCCCGGTCCAGGCCAGCGCATAGGTCGCGGTCCGGCCGTGGGCGAAGAGCAGGATCCCGGCCACCCGGTCCCGCCCGGCATGGGCGGTCAGCACCATGACATCCGCCTTGTCCGGCACGGCCCGGGCGACGGACTGAACCAGGACGCCAGGCATGCCGATGAACCCGCGGCGGCGGCGGAAGGCCTCGGCCCGCTCGACCAACCAGTCGAAGCTCCGGCCGCCGGCCGCGAGCCGCACCGAGAGGCCGGAGGCCTCGGCGGCGACCAGCATGTTGCGCCACTTGCCGTGCAGGCCGGCCCGCAACTCCGCCGCCGGACGTTGGAGGTCGAGCACGAGGGTCGAATAGCCGGTAACCATCCGCCGGGTGCCGCAACCGCGCATCAGGGCGTGGCTCTCCTGTCCCGCCGCGAGCTCCGGCGACCAGATCAGGAGCTCGCGGCGCGCGAGCCTGAATGCGCGCTTGACGAGGCGCAGGACGTCCTGCCGCCCCTCGGGTGCCAGCCCCGGTTCCAGCCACAGCGGCCCACGCAGGATGCGCACGACGGCGAGCGGCAGGAAGCGGTGCTTCTCGAAGGCCTGGACCATGGCGAGCGGCCGGTCCCCACGGGTGACCAAGGCCCGGCGCACCCGGCAGCCTTCGAGCGCCGCCAGGGCTTCGCCATAGGCCCAGGACTGCTCCAGGGCGGACAGCCCGGCGGCGGCGAGATGCCGGTCCCAGTCGCCCGCGGCGCAGGCGTCCCAGCTCAGTTCGAGGGCATCGGAGGCCATAGGGGTCCCGTTCGTGAAGTCTCTCATTGCGGCTGTCATTCGGAAACGACCTTCGGTAGTCTCGCGGCGATGCGCGCCTTGTTCAAGACGCCGGCGCCGATCCACGGCATCGACATCCCGCCCCGGCGCTTCACCCGCTGGGCGGCGCTCTACTTCCTGCTGTTCTTCTGCCTGCCGGTGCTGGGCCTCGGCCTGGCGCTCGACGTCCTGCTCTATCTGGTCTTCACGCGGGTCTTCGATACCTGCTATGCCGTTCTCTGCCTGCTCGACTGAAGCCAGGTTCGAAACGCAGGAGTTATCGTGCAATGCGCCCTCCTCCCGGTCGCGACTGAGCCGGTCCGTCCATGACGGCAACTCTCCTCCTGACCGTCGGCGCGGGTGCGCTCGCGGCCGGCTTCGTGACCGGGCTCGCGGGTTTCGGAACCGGGCTCATCGCGCTCGGCTTCTGGCTGCACGTCATCGATCCGCTCCTGGCGGCGGCGCTCGTGGTGATCTGTTCGCTGATCGCGCAGACCCAGTCGTTCTTCACGGTTCGCCGTGCCGTGAACATCCCGCGTCTTTGGCCCTTCGTCCTGGGCGGCTTGCCGGGCGTCCCGGTCGGCGCGTTCGTGCTCGACTACGTCGATGCCGGGACCTTCCGCGCCATCGTGGGCGCTTTCCTGGTGCTCTACACCAGCTTCATGCTGTGGAACCGCAGCTTCCCGGTGATCGCCTGGGGCGGCCGGGCCGCGGACGCCGCCGTCGGCTTCGGCGGCGGGGTGCTGGGCGGGACCGCCGGCCTGTCGGGCCCCCTGCCGACCATCTGGTGCGGACTCAGGGGCTGGACCAAGGACGAGCAGCGGGCGGTCTTTCAACCCTTCAACCTCGCCATACTGCTCTGGGCCCTGGTCGCCTACTGGGCGCTGGGCGTGTTGACGGAGGAGGTGGGATGGCTGACGCTCGTCTGCCTGCCGGGCACGCTCCTGGGCGCCCGGTTGGGCGTCTGGAGCTACGGGCGCGTCAACGACCGGCAGTTCCGAATCATCGTGCTGTGGCTGCTCTTCGCCTCCGGCGCGGCGCTTACTCTGTCCAATGCACTCTAATCGCCGTTTCGTTGATCGGCGGCCCGCCTGTCGTCCTCGGCAAAGAACCGAAGCCGGCCTTCGGCCTCCGTCATGGATAGAGCGTCAGTCCGGACAGGGCGTCTTCCCGGTCGGCCACCTTGAAAACGTGGATTCCCGCCTTGAGGAAATTCATCGGATCGTGGGGCTTGCCGTCGACCAGCACCTCGTAATGGACGTGGGGGCCGGTGCTGCGCCCCGAAGTGCCGACCAAGGCGATCATCTCGCGGTGACCGACCTGCTGCCCCACCGTGAATAGGATCTTGCGCAGGTGGGCGTAACGGGTCCGGATGCCGTAGCCGTGGTCGATTTCGATCAAACGGCCGTAGCGCCCCTTCCAACCGGCAAAAACCACCTCTCCGGGCGCCGTGCTGAGCACGGGGGTCAGGAGCGGCGCCTTGAAGTCGAGGCCGAGGTGCTTGGACATCCGCCCGTTGACCGGGTCTCGCCGGGAGCCGAAACCACTGCTGATACGGAATTGCTCCAGCGGCGCGGCCAGCGGCAGACTGCGCAGCAGCTCCTGAAGACCTTCCCAGCGTTCGACCTGCTCGTCGAGCAGGGTCAAAGAGGTCTCGGCGGCCTGCACCGGATCGGAATCGGTCAGGAATTCCCCCGGGATGAAGGGGCCGCCCTGCCCGATTTCAGGGCTGTTGGTCCCATCCCCCGGCAGCAACGCGGCAACGTTGAGACCGGCCATGGCCACGGTCTCTTCGAAGAGCGCGATGTCGAGCAGGGTGTGGTCGGTCAGGCGGTCGAGGCCGGCTTTCTGGATCTCGCCCATCTCCTCCAACTGCCGCGACAAGTGACTCCTGCGGAGATCGAGATCGTCGCGCTCGTCCTCGAGGGCCGCGATGCGTTGCCTCTCCCCTCTCAGCGAGGCCTGCAACGCAGCGATCTCCATTTCGAGCCTGATTCGGGTTTCCTTGGCCTGCGCGGCCTGCTGCGCAAATCGGTCGCCGAGCCGAGGCACGGGGGCCTTGCTGATCCGGCGTCCGGGGCGCGGCATTTCCACAAGCGCCTTTCCCCACCGGGACACCGCCGCGACCGCCACCGACGGCTCGTTCGGACCTGGGTGCCCGGCAATCCCAAGATCCGCGTCCAGTCCCTCCGCCGCCACGAGATCGAACGCGGCGGCCGACACGGGATCCGCCGCGACCACCGCTGGCGGGTCGTCCGGCCCCGAGGGTCCTGCGGCGCCGGGATCGTCCAGATCCGCGCCCAATCCTTCCGCCGCCACCAAGTCCAAGGCGATGGCCCGCCCGGCCCAGGGGTCCTGGCCTTCCCCGCGCACGAAATCGATGATCTCCCGGCGGACGGTTTCGAGCGCCGCCTTGGCGGACTCGGCCGTTTCCCGGCCATATATCCGAGGGGGCTCGCCCTCGTTGTCGAGGACCGGCTGCGTCACCTCCTCGGCCGACGACGCCGCCTCGGGCTCGCAGCGCGGCCGAAAAAGGCCGCAGTCCCAGCGGTACCCGGCGGAAACGTCGTCGAGGGCGCCGCCGGCGAAGTATTCACACTGGCAGAGCCTCGACTGCTGGCAGAGAAGCTGACCGGCGGTCTGCGCGCTGCATTGCACCTCCTGTGCCCTCGCGCCCGTCACGACCGTCAGCGCCGCGCAAAGCGCGGCGATCCCCATCGATGACCTTGTCATGTCCCTTTTTACTTTTCTTACGCCTACCTGGTGAGAACAATTTTAGGGCAATTTGGCCCAAATGTCGAGCCGGACCTGCGCCTGTCAGGACCAGGGACTCTAGCCGGCCACAATTACTACGGGAGGGATTCCGGCACTACATCCCGCGCCGCCGTTCGTCTCAGATCGTTGTGCTCCCGCGCCGGATCCTCAGCTGGCTCAGTTGTGGGCTGCGAGCGGGACCGGGCAAAGCCCCGGGCCCTTCGCGCACCGCGGCTCAAACCACCGCATCGAGGGCCCGGATCAGGCGGTCGACCTCGTGGCCCGTGTTGTAGTGGACCATGGAGACGCGGACGAGGCCATCCTCCGGGTCGATGCCCAGGCCCTCGACGCAGCGGTGAGCGTAGAAGTGACCATGGTTGATGGCGATCCGCTCGCCGCCCAGCGCTTCGACGACCTCGGCCGGCCGGCGGCCCTCGACGACGAAGGAGAAGGTCGGCAAGCGACGGTCGCCGGGTGTCCCGCCGCCGATCAGGCGCACCCCGGGCTGATCCGCGAGGTAGGCGAGAAACGGCTCCGACAGCCGTTGTTCCTGCTCCGCGAAAAGGCCGAAGACCCGTCCGAGCCGCGCGTGCAGATCGTTCTCCGGCTGCGCGAAGTGGTGTTGGTAGACCGCCTCGAAGTACTCGACGATGCCGCTGAGCGAGGCCACCGCCTCGTAGTTCAGGCCGCCGGGGTTGAGCTTGGCGGAGATGTTGTCTTCGTGAAAGAAGTGGTTCTGGTTGGCCGCCTCCTGGATTCGCTCACGCTTGCCGTAGAGCAGCGCGACGTGGGGGCCGTAGAGCTTGTAGAGGCTGAACAGGTAGAAATCGACGTCGAGCGCCTTGACGTCCATCAGCCGGTGCGCCGCGTAGGCCACCGCATCGACGCAGACCATGGCGCCGGCGGCCTGGGCCTTGGCGGTGATCTCCGCCACGGGGTTGACCGACCCGACGATGTTGGACACCTGGGGAAAGCAGACGAGCCGAGTGCGTTCGGAGAGCAGCCCGTCGAGGTCCGCCGGGTCGAGCTCGCCGCTCGCCGGGTCGATCCGCCATTCCCTGACCTCGATCCCGAACTCGGCGAGCCGCCGCCAAGCGCCGCTGTTGGCCTCGTGGTCCTGGTTGGTGACGATGATCTCGTCACCCGGCCGGAACAGCGGCCGCAGCGCCTGGGCGAGCACGTAGACGTTGAGCGTGGTCGAAGGGCCGACGACGATCTCGTCCGTTTCCGCGTTGATCATCCGGGCCATGAGCCGACGGGCGGTGTCGAGCCGTTCCGTGGACAGCGCCGAGAGCGGGTTGAGCGCCGCCGGCTGCACCTGGCTCTCGCTCATGAAGTCCGTCATGCGCTTGATCACGGTCTGCGGCAGATAGGAGCCGCCGGCGTTCTCGAAGTAGGCCCAGCCGTTGCCGAGGTTCGGGAACTGCCGGCGCACGAAATCCAGGTCGAGGGTCGCGGTGTCGGTCATGCCGGGCTCCGGTCGGAGAGATGACGTGAAAGCTTATACCTTTGGTGTCAACCGTGGACACAGGGACTTTGCCGGCGCACTCGCTGTGACCGTCGTCGGGGAACGGCTGGTCACGGTGCCACGGCAAACGTATGGTTGGCGGCCGGTTTGGCCAACCCTTTTTCGAGTTTTCCGGAGGCGACGACTTCCTTGCGATGAACGAAAGACGCACGTCCAGTTCCTTGCTCGCCTGGTTCTCCTTGGGCCATCTGTCCAACGACTGGGCGCCGGCCGCGGTCTGGCTGCTCACGCCGGCAATCGCCACCGCCCTGGCGCTCAACCCGGCCGAGCTCGGCCTGCTCATCACGATCCACAGCGTCGGCGCGGCGCTGGCCTTCCTGCCCGCCGGCGTGCTGGCGGACCGGGTGGCCAACCGGGGTCGGCTCTTGCTCGCGACCTTCTGGTGGGTCGCGATCGGCTATTTCGTCGCGTCCTTCGCCCCGGGGTTCTGGACGCTTGCCTTGTTGCTTGCCGTGGCGGGCATGGGCGACGCGGCCTGGCACCCCATCGCGACCGGTGTGCTCGTCGAGGGCATGCCCGGGCGGCGCGCCCGGGCGCTCGGCCTCCACGCCGTGGGCGGCACCCTGGCCGAGGTCTTGGCGCCGTTGAGCGTCGGATTCTTGATCGGGATTTTCGACTGGCGCACGACGCTGCAGCTCTCGGTCATCCCGACCGCCCTCATGGGTCTGGCGTTCTTCCGCATCGCCGCACTGGTGCCCGCCTCGCCGCACGCAGCGATCTCGCGCGCCGATTTTCGGGCCCTGTGGGACGCGTGGCGCCGGCCGGCGGGGCTCGGCATGATCGGGACGATCAGCGCCTACAACATGGCCTTCCTCGCCCTGCTCAGCATGACGCCGTTGTTCCTGCAGAGGGTCCACGGCTTCTCGCCCGCCGAGACCGGCCTGGTGTTTTCCTCGATGCTGCTCGTCGGCGCCGCGGTCCAGCCCTTTGTCGGGCATCTATCCGATCTGACCGGGCGCAAGCGGGTCGTGATCGTCGGCAACCTGGCGGCCGCGGTCGCCGCCCTGGCGGTCGCGCTCAGCACCGCCCCGGTGAGCCTGATCGCCGCCCTGATCGCGACCGCCGCGCTCCTGGTGGGCATTCGCTCGGCGGTCCTGGCGGCCGCGGTCGAGTTTGCCGGCGGGCGCGAGGCCACGACGCTGGGCCTTACCTTTGCGCTGCTGGACGGCGTCGGCGCCCTGGGTGCTCTCCTGGCCGGCGCGGTCGGGAGTTTCGATCTCCGCTACGCCTTTCTCCTGACGGCCGGCCTGGCCACAGGGTCCGTAGCCCTGGCCATCCCGGTCGCCTTCGGGTCGGTGTCGCGCGAAGCGGCGCCGGCCGGCGGCGCCGAATAGCACCGTAGGTCAGCGCGCCGACGTCTCTTGAAGCTCCTCCAGCAGCCGAAGCACGTCTTTCGAGGCGTCTTCCACCTCGGCGATCTCGGACAAGGCGCCGGACAGGTCGCCTGCGTTGTACCGGCGCGCGGCTTCGATGCCGTGCCTGTGAACCCGGATGTGGGGCTCTTCCAGACTCCCGAAGGCCCGATGCTCGCGATAGTCCGCCGCCGAGGCGCCGTAGTACCACGTGCCCAGGCGGCACGAATGATGGTCGCTCAGCTCGCTCTCCGCCAAGCGGCAGCGTCCGACCAGCATGTCCGCCAGGCGCTTCTTCCAGATGACGTGGTCGGCCATGGCGAGGCGAATGATCTTGCCCGGAAGTTCAAAGGCGCTCAATTCGGCCAGCTGCTCGCCGACGCGCTGGACCGTGGTGTCCATGGCGTCCGCCGCCTTCTCTATCTGCTCGACCGTGGATTTCGTCATTTGGGCGACGGTGCTTACGCCGCTGGCAACCTCCCCGGAGGCCTCCGACTGTTGCGAGAGGACAGAGTCGATTTCGGACATGCCGTCCTTCACCTTGTCGACCTGCTGATTGATTTCGCGCATCCCCTCTCCCACGGATTCGATGACCCGCCGCCCCGATTCCACGGCCTGGGCGCCCTTGTCCATCGACGCGACTATGGACGACATCTCGGTTCGAAGCGCCTCGATCCGATCGCGAATGTCGTTGGTCGCATCGGCGGTCTGTTTCGAGAGACCCTTGACCTCGGAGGCCACCACCGCAAAGCCCTTTCCGGCATCCCCGGCCCGCGCCGCTTCGATCGTGGCGTTCAGGGCGAGCAGGTTCGTCTGCGCGGCGATCTTTTCGATCGAAGTGACGATCTCGCCGATCTGCCTCGAGGCCTCCGCCAGGCCGCCGGCCTTCTGGGCCGCCTCCGTGACCGCGACCTCGATCGCCTCGGTGGCGGCGACCGCCTCCGACGAGGCCCTGGCCCCTTCGGCGGTCGCCTTCTCCACACCCTCCATGTATCCAAGGGCATTGGCGCTGCTGTGCCCTATCTCCCTGATCCCCGCCACCAGCTCCTCGACGGCCGCGGCCATCGATTGCGCTTGGGCGTCCACGTCGCGCGCGGCGCTCAGCATGTGGCCGCTCGAGATGGCCGTCTCGTTGGCGCCCATCGACTGAGCGACGGCGTTGTCCAAGGATGACGTGACGTTCTGCGCACAAACCGAGATCAGCCGTTCGACGGCCTTGGACAGAGGGTCGTCGCCCACAGGGCGGGCGGTGAGATCCCCTTCGATGACCTTCTCCAGGCACCGGATGAGATCCTCGTCGCGTTCGTCGGTGCGGGCTGCCTCGTTCACTTCCAATATCCTCCGGTTCCGTCGGGCCCAGTGCGCTCGGAAAGCCGCAAGGACCAAGCCTCGCCGACTTGCCGACCGCTCCGCCGCGCCAAGCGCTTTAGACTAGTCTATTTCTTGTATCGGTTCTTGGCGTTAATATTCCGCTTATTTCTTGTCGCCTTTTCGGCCGGCGGTCCGGCCTGGGCCGGCGCAAAGAGCGGATGGGTCCCCCCTGAGAGAACGAAACGCCGCGATCCGGCGCGCGGTTATCTTCCGAGCTTTTGCCGCAGAAGCTGGTTGACCAGGCCCGGATTGGCCTTGCCCTGGGTCGCTTTCATGGCCTGGCCGACGAACCAGCCGAGCACCTTCTCGTTGCCCGACTTGAACTGTTCGACCTGGGCCGGGGCCCCGGCGATGATATCGTCGAGGATGCCCTCGATGGCGCCGGTATCCGTGATCTGCTCGAGGCCCTTCTCCTCGACGATCTCGGCGGCGCCTTTGCCGGTCTCCCACATGAGATCGAAGACCTCCTTGGCGATGCGGCCCGAGATCGTCTTGTCGGCGATCAGGTCGAGCAGCCCGCCCAGCCCGCCGGCGTCTACCGGGGCCGCCCCGAGGTCCAGGCCCGACTTGTTGAGAGCGCCGAAGTACTCGCCGGTGACCCAGTTGGCCACCAGCTTGGCGTCGCGCTTACCGCCCACCACCGCCTCGTAGAAGTCCGCCGTCTCGCGTTCGGCGACCAGGACGCCGGCGTCGTAGGCGGGCAGGCCGAAGTCCGCCACGAAGCGCGCCTTCTTGGCGTCGGGCAGCTCCGGCAGGCTCGCCCTGATCTGCTCGACCCAGGCTGGGTCGAGCTCGAGGGGCAGCAGGTCCGGGTCCGGGAAATAGCGGTAGTCGTGCGCCTCCTCCTTGGAGCGCATGGCCCGGGTGCGGCCCTTGGCGGCGTCGAACAGGCGGGTCTCCTGGACCACCTGGCCGCCGTCCTCGAGCAGGGCGACCTGGCGCTTGGCCTCGACTTCGATCGCCTGCATGACGAAGCGGATCGAGTTGACGTTCTTGGTCTCGGTCCGGGTGCCGAAGGGCTCGCCCGGACGGCACACCGAGACGTTCACGTCGCAGCGCATCGAGCCCTCCTCCATGTTGCCGTCGCAGGTGCCCAGATAGCGCAGGATCGAGCGCAGCTTGCGCACATAGGCCCCGGCCTCTTCCGGCGAGCGCATGTCGGGACTGGAGACGATCTCCATCAGCGTGACGCCGGCCCGGTTCAGGTCGATGTAGGTCCGGCTCGGGTGCTGATCGTGCAGCGACTTGCCGGCGTCCTGCTCCATGTGCAGGCGCTCGATGCCGACCTCGCGGGTGGTGCCGTCGGCGAGGTCCAGCACGACCCTGCCCTCGCCGACGATAGGCTCCAGATACTGCGAGATCTGATAGCCGGGCGGCAGGTCGGGGTAGAAGAAGTTCTTGCGCTCGAAGACCGAGTGCCGGTTGATCCGGGCGTTCAACCCCAAGCCGGTCTTGACCGCCTGCTCGACCACGAAGCGGTTCAGCACCGGCAGCATGCCCGGCATGGCCGCGTCGACCAGCGAGACCTGCGTGTTCGGCTCGGCGCCGAAGGCGGTAGCGGCGCCCGAGAACAGCTTGGCCTGGGAGATCACCTGGGCATGCACTTCGAGCCCGATCACCACCTCCCACTCGCCGGTCTTGCCTTGGATCA
>CAMYKD010000014.1:9869-54866 GCA_947258885.1 uncultured Kiloniellales bacterium | reverse complement strand
GGCGGCCAACCTCCTGCGCGGCAACCTGCGTAGGGCCAACCTGGTGGACGCCAACCTCCAGGAGGCCAGTCTCCTTGACGCCGACCTCCAGGAGGCCGACCTCCAGCGCGCCAATCTCCAGGCAGCATACCTACTTGCGACGAACGTGGATAACGCCCACTTGCCGTTTGCTAGTCTCGACGGAGCTCTCTATGCGCCCGACTCGCCGCCGCCAGAGGGCTACCTGCCAGGGATTAGGGGTCTCGCAATCGTCAAGTTTCCGCCCGGGGAACAGATCGGCCTTGTGCAGCTCCGCGAACTGCTTCAGAAGGGAGGGCTGCGTGGTTTAGAGCGGGAAGCGACGTACGCCATCGAGCACGGCAAGGCGCTCCATGCGCGGCAAAGTGGCTCTCTCGCGGAGAAGCTTGGCGGTTGGTTCCAGCTAATCTTCTTCGAGTGGACCACTGGCTGGGGTCTCTACCCCGGACGGGCGTTGCTGATCATGCTGGGGCTGATGGTCGGGATGACGGTTATCTACACGTATCCGATCGCGACGCCGCCAGCCGTCGCCTTCGACCGACACGGCATCTTCCGAGTATGGCCGCGAGAACGCCTGGAGGGCGGTGAAATGGGGATAACCGCGGCTGATAAAGTCCGAGTTGACCGCCTCACTGCCGACATGCCCGCCGTGTACGCCTGGGCACTCTACTTCTCCCTGCTTTCCGCCTTCCAAATCGGCTGGCGGGAACTCAACGTTGGGACGTGGATCTCGCGAATACAACCGACAGAGTTTGCCCTCCGTGGCCGGGGCAGAGTAAGGGTCGTCTCCGGGCTTCAGTCGTTGGTCAGTGTGTACCTCGTGGCGATTTGGGTGCTGACGTATTTCGGGAGGCCTTTTCAGTGACGTGGCGGTGCGCCATGCGCATTGTCTGGATGTGGCTAGAAAGACCCTTTCCGAGTTGGTGCCGGCCAGGGCCGGAAGACCCCCGACACCGGAAGTTCGGGCGCGCGCGTCGGCTTTTCCGCCAGGTCCTTCCGCTTGACCCTTGGCGGCGGACCCCTTGGCCGTCTTCCCTGATGGTCGGGAGACGACCCAAAGCAGAGATTTGGTTGCACTAGAAGAGCTCAAAAGCAACGTCTTGGCCACGACGAAAGCACGCACCCAACCTACGTCCCCTCACCCCGAATTCACGGCCTCGGCGGCGCGGGCGGCCTTCTTCCGGGCGCGCTCGGCGGCGCGGCGCTGCTGGCGGGTGAGCTTGGGCGGTGGGGCGGCGGTGACCGGCGGCGTTTCGGCCCGGCGCGGCGGCGCGGCGAAGGCTTCGAGCCAGCCCTCGAGGTCGTGGGCTGCCGAGTAGGCGGGGCTGGCCGGGTCGCTGTCCGGCGGACCATTCTCGGCCCCTGGCTCGGTGGGTTCGGTCGGGGCGGCGAGGGTGCCCGGCGGCGCCCCGGCCTCCCGGTCCCTTGCCGCCTTGCGCTCCCGCTGCGCCTGCTCGAAGCGGCGCAGCGAGGCCTCGAAGCCCTGGGCCAGGCCGCGGCCTTGCGCGGCGGCCAGGGTCACCTGGCGGCCGAGGCGCTCGCGCCCGGCCTTCTCGTCCGCTGCGCGCGCCCTTCGAAGGTGGTCGCGGTGGCGGTCGAGGGCGCCGTTCTGGCCCAGGAAGAGGGACATGAAGCGGGCGGCCAGACGCAGCTCGCCGTGGCGCGCGGCCTCGGCGTCGCCGGCCCGCGTGGCCCGGGCCAGGCAGTCCAGGACCACGCGATGGCAGGCGGCCATCTGCTCGGCCAGCATCGCTTCGCGGTTGCCGCGGGGCGCGCCGGGAGTCGGGTCGGGCGCCCCGTCCGGCGCGCAGGGTCCGTCGGCTGGGGTGCGGCCGCCGTCGGGCGCTGCGTCCGAGAGCGCTTCGGCAGTCGGGGCCAGGCTGGTCATGGGGTCCTCCTCGGCGGTTGATCTCCCAAGATAGGTACTAAAGCATATTTTATCGCGCATGTCAAGAACAAAAAAGGAATATTCATAGAGTCTCTTTGTTTTCAAAGGCTTAGAATATAGAGTCGGTCCCCGCAGCGTTCCGCTAACCCATTGAAAACAAACAACAGTTTGCTTTGCATGGGCTCGTTCCGTCGAGAATGGTATTGCGCGCCCGGGACGGACGCCGCGCCGCGATGGGGCGCTGACGGCGGGCGGAGAGGGAGGAGGAAGCCGCGCCGGTGGGGGCCGGCCGCGGTCAGGCGGCTAGGGTCAGGCGGCTAGGGTCAGGCGGTGGTGCCGGACAGCGCCACGGCGCCCAGGATCGCGGCGTAGTGGCAGGACGCGCCGGCCAGCACGAAGCCGTGCCAGATCGCCTTGTGGAAGGCCAGGCGCTGCCACAGGTGGAACACCACGCCGACGCTGTAGAGCAGGCCGCCGGCCGTGAGCAGGGCGAGGGACCAGCCCGGCAGCGCCGCGGCCAGGGGCCCGAAGGCGACCACCACGGTCCAGCCGAGCAGGAGACAGGCGGCCACGGTGCGGCCCTCCAGATAGTGTGGCCGGAGCAGCTTGACCGCCGCGCCGCCGGCCGCCACCAGCCAGACGAAGCCGACCAGGCCCCAGCCCAGGACGCCGCCGATCTTGAGCAGGGCGAAGGGCGTGTAGCTGCCCGCGATCATGACGAAGATCGCGGCGTGGTCGAAGCGGCGCAGCAGCGCCCGGCGCGCCGGGTGGGCCGAGGTGTTGTAGAGCGCCGAGAAGGTCAGCATGGCGAGCAGGCCGCAGCCGTAGAGCGCCAGGCTGAGCGTCAGGAGCGCGCTGTCCCCGGACAGGGCGATGGCAATGAGCACGGCGACGCCGATACAGCCGGCCGTCACGCCGAGGACATGGATCAACCCGTCGGCGATCCGCTCGCCGCGGCTATAGGTGGAGAATATCGCTCTCGGTCCCTTGATCGTGCTGCGCCAAACCGGTTCGTCGCGATGCGGCCGGCGCACAAGGGAGCCGGGCATCCAGTCCTTACATATGGGCCTATCTGGTGTCCAGGGGCCCATGAACGTCCCCAAAAGGGCCGCGGCGGCGGTGCCGGCCCGGCGTCCGAGGGCCCTGGGAAGACCGCATCGCGCCTCTTCACCCGGCCCGCGGCGCGCGCTAGGTTGGCGGCCATGAAACCCCGTCTCACCCATCTGGCGCTGCACGTGCGCGACCTGGAGGCCTGCGTCGCCTTCTACCGCGACGTCTGCGGCCTGGCGCCGGTGCGCGAGCGCGGCGCGGGGTCGGGGCGCATCGTCTGGCTGGCCGAGCCGGGGCGCGAGCGCGACTTCGTCTTCGTGCTGCTGCCGGGCGGGCCGGGGCGCGACCAGGCCGACGGCGACTACAGCCACTTCGGCTTCGCGCTCGGGAGCCAGGCCGAGGTCGACGCGATGGCCGAGCAGGGTCGCGCCGCCGGCTGCCTCGCCTGGCCGCCGCGCCAGGAGCCCTACCCGGTCGGCTACTACTGCGGCCTCAAGGATCCGGACGGCAACTTCGTCGAGTTCAGCTACGGCCAGCCCCTCGGCCCCGGCGCCGAGACGGCCGCGCGGGAGGAGGGCTAGCTTGAAGGTGAACCGGCAGAGCAAATCGCCCTCACCCCGACCCTCTCCCGAGGGGAGAGGGCGCCTTGACCGTTACCGGGCTCCGCTATCCCTCGCCCTCTGGGAGAGGGAGGGCGAGTGTTTGGGAGCCCGCCTCTGATGCCCCGCGGCAAGGCCGCCAAGGCCGCCGACAAAGCCGCGCCCGAGGGTCTGGCCGAGCGCGTATTGGCGGGCAACCGGCGGGCGCTGGCGCGGGCGATCACGCTGATCGAATCCACGCGGGCCGATCACCGGGCGGAGGCCGAAGCCCTTATGGCGCGTCTGCTGCCGGAGAGCGGCCGCTCGGTCCGGCTCGGTATCTCCGGGGTGCCGGGAGTCGGCAAGTCGACCTTCATCGAGCGCTTCGGCCTGCGCCTGATCGAGGCCGGCCACCGGGTCGCGGTGCTGGCCGTCGATCCCTCCTCGAAGAAGACCGGCGGCTCGATCCTGGGCGACAAGACCCGGATGCAGGAGCTGGCGCGCAGCGAGGCCGCGTTCATCCGGCCGTCGCCCACCGGCGGCACCCTGGGCGGCGTGGCGCGGCGCACGCGCGAGGCGCTGCTCGCCTGCGAGGCGGCCGGCTTCGACGTGGTGATCGTCGAGACGGTCGGCGTCGGCCAGTCCGAGACCGCGGTGGCCGACATGGTCGACATGTTCCTGCTGCTCCTGCTGCCGTCCGGCGGCGACGAGCTGCAGGGCCTCAAGAAGGGCATCGTCGAGCTGGCCGACCTGCTGGTGATCAACAAGGCGGACGGCGAGCTCGAGGCGGCGGCCGGGCGGGCTGCGGCCGAATACGCGAGCGCGCTCAACCTGCTGCGCCCGGCCACGCCCGACTGGCGCCCGCCGGTGCTCACCTGCTCGGCGCTGACCGGCCGGGGCGTCGCCGAGGTTTGGGAGACGGTCGGCAGGTTCCGGCAGGTGCAGGGCGAGCATGGCGCCTTCGAGGACAAACGGGCCCGGCAGGCCAAGGCCTGGATGTGGAACGAGGTCAGCGAGAGCCTGCTGGCCGCCCTGAAAGCCGACCCCGAGGTGGCGCGCCGGCTGGCCGCGCTCGAGGCCGAGGTCACGGCCGGCCGGATCACCCCGACGGTGGCCGCGCTCAGCCTTCTGAAGAGCTTCTTGGGCCAGGCTCCGACTGGGAAGTGACCGAGGCGGGTGCGGGTGAGTCTTTACTTGGTCCCTCAGACGCCGGGCGGGCGCCTCCGCGCCCTTGGCTTCGCGCGCACGAGCGCGCGGGGCCTCAATGGCCCAATGAACAAAAAGGGCCGGATCGCTTTGTGCGCAAAGGGCCGGAGAACCTGCGCGGAGGACCCGTGTCCTTCGCGCACTGGGCCGTTGAGGCCCCGCGAGCCACCTCACCCTGAGCTTGACGAAGGGGCGAGCGAAGCCAAGCGGCCGGATGGCCGCGCCCGGCGTCTGAGGGACCGAGAAAGACTCAGCGCGGGCTTGACCCCGCCGGCCGCTTGGCCTAGAACCCTGGCCGGCCCGGGCGCCTTCGAGGGCGGCCCGGCGCTTCGTTTTCCGCCAGGACCAGTCGAAAGCAGGATGTAACGCCATGGCACGACGTTGCGATTTCACCGGCAAGGGCGTCCAGACCGGCAACAACGTGAGCCACGCCAACAACCGGACGCGGCGGCGCTTTCTGCCGAACCTCCAGCGCGCGTCGCTGATGAGCGACGCCCTGGGCGAGGCCGTGCGGCTGCGCCTGACCACCCGCGCGATCCGCACCATAGAGAAGCGCGGCGGCCTGGACGCCTTCCTGCTGTCGACGCCGACCGCCAAGCTCGGCAAGAGCGCGCGCGTGCTCAAACGCCGGGTCGAGAAGGCCAAGGCCGCCGCCGCGCCGGAGACCCCCGCGGCCGCCCCGGAATCTCCGGCCGAGACCCCAGTCGACGCCTGAGTCGGAAGACGGAAGTCACAAGGGCCGCGACTGCGGCCCCGCGAGCTTATGCGAGCGAAGCCAAGGGCGCGGAGGCGCCCGCCCGGCGTCTGAGGGACTACGAACGACTCCCCCACTCATTCCTCCAGCGCGAACATCAGCAGCAGCGTGCGCTGCAGCGCGCTGAAGTTGTCGTCCGAGAGCAGATAGATCAGCGTCTCGCCCTTGGGACCGCGCCGGGCGGCGATACCCTCCATGTTGTCGACCGTGTAGGGCAGCCGGATCTCCGCGATCTCGCGACCGTCCAGCACGGCCCCGGGGCGGACCTGCTTCGCCTCGACCACGACGAGGCGGGCCGCCGGCCCGCCCAGCCAGGTAAAGCGCCGCTCCAGGACCAGCAGATTGCCGTCCGGCAGCAGGGTTGCGCCGGTCGGCTTGAACTCCCCGTGCTTGGGATAGCTCAGGCGGGACCAGCGGCCGTCCTGCCGGAGGAAGGCGGCGATGTCCTCGTCCTTGTCGCGGCCCTGGGTGATCCCCAGCAGGCGGCGGCCGTCCAGGACGACGAGCGCCTCCAGGCCCTTGTTGCGGGGCAGGTCGGGCAGGTCGGGCGGCGGATCGAGGACCGCAGGCGGGCGGCCGAAGACCCGCGGCGCGGGCGGATAGCGCAGGATGCGGTGTTCGTGCTCGAAGCTGACCAGCAACGAGCCGTCGGAGAGGGCGGCCAGGGACTCCGCGTCCTTGCGGCGCTTGCCCTTGAGGCGTCTGCCGTCCGGCCCGGCGAGCGCGCCGATCCGCCCGCCGGCGATGCCGGCGAGCCGACCCTCCGCGTCGTAGACCAGGCGCGCGGTGATCCACCGGCCCCGGTCGCTCACCATGGTCAGCCGCGCCCGGTCGGCGCCGACCAGCAGGCCGGACAGGCCGCCGAAGTCCTCGTCTTTCGAGAAGATCTCGATCCCGCCCCGCCACACGAGCGCGCCGACGCGATCTACCGTCCGGTCCTCCGCGTTGAGGTGGACCCGGCGGCTCGAGAGTTCGAGCGGTTTGGCCGCGAGCGCGGCGCCCGGCGCCAGAAGAGCGAGGACAAGGATGCAGTGCCTCAAGGTCATGGCCTCTCTTTAGCCGATTCGCGGCGTGTCCGCAGGCACTTCCTCACGATCGCGTGAGACCCCGCGCCCGGAACGTGCCTTTCGGCGGCATTTGCGGCATAGAGAACCAAAGGTTGAACCGAGGGAGGAAAGCCATGTCGTCGCTTGCCCGCCGCCAGGTCCTGACCGGACTGGCCCAATTGCCCCTGGCCGCCGTGCTCGCCGCCCCGCGCCTGGCGCGCGCCGCCCCGCCGTGCTGTTGGTCCACGAGTGGTGGGGCTTAAACGATCAGATCAAGGCCGTGGCCGCTGAGCTCGCCAAGGCCGGCTATGTGGCGCTTGCGGTCGACCTCTACGACGGCGGGGTGGCCGACACGCCCAACGGCGCGTGCGCCCTGATGCAGCAGGTCGACGAGCGGGTCGCCACGATCGGTTGGTGCTTCGGCGGCGGCTGGTCCCTGAACGCCTCGATCGCCGCGCCGGTCGAGGCCACGGTGGTCTACTATGGCCGTGTCAACCGCACGGCCGAGGACCTGAAGAACCTGAAGGGCCCCGTGCTCGGCCACTTCGCAACGCGCGACGGGTGGATCAACCGGGAGATGGTCGGCGGCTTCGAGACGGCCATGACGGAGGCAGGCAAGCGCGCGACCAGCCACTGGTACGAGGCCGACCACGCCTTCGCCAACCCGACCAGCGCGCGCTACGACGAGGCCGACGCCAAGCTGGCTTGGCAGCGCACGCTCGCGTTCTTCAAAGCAAACCTGTAGCCCACCCGGCGCGCGACTGCCCGGTCATACCTAGAGGCCACCGAGGAAGGGCGTAAGCAGCACCAGGAAGAACGGAGTTGAGATCGCGAGGCCCGCCAGGATGGCGAGTCCGTCTATCGCGATGACACCGACTTTTCGCCACAACACGAGCTCATCTCCCTTTGGCGGCTTTCCTAACAGCCGCTATCTGCACGTGGGGCGCGTTCGCAGGGGGTCAAGTGACGAGCGTCACACTTGGTGTAGATTTTCCGGATTTCTCTCGGAGCGCTTGTGGCGCCGGCCGTTACGGCCCCTCGATCCGCCGGGCGTCGACGTAGGCTTCCAGCCTGTCGCGGTCGGATAGGTAGAGCACCCGGCCCCGGCGCCGGACCAGGTCGCCGCGGTAGAGCTGGCCGAGCGCGCGGGCGACCGTCTCGCGGGTCGTGCTGACGCGGCTGGCGATCTCGCGCAGCGGCGGCAGCGGGCGCACCACCCAGCGCCCCGGCACCGTCGCGTCGGGTTCGGCCATGCGCAGCAGTTCCGCATAGACCCGGTCGCTCGCCGCCAGCGTGCTGAGCTCCATGATGCGCAGGTCGCCCGCGCGCACCATCTGCGTGAGCCGCTGGAGCAGCCTGAACGTGACCCCTGCCCGGTTCTGCAGCAGCTCTACGAAGGCCTCCGAGGGCAGGATCGCGAGAAGCGTGTCTTCGCTGGCGACGACGCGCGCCGAGCGCGGCTTGCCCTCGATTGCGGAGAGCTCGCCGAAGCAGTCCCCGACCCCGATCGCCGCGAAGGCGACCTCGCGGCCCGAGAGCGAAACGTTGACGACATTGACGGCGCCCCGGGCGACAAAGAAGACCTCCCGGCTGTCGCTGCCATGGGCGAGAATAGGCTCGCCGCTCTTGTACCGCTGCCAGCGGCAGCGCGCCTCGAGGCGGCGGCGCTCCGCGTCCTCGAGACCCTCGAAGATCTCTATGTGCGCCAAGCTTCTGGCGTCGTCAGGCTCCGCGACTGCGCCTTCCCCAAGATCAGGGCCGCTGGACTCTAAGCATAGCCTAGCGAAACGGCCCGGATCGGGACTCAGCCGATCCTCCGCAGCCACGCGGAGACGGCCCGGCCGATGTCGTCCGGGCTGTCTTCCTGGATGAAGTGGCTGCCCTCGACCGTGACCTCCTCCTGGTTCGGCCAGCCGCGGCAGAAGTCGCGCTGCGATCCGCGCAGAATGGCGCCCGGCTCGGCGTTGACGAAGAGCTTCGGCAGGTCGCTGTCGCCGAGCCATTCGCCGTAGCCGCGGACGATCTCGACCACGTCGGCGGGCTCGCCCTCCAGGGGGATCTCGCGCGGCCAGGTCAGGGTCGGCCGCCGGCTCTCGCCGGGCTCGCGGTAGGGCCGCCGGTAGACCGCCATTTCCTCGTCGCTCAAGTCCCGCAGCACCGCGCCGGGCAGGATCTGCTCGACGAAGACGTTCTGCTCCAGCACCATCTTCTCGCCGGCCGGCGAGCGGAAGGCCTGGAACGCCTGGCGCACCGGCGGCGGCCAGTCGTCCCAGGTCACGGGTTGGACGATGGCCTCCATGTAGGCGATCCCCTTGACCGCGTCGCGGTGCCGCGCGGCCCAGTCGAATCCCAGCGCGGAGCCCCAGTCGTGAACCACGAAGGTGACGTTCGATGTCACGCCCGTTGCGGCGAGCAGACCGTCCAGATAGGTGCGGTGCTCGACGAAGCGGTAGCGGCCGGGGCCGCTGTCTTCCAGCTTGTCGCTGTCGCCCATGCCGATCAGATCGGGCGCGATCAGCCGGCCCTGCCCCTCGAGATGCGGCATCACGTTGCGCCACAAATAGGACGACGTCGGGTTGCCGTGGAGAAAGACGATCGGGTCGCCGGTGCCGGCCTCGATGTAGGACATCGACCTGCCCTTCACCGTCGCCCGCTGCTTTTCGTATCGTTCCGCCGCTGAAATCATGGCGCCGCTACCCCGCTCCCTAGCGCCGCCCGCCGGCCCGGCGCCGGGCCGGGAGCTCGTGCGCCGGCTCCTCGTCGAACAGCTCGGTCAGCTTTTCCAACATGGTGCCGCCCAGCTGCTCGGCGTCGATAATGGTCACCGCCCGGCGGTAGTAGCGGGTCACGTCATGGCCGATGCCGATCGCAACCAGCTCGACCGGCGAGCGGGTCTCGATCCAGTCGATCGCCTCGCGCAGGTGGCGCTCGAGGTAGTTGCCGGGATTGACCGAGAGGGTCGAGTCGTCGACCGGTGCGCCGTCGGAGATCACCATCAGGATGCGCCGCTGCTCCGGCCGGCCGAGCAGCCGCTGGTGCGCCCACAGCAGCGCCTCGCCGTCGATGTTCTCCTTGAGGATGCCCTCGCGCAGCATCAGGCCCAGGTTCTTGCGCGTGCGCCGCCAGGGCGCGTCGGCCGGCTTGTAGACGATGTGGCGCAGGTCGTTGAGCCGGCCCGGGCCCGCCGGCTTGCCGGCCGCGATCCAGCGCTCGCGCGACTGTCCGCCCTTCCACATGCGCGTGGTGAAGCCCAGGATCTCGACCTTGACGCCGCAGCGTTCCAGCGTGTGGGCCAGGATGTCGGCGCTCATCGCCGCGACGGTGATCGGCCGGCCGCGCATCGAGCCGGAGTTGTCGATCAGCAGCGAGACCACGGTGTCGCGGAACTCGGTCTCCTTCTCCTGCTTGTAGGACAGCGAGTGCGCCGGGTTGACCACGACCCGGGCGAGGCGGGCGGTGTCCAGCAGGCCCTCTTCCAGGTTGAAGTTCCAGGCCCGGGTCTGCTTGGCCAGCAGGCGGCGCTGCAGGCGGTTGGCGAGGCGCGCGATCACCCCGTGCAGATGGGCCAACTGCTGGTCGAGCAGCTGGCGCAGGCGGCCGAGCTCGTCGGCGTCGCACAGCTGGTCGGCCTCGACCACCTCGTCGAACTCGGTGCTGAAGGTGCGGTAGGCGTCCTCGCGCGATGCATTGCGGCGGTCGTCGAAGTCCGGCGGGCGGCCGGGCCGGCCGGGCTCCTCGTCGCCGGCGCCGGACATCATGTCGCCGTCCACCTCGGCCGCCTGCTCGTCGCTGCCCTCGGCTTCGCCGGCCTCGGCCAGCTCGCCCTCCAGGCTGCTCGGGCTGTCGGCGTCGCTCTCGCCGCCCTCGCCCTGGGCTTCGTTCGGATCGGTCTCGGCGTCTTCCCCCTGGCTCTCGCTGTCCTCGTCGCCGAGCGGCTCGTCCTCGGTGCTGCTGTCCATGTCCAGGTGGTCGAGCATCTCGCGGACCGCGTCGGCGTAGGCGACCTGGTCCGCCGCCCGCTCGCTCAGCCGGCCAAGATCCTTCAGCACCCGCGGGTCGAGCGCCGGCCGCCACAGATCGACCATGGCTCTGGCCGCCGCCGGCGGTGCCTGACCGGTCATGGCCTCGCGGGCCAGCACCCTGAGCACTTCGGAGAGCGGCGCCTCCTCGCGGCTGGCGGCCCGGTTGTAGCCACGGCTGCGGTAGCGCTCGTCCCAGGCCGCGTCCAGGTTGGCCGCGACCCCGGCCATGTGCCGCATGCCGAGGGACTCGCAGCGGGCCTGCTCGACCGCGTCGAAGATCTCACGGGCCGCGGACTCGGCCGGCCGCTGGCGGGCGTGCAAGGCCCCGTCGTGATGGCGCAGCTTCAGCGCCAGAGTGTCGGCCTCGCCGCGCACCTGGGCGATCTCGTCGATGGGAAGGTCGCGCGACGGCAGCGGCAGGCGGGCCTCGGACCCGACCAGCCCTTGCGGATTGGGCACGAAGGCGGCGGTGACGTCGTCACGCTCGGCGATCGCGCGGATTGCCGCGCCCGTCGCGCGCCTGAATCGCTCCAGCGGCTGTTCGGACTGCGTCACGACCGCTCCCGGGCCCGGTCAGACCAGAGTTGCCTTGACGCCGCTCTCGACCAGCTCCGTGCCGAAGCAGCGCTGGTAGTACTCAGCCACCGTGGCGCGCTCCATCTCGTCGCACTTGTTCACGAAGGTGACCCGGAAGGCGAAGGCGATGTCGTCGAAAATCTTCGCGTTTTCGGCCCAGGTGATCACCGTGCGCGGGCTCATGACGGTCGAGATGTCGCCGTTGATGAAGCCGCTGCGTGTCAGGTCGGCGAGCGAGACCATCGCAGCCACCTTGTCGCGCCCCTCCTTGGTGTCGTAGTCCGGGCACTTCGCCAGCACGATGTCGATCTCCGAATCGTGCGCCAGGTAGTTCAGCGTGGCGACGATGTTCCAGCGGTCCATCTGGCCCTGGTTGATCTGCTGGGTGCCGTGGTAGAGGCCCGTGGTGTCGCCCAGGCCCACGGTGTTGGCGGTCGCGAAGAGGCGGAAGGCCGGGTGCGGCCGGATCACCGTGTTCTGGTCGAGCAGGGTCAGCTTGCCCTCGACCTCGAGCACCCGCTGGATCACGAACATCACGTCCGGGCGACCGACATCGTACTCGTCGAAAACCAGGGCGGTCGGCCGCCGCAGCGCCCAGGGCAGCAAGCCCTCGCGGAACTCGGTCACCTGCTTGCCGTCCTTGAGAACGATGGCGTCCTTGCCGATCAGGTCGATCCGGCTGATATGGCTGTCCAGGTTGATGCGGATGCAGGGCCAGTTCAGCCGCGCGGCGACCTGCTCGATGTGGGTCGACTTGCCGGTCCCGTGATAGCCCTGAATGATGACACGCCGGTTGTGGGCGAAACCGGCCAGGATTGCGAGCGTCGTGTCGTGGTCGAAGCGATAGGCCTCGTCCAGGTCCGGCACGTAATCGCCCGCGTGGCTGAAGGCCGGGGCCTGCATGTCGCAGTCGATCCCGAAGGACTGCCGCACCGAGACCGTGATGTCGGGCACGTCGTTGTGCGGCTCGGTGCCGCCGTTCGTGTTTGCTGAGACCATCGCGGTTTTCGTTCCTGCTAGGGGTGGTCGAGAGTCCGGAGCCCGGACCGTTCGGTCACTGCACGAAGCTGTGCTTCAGGGTCGAATAGGCTTCGTTGACCAGCTTCAGCTGCTCCTCGGCCGCCTTGTCGGCGCCGTTTGCATCCGGGTGCAAACGCTTCACCAGTTCTATATAGCGCGCCTTTATCTCAGGAAAAGTGATCGGACGCTTCAAATCGAGCACGGCGAGCGCCCGCTCGTCCCTGCCGCGCTGCCGGGCGGACTTGGGACCGGCCTTGGCGGAGCCGTTGCCGAATTCCCGCTCCAGGTTCTCTCTGGCCTGCTCCTCGGCCTTGCCGTAGTCGGCGCCCAACGGCCAGGACGGCCGCTCCCAGACCGTGTCGACGCGCCGCTGCGCTTCGATCTCGTCCTCGCTCATGCCGACGAAATAGTCCCAGGCCTTGTTGTAGTCCCTCACGTGCTCGAGGCAGAACAAGTAGTAGTCGGTCAGCTGGTCACGGGATTTGGGTGCCCGGTAGAGCCCCGGCTCGACGCAGTCCGAGTGCTGACAAGGCCGGTGGGACTCGTCGGGGCTGCGGAAGGGCTCGAAAATCGCTTCTGGTGTCGGGCGTGCCATGGCATGAGTATGGTCGTGGCTCCCGGCCCTGGCAAGGCGGGCCGGAGGCCTATTTGATTGCGCAATCGCGCGGCGAACCGCCCAGTCTATGGGCCCAAAGCTTAATTTTCCGGACCCGTTGATGGTAAACGGGCGAGGTCTTGCCGGGTCCCGAAGGCCGGGGTGGCCGCCCCCGCCCGGGATGCCGCCGTCAATCCCCCGTGTAATGTTCCGGCCACAGGGTCTTGACGGCTTCGCCGTCGCTCTTGAAGGCGTGGCAGGAATCGATCAGGGGAGGTTTGCCGGGGCGCGGGTTTTCCTGGGCCTTCTTGGCCAGCACCGGATAGAGGCTCTGGTAGGCCACCGTCGCCATGGCCAGGAGCATCTCCATCAAGTGGGTGCAGCCTTCGACTCCGCCGAGCCTTTCGCGCACGGTCTGACGCCAGCCGCGGCCGAGCCGCACGCCGATCATGCGCTTGAAATTGGGTGCGATCGCCGGACAGATCGCAAAGGGGCCGGCCGCCGTCGCGGCCTCGATATCGCGGACCACCAGATCCTCGTCGATGGTGAGGCGGATCCACATGTCGTGCAGCGCCTCGCCGGGCTGGACCTCGCCGCGGTGCCGGTTCTTGAAGGCATAGGTCTTGGTGTCCGTCATGTGGCCTTCGATGTCCCAAAGGCCGTCGCTGCGTCGGTAGCCGCCGAATTCGTAACGGCGGGTGTGAAGCCGCTCACGCTCGGCGGGCGGGGAGAGCGGCGTGGCGGTGTCGGTGGGTGCGTTGTCGAGCATTGAGTCGATATAGTGCGGCGCGGCAGGCGGTCAACCGGCAGGCGGTCAACCGGCAGGCGGCCGGCCGATAGCCGGTCTGTCTCCGCCGGATGGTCAGGGCGCCGCCTTCAGCCGTCCGAGGCAACCTCGGGCTCGGCGGACTCGGTCGCGGCCTGCGGGGTCACTTTGATCGAGGTGATTTGATTGCGCTGGCGGCCGAGAATCTCGAAGCGGAAACCGTGAAAGGCGAAGACCTGCCCGACCTCGGGAATCCGCCTGGCCTCGTGCAGCACCAGGCCGGCCACGGTCGAGGCCTCGTCGTCGGGCAGACGCCATTCGAACATGCGGTTCAGGTCGCGGATCGTGACCCGGCCCTCGACCACGCAGGAGCCGTCCGTCAGCTGACCGACGCCCTCCACCTCGACGTCGTGCTCGTCGGCGATCTCGCCGACTATTTCTTCCAGAATATCTTCGAGAGTGACGATGCCGAGCAGTTCGCCGTACTCATCGACAACGATGGCGAAATGCTCATGCCTGTGGCGGAAGGCTCCGAGTTGCGACAACAGGTCGGTCGTCTCCGGTATGAACCAGGGTTCGTTGGCGATCGCGGTCACGTCCAGATCGCCTAGCTCGCCGCCGGCCGTCTGGACGGCACGCAACAGGGCCTTGGCATGTAGCACGCCGACGATGTTGTCCTTGGTGTCGCGCCAAAGGGGCAGGCGGGTGTAGGGGCTGTCCAGGACCTCCGTCAAGATCTGGGCCGGCGGCAGCCCGGCGTCGATCGTCACCATGTTGCGCCGGTGGATCATGATTTCCTCGACCGCCACGTCGGCCAGATCAAGGATCGAGCGCAGCATTTGGCGTTCGTGGCGCTCCTCCTCGCCCTCGCCGGCGTGCAGGTCGATGGCCCCGCGCAACTCCTCTTCGCTGTGGCCCGGGCTCAGGCCGGTGCCGTCGCGCACGCCTAACAGCCAGAGCGTGCCACGGGCAACGGCCTGCACGGCCAGGGTCACCGGTCCGAGAACCACGACGATCGGCCGCACGACCGGCGCCACGGCGAGGGCCAGGCGATCGGCGTTGTGGATCGCGAAGGTCTTGGGCAGCACCTCGGCGAAGATCAACACCAACAGGGTCATCACCAGGGTCGCGTAGGCGACGCCGGCCTCGCCGAACCAGCCGATCAGCAAGCTGGTCGCGAGCGCCGAGGCCAGGATGTTGACCAGGTTGTTGCCCAGCAGGATGACGCCGATCAGGCGCTCCTTGACGGCGAAGAGACGGTTGACCAACTGGGCGCGGTGGTCGCCCTGCTGTTCCAGCATGTGCATCCTGTGCCTGGAGGCCGCGGTCAGCGATGTCTCCGAGCCGGAGAAGAAGGCCGAGAGCAGCAGCAGCACCAGGATGGCGCCGACCGAGACGAATATCTCAATTTCCATCTTCGATTTCTTGTCAGGTTGTTGTGATAGACATGTTGCCAGTGCGAGTGACCGCCGGCCCGAGGTCTCCCGAGCCCGGGCTCACGCGGCAAGGGTGCTGTTGAGCAGCGCTTCCACGTCGGCCAGGTTCACGTCCTGGCTAAGGAAGGCTTGGCCGATGCCGCGGGTCAGTACGAAGGTGATCTTGCCGTCGCGCACCTTCTTGTCGCGGCCCATGTGGTCGAGCAGAGCCCCGGCGCTCAGGATTTGCCCGTCCAGCGCTTCGAGGCCGGTCGGCAGGCCGATCGCGGCCAAGTGGCGCCTGACCCTGGCCGTTTCCTCCGGCGGGCAAAATCCCAGCCGGGTCGAAAGATCGAAGGCGAGAGACAACCCGATCGCAACGGCCTCGCCGTGCAGCAGATAGCCGCCATAGCCGAATTCCGCCTCGAGCGCGTGACCGAAGGTGTGACCGAGATTGAGCAGGGCGCGATGACCCGCCTCCCGTTCGTCCTCGGCGACGATGGCGGCCTTGTTGGCGCAACTGGTGAGCACCGCTTGGCGCCGCGCCATCGGGTCGCCGTCGATCACGGCCGCGCCGTGGCTTTCCAGCCAGCCGAAGAAGTCCGAATCGTTGATCAGGCCGTACTTCGCCACCTCGGCATAACCGGCGAGCAGGTCGCGGGGCGGCAGGGTGGAGAGCGCCTCGGTATCGGCCAGCACCAGACGGGGCTGATGGAAGCTGCCGACCAGGTTCTTGCCCCGCGCGGTGTTGATCCCGGTCTTGCCGCCGACCGAGCTGTCGACCTGGGCCAGCAGCGTGGTCGGGATCTGGATGAAATCCAGGCCCCTGAGCACGATACTCGCGGCAAAGCCGGTCAGGTCCCCGATGACCCCGCCGCCCAGGGCGACGAGTTGGGTGCCGCGCTCGACCTTGGCTTCCAGTAGGCGGTCCACCAGGCTTTCCAGATGGGCGAAGTCCTTTGTCTTCTCGCCCGGCGGCAGAACGAGGGCCTCGTACGCGATGCCCGAATTGTCCAGGGAGCGTTCGACGGCCGCCAGGTGAAGCCCGGCGACGTTCTCGTCGGTAACGATCACCACGCGCTTCTGTTCCAGAAGCGGCGCGATTTGACTCCCGGCCGAGGCAAGCAGACCCTCCCCGACCAGAATGTCGTAGCTGCGCTCGGCGAGCGCGACGCGCAGGGAGGCGTGGCCGCTCACCGGCCGGCTCCCGCCGCCTGGCTCCGCGGCGCGCCCTGGAGGTCACCCAGGAAGCCGGCGACCGCCCGGTAGACCCGTTCGACGGTCAGCTCGGGTGGTCCGTCCTCGCTGTCCACGACGACATCCGCCTCGGCGTAGACCGGGTAGCGCTCGTCCATCAACCCGTCGAGTATCTCCCGCGGGTCGCCCCGTTTCAGCAGCGGGCGGTTGTTGCGCCGCGCCGTGCGCTTCAGCAGCAGGTCGAGGTCCGCGCGCAGCCAGACCGAGACGGCCCGCTCGCGAATGGCCGCACGGCTTCGGGGGTCCATGAAGGCGCCGCCGCCGGTCGCCAGGACCTGAGGCGGCTGCGCGAGCAGGCGCTCGATGACGCGCCGTTCCCCGTCGCGGAAGGCGGCCTCGCCGTGGCGCGCGAAGATTTCCTCGATGGTGCAGCCGGCGGCGGCCTCTATCTCGGCGTCTCCATCGATGAACGGCAGGTTCAACCGAGACGCGAGACGCCGGCCGATGCAGGTCTTGCCCGCACCCATGAGTCCGATGAGGACGATCGATCTGGATAGCCACTCTGGCCCGGAAGGGGGCATGGATTCCCACTGTCGTCTTGGCTGTATCGGAGCTTGGCCGGTCATTGCCAGGGGATCGGCCGGCCGATAGACTGCCGCAAAATCGCCATAGTCGAATCCTACCATAATCGAGGCGGCTTGATGCAAGCATGCGTCCAAAACAGACCCCCGTGCAAGCCGGATGGTCGGACCCTGGAAGGGACTGTTTCCTCGACCGAAACCCGGACCGTAGATGAAAAGCGCCCATGAGCAAAAGAAACACTCTCTTTGTCTTGGCGGTCGCGGGTGGACTGGTCGTGATGGTGGGCGCCGTCTTCGTTACGACCTGGGAGGTCCCTCGGCCCACGGCGCAGATCGAAAAGGTCATTCCCAATGAGCGCTTCGCGCGCTAGCGTCCGCTGGATCTGCCGGCTCTCGAGCGCCGTGGCGGTCCTGGGCTTGGCGGGTGCTCCGCCGACTCCGGCGGTCGCGCAGGAGTCCGGCGATCCGGCCCCGGCAGTGGTCGAGCCCATGCGCCTGGGTCCGCCGACTCTCTTGGCCCCGCGCGGCCGGCCCCCCCCCGGCGAGCCCGGGGTGACAACGGTCCGCCGACGCACGAGTGAAGCTCCATCCCGGTCGGTCAAGGGCATCGAGATCAACCCGCTGGCCGAGATCGACCCGGAATCGATCGGCATCCTCGATTCCCAGAGCGGCGGATTTGGCCGCAACATGTGGCGCGGCAGCAAGCGAGCGGCGATCGAACGGCTGCTGCCGCGGCTGCCGGGAGCGATGACCTCCGCCACCATGCGCTCTCTGGCCCGGCGCCTGCTGCTGACCAACGCACCGCCGCCGCGGCAACGCGCGACCGGCGGTCAGAGAGGCTCGATCAACCTGCTGTCCGTGCGCGTGGATCGCTTGGCGGTGTTGGGTGACATCGAGGGATTGAACGATCTCCTCCGGGTCGTGCCCCAGCGTCACGACGACGAAGCGATCGCCCGCGCCCGGGTCGAGGGCCAGTTGCTCGGCGGCGATTCGCCCGGGGCCTGCCGGAACGTGCGCAGCGAGATCGCCGAGCGTCACGGCACGCCGTATTGGCGCAAGGCGCTGGTGTTCTGTCAGATCCTGTCCGGCGAGGTCGACCAGGCCATGCTCGGGGTCGGCCTGATGCGCGAACAGGGCATCTCGGACGATCCGGCGTTCTTCTCTCTGGTCGATGCCTTTTCAGGAGGCGACGTGGACCAGGTGCCAGTGGCATCGGCGCTTCACTTCGCGATGCTGGACGCGGTCGGCCGTCCCTTCCCTCAGGACCTGCTCGATGGCGCCAGCCCGGGTCTGCTGGTCGCGCTCGCACGGTGGCCCGGCGCGGACCTGGCGCAGCGATCGGCGGCCGGCGAGCGCGCGGTCGCGCTCGGCGTGTTGGAACCCGAGATGCTGGCCGGACTTTACGCGGAGCTGACCTTCACGCCGGAAGAGCTCGAAAACGCCACTTCCGTGGCCGACGAGCGGCCGGGGCCGACAGGTCGGGCGCTGCTCTACCAGGCGGCGCGGCGGCAGGAGCTGCACTCGTCGCGGGCGGAGATGCTGCGCGCCGCGCTGGACAATGCCAGGGGCGACGGCCTCTACCAGATGGCGGTGCGTGTGTTTATGCCGCTTCTCTCCGCGGTGCCGCCACGCCCGGAGTTGGTCTGGTTCGCGGAAGCCGCCGGTCGCGCGCTCTACGCGACCGGCCACTACGAGCAGGCCGGCGAGTGGTTCACCTTGGCGCGTCAGGAGACGATCCTCAATCCGCAGGCCGCCGCCGCGGTGGCCGTGCTATGGCCCTTCTCGCGGCTGGCCAACAGTCCGGCGCTTGCCTGGGAGAGCGACCTATCGGCGTGGCGCACGGCGCGGCAGGACGACTCGGCCGCTGAACACGACCGTCAGGCGCTGCTGCGAGGCGCGTTCATGGCACTCGGCGAACAGGACTCGCTGAGCTGGATCGATCTGGCCACCGAACCGACGAGCCCGGCCGATTTTGCGGCCGAGCCGGGCATCTCGACCCAGCCGATGCCCAACGCCGCGCTGCTCTATGCCCTGAGGGAGGCCAGCGAAATGCGCCGGCTCGGAGAAACCGTGCTGCTGGTGCTCCTAGTGTTGGGCGAGGATGGACCGGCGCGAAGCCATCCGATGGCGCTGAACGCGGCGCTCTCGGGGCTGATGCAGGCGGGCCTCGAGCGCGAGGCCCGGGCGCTCGCCATCGAAGCCGCCATCGCCAAGGGAATCTAGGCGGGCCATGAGTGCCCGGCGGGAACCCCGACCTGTCCCGCACTGTCCGTCCCGCCATGTCGAGGCCTTTCTCGAGATGCTGGCGGCCGAGCGCGGCGCCTCGGCCAACACCCTGGCGGCCTACCGCCGCGACTTGGACCTTTTTGCGGCCTTCCTGGCCGCGCGGGGACGTACCGTCGAGGCGGCCGGGACGGTGGACCTGAGAGGCTTCCTGGCGGCCGAGCACAAGGCCGGCCGGTCGCCGCGGACCGCCGCGCGGCGCCTTTCGGTCCTGCGCCAGTTCCACCGTTTCCTGTTCCGCGAGGGCCTGCGCGAGGACGACCCGGCAACCGTCATCGAGAGCCCGCGCCAGGGGCGCAGCCTGCCGAAGGTCCTGAGCGAGGCGGAGGTCGAGCGGCTGCTCGCCTTGGCGCATGCAGTGAAGGGTCCCGAGGGTCTGCGGCTCGCCGCGCTGGTCGAGCTGCTCTACGCCACGGGGCTGCGTGTCTCGGAGCTGGTCGGCCTGCCGCTCGCCGCCGTCGCGCGCGACCCCCGGGTTCTGGTCGTGCGCGGCAAGGGCGGCAAGGAGCGCATGGTGCCCTTGGGCGAAGCCGCGCGCCAAGTCCTGCGGGACTATCTGGCGGTGCGCCGGCACTTCGTCCCCGGCCGCGGCGAGTCGAAGTGGCTGTTCCCGTCGCGCGGCCAGAGCGGCCACCTGACCCGGCGCCGCATGGGACAGCTGCTGAAGCGGCTAGCCCTGGACGCTGGCTTGGCGCCGGAGAAGGTCTCGCCGCACGTGCTGCGCCACGCCTTCGCCAGCCACCTTCTGGACCACGGCGCGGACCTCAGATCGGTCCAACAGATGCTCGGCCACGCCGACATCTCGACGACCCAAATCTACACCCACGTGCTGAACGAACGCCTCAAGTCCCTGGTCCGCGATCACCACCCGCTGGCGGGTGCGGGGACGGCCGAAAACCCTGGCGCCGGGCGCGGTTGACACCGCCCGGCCGACCTGTCAATTAGCCGCGTCACGATCCGAAAAGACCAGGACCAGGGGGAGAGGCCATGAGCTTTACCATCGTCGAGCAGGCGCCGGCGCGCCTGAACCGGAGCGAACTCGCGGTGCCGGGCAGCAATCCGAAACTGTTCGAAAAAGCCGCGGCCTCGGCCGCCGACGTGGTGTTCCTCGACCTCGAGGACGCGGTCGCGCCCGACGACAAGGAACAGGCCCGCAAGAACGTTATCGAGGCGGTCAACGACATCGACTGGGGCAGCAAGACCCTGTCGCTCCGGATCAACGGCCTCGACACCCACTACATGTACCGCGACGTGGTCGACGTGCTCGAGCAGACTGGTGGGCGCCTCGACCTGATCATGATCCCCAAGGTCGGCACCGCCGCCGACGTCTATGCGGTCGACATGCTGGTGACCCAGATCGAGGACGCCAAGGGCCGGGACAAGCGCATCGGCTTCGAGCACATCATCGAGACGGCGCTCGGCATGGCCAACGTCGACGAGATCGCCCGGGCCTCGAAGCGCAACGAGAGCCTCCACTTCGGCGTCGCCGACTATGCCGCCTCGACCAAGGCGCGGACCACGGTGATCGGCGGCCCGAACGCCCTTTACGGCGTGCTGACCGACAAGGACGGCGACAAGCCGCGCGACTACCACTGGGGCGACATGTGGCACTACGCCGTGGCGCGCATGGTGGTGGCCTGCCGGGCCACCGGGCTCCGGCCGATCGACGGCCCCTTCGGCGACTTCTCCGACCCCGACGGCTTCGTCGCCCAGGCCAACCGCGCCGCGGTGCTGGGCTGCGAGGGCAAGTGGGCGATCCACCCGAGCCAGATCGCGCTCGCCAACGAGGTCAACAGCCCCTCGGAGGCCGAGGTGACCAAGGCCAAGCGCATCCTCGAGGCCATGGAGCAGGCCCAGAAGGAGGGCAAGGGCGCGGTCGCGCTGGACGGCCGCCTGATCGACATCGCCTCGATCAAGCAGGCCGAGGTGCTGGTCAAGAAGGCCGAGCAGATCGCCGCGGCGGGCTGACGGCCGCCCTTACGGCAGCTCCACCGCGTAGCTCTCGACCGGCGGGGTCTTGTCGATCACGCCCTGCTTCAGCAGGAAGCCGGCGAAGGCCTCGTAGCGGCCGCGGTCGAGGGCGGCGGGCCGGAGCGCGAAGCGCGGCAGGGTGTCGCGCCAGGCACGCCGGTTGAGCTCGTCGTCCAGGCCCTTCTTGTGCCCGGCGAAGAGCCGCCAGGCCTCATCCGGGTGGTTGACCAGGAACTGCACGCCGCGCTCGATGCCTTTCAGGAAGGGCTTCAGGCGCTTGTCGTCGAGCCGCGCGGAGTTGGCGACGAGGATCAGCTCGTCGTAGGGCGGCACGCCGTGCTCCTCGACAAAGAAGGCCCGGCCCTTGCGCCCCTCGATGGCCAGCTGGTTGAGCTCGAAATTGCGGAAGGCGCCGATCACCGCGTCGACCTGGCCGGACAGAAGCGAGGGGCTCAGCGAGAAGTTGACGTTGACCAGTGTGATGTCGTCGAGACCGAGGCCGGCCGGGGCCAGCATGGCCTTCAGGGCCGCGTCCTCGAAGCCTCCGACCGAGAAGCCGACCTTGCGCCCCTTCAGGTCCGCGATCGTCTTGACCGGGCCGCCGTCCAGCGCCAGCAGGGTGTTGAGCGGCGTCGCGACCAGGGTGCCGATCCGGGTCAGCGGCAGGCCGGCGGCGGCCTGCATGTGCAGCTGCGGCTGGTACGAGACGGCGAGCGGCGCCTTGCCGGCGGCGACCATCTTTGGCGGGTCGTTGGGGTCGGCCGGCTCGATCAGCTCGACCTCCAGGCCGGCCTCGGCGAAGAAGCCCTTCTCCAGGGCGACGACCAGGGGGCCGTGGTCCGGGTTGATGAACCAGTCGAGCATGACGGTGAGCTTCTCGGCCTTGGCCGGGGCCGCCGCGGCCATGAGGGCGAAGCCGAGCGCCAGGGCGGCGGCGGTCGCTGTGAAAAACGGGAATCGGGACATTGAGCGAGCCTCCTCGTGGCCGACGGATCCAACGATCCGGGGCAGGCGGCTCTGGGCGGGGGACCAAGGAAGGTTCCGTTCCCTGCGCCGGCATGACCCGGATCAGGTTCGAAGGGTCACCGCCGTTGACCGACGGTCTCTCAGCCCGCGAGGGCTCCCCTAGGAACGCCGCGGAGCATGGGCGAGCCCGGTGCCCCTGTCAAGCTGGTGAGCGGAAAACTTCCGTTTCTGCGGCGGACTTTACTGTTCCTTAACCATGAATCGGTTCGCCTAGGCAGCCCCCCTGTGTTAGAGAACCCGCCATGCAGAACTACCTGGATTTCGAGAAGCCGATCGCCGATCTGGAAGGCAAGATCGAGGAGCTGCGCCACCTTTCCGACGACGGCGACATCAACATCGCCGAGGAGGTCGGTCGGCTGCAGACCAAGGCCGAGCGGCTGTTGCGGCAGACCTATGCCAAGCTGAGCGCCTGGCAGAAGACCCAGGTGGCGCGCCACGCCGACCGGCCGCATTTCAGCGAATACGCGAGCGCGCTGATCGAGGATTTCACGCCGCTGGCCGGCGACCGCAGCTTCGCCGAAGACCGGGCGATCGTCGGCGGCATCGGGCGCTTCCGGGGCTATACGGCCATGGTGCTGGGCCACGAGAAGGGCGGCGACACCTCGGGCCGCGTGGCGCACAACTTCGGCATGGCCCGGCCCGAGGGCTACCGCAAGGTCCAGCGCTTGATGAAGATGGCCGACCGCTTTCGCCTGCCGGTGATCACGCTGGTCGACACTCCGGGCGCCTATCCGGGCATCGGCGCCGAGGAGCGCGGCCAGGCCGAGGCCATCGCGTCCTGCATCGAGACCTGTCTCAGGATCGAGGTGCCGCTGATCTCGGCCATCATCGGCGAGGGCGGCTCTGGCGGCGCCATCGCGCTGGCGGCCGGCGACCGTGTCGTCATGCTCGAGCATTCGGTCTACTCGGTGATCTCGCCCGAGGGCTGCGCCTCGATCCTGTGGCGCAGCCGGGACTACAGCGAGCAGGCGGCCGAGGCGCTCAAGCTGACCGCGCAGGACCTGGTCAAGCTGGGCGTCGTCGACGATGTCGTGCCCGAGCCCCTGGGCGGCGCCCATCGCGACGGCAAGGTCACGATAGAGGCCGTGGGCGACAAGCTGGAGCAGGCGCTGCTCGAGCTGCTACCGGCCGGCCCCCACCTGCGCACCAAGCGCCGCGAGAAGTTCCTGGCCATGGGCCAGAAGGGCCTCGCCTGACAGCATCTCCTCGGCGCTTTTCTGCACCGCGATACCTGCTAGAGTCCCCTCGACGCCGGAGGACTGCCGGGCGGCGACGGAGGGGAAGGACATGAGCTTTGAACCGACCGAGGCGCAACGCGATCTGCAGGCGCGCGCGCGGCGGCTCGCCGAGGACGTGATCGCGCCGCGCGCCGCCGGAATCGACCGATCGGAAGAGTACCCCTGGGACAACGTCGCGGCGCTCAAGGACGCCGGCTTCCTCGGCATGACGATCCCGCGGGCTTACGGCGGCCAGGGCCTCGGCTACCTGGAGGCGGTCCTGGTGATCGAGGAGCTGGCCAAGGCCTGCGGCGTCACCGCCCGGATCGCGGTCGAAACCAACATGGGCGCGCTGGGCGCTATCCTGGCCTACGGCACCGAGGCGCAGAAGCGCCTGGCCGCCGGCCTGGCACTCGACGGCGACAAGCCGGCGATCTGCATCACCGAGCCGGGGGCCGGCAGCGCGGCGACCGAGATGACGACTCGGGCCGACCGAAGCGACGGCGGTTATTTCCTGAACGGCCGCAAGCACTGGATCACCGGCGGCGGGGTATCGAAGCTGCACCTGATCTTCGCCCGGGTCTTCCACGACGGCGTCGAGCAGGGCATCGGCGGGTTCATCGCGCTGAAGGACGAGGCCCCGGGGCTCGTAGTCGGCCGGCGCGAGCCGACCATGGGCCTGCGCGGCATTCCCGAAACGGAGATCCTGATCGAGAACCTGGAGTTGCCCGAGGACCGGCTGCTGATGCCGTCCGAGGGCCTCAGGCGCGGCTTTGCCCGCCTGATGACCGCCTACAACGGCCAGCGGATCGGCGCCGCCACGGTGGCGCTCGGCCTGGCGGCGGGCGCCTACGAGCTGGCGCTCGCCTACAGCGGACGGCGCGAGCAGTTCGGCCGGCCGATCTGCGAGTTCCAGGGCCTGCAGTGGATGCTCGCGGACATGTCGACCCAGCTGGCCGCCGCCCGGGCGCTGGTCCACAAGGCCGCCGCCGTGTCCGGCGCGGACGGTTTTCCCGACGTCACCGAGGCCGCCCAGGCCAAGATCTTCGCCTCCGAGGCGGCGATCAAGGTCACCAACGACGCGCTGCAGGTCTTCGGCGCCGCCGGATATTCGCGCAACAATCCGCTGGAGCGCATGGCGCGCGACGCGCGCATGTTCACGATCGGCGGCGGCACGGCGCAGATCCTGCGCACCGTGGTCGCCTCGCGGCTCCTCGGGCGCAAGCTGCCGCAGACCCGCGACGGCTATCTCAACCTCACCCGGACGGGCGAGTAGGACGATGGCGAACGCCGCCCAGATCGTCGCCCGGCGACTGTTCGAGGCCGGCTGCCGCCACGCCTTCGGCATCCCCGGCGGCGAGGTGCTGACGGCCATGGACGCGCTGGTCGAGGCCGGCCTCCGCTTCGAGCTCTGCAAGCAGGAGAACGCCGGCGGCTTCATGGCCGAGGGGACCTACCACGTGACCGGCGCGCCGGGCGTCCTGCTCGCGACGCTGGGACCGGGCGCGTCCAACGCGGTCAACGTCGTCGCCAACGCCGAGCAGGACCGGGTGCCGCTGGTCTTCATCACCGGCTGCGTCGATCCGGCGAAGGCCGCGGGATACACCCATCAGGTCTTCGACCACGGCGCGGTCCTGAAGCCGATCACCAAGGCGAGCTTCCTGCTGAGCGACGGCGCCGTGGCGCGCCAGGTCGACAAGGCCCTGGCGATCGCCCTGGAGGGCCGGCCCGGGCCCGTCCATCTCGACCTGCCGATCGGCCTCGCCGGCCGGGAGCAGCCCGAGCCGGCGCCCCCCGGGGCGCGGCGCGGCGCGGCCGCGGCCCCGGCCCCCGGCGCGGACCTGGAGGCCGCGCGCCGGGCGCTCGCCGAGGCCCGCCGGCCCCTGCTGATCGCCGGTCTCGAGGTCTTGGCGCAGGGGGCCGAAGCGGCCGTCGCCAAGCTGGCGCGGGACTTCTCGATACCCGTGATCACCACCTACAAGGCGAAAGGAGTCTTGCCGGAGACCGACCCGCTGGCGCTGGGCGGCGCGGGCCTTTCGCCGCTCGCCGACCGGCACCTGATGCCGCTGATCGGGACCGCGGACCTGATCCTGCTGGCGGGCTACGATCCGGTGGAGATGCGCGACGGCTGGTGCGAGCCCTGGGACCCGGAGACGGTCCCGGTCATCGAGTTCTCGGCCGCGCCGAACCACCACGGGGTACACCGCACCCGCCTGGGCTTCTTCGGCGACATCGCGGCCGGTCTCGAGGTGCTGGCCACAGGCCTCGCGCCGGTCGACACCTGGTCGAACGGCGCGCCTGCCGAGACCCGGAGAGCGCTCGACGAGGCGTTTCCGGCCGACGAGGCCTGGGGGCCGGCGGCCGTCGTCGACGAGGTGCAGCGGCTCTTGCCGGAGGACGCCATCGCCACGGTCGACACCGGCGCCCACCGGATCCTGCTGAGCCAGGTCTGGCGCTGCCGGCGGCCGCGCAGCCTGCTGCAGTCGACCAGCTTCGGCACCATGGGCTGCGGCCTGCCGCTCGGGATCGGCGCCAAGCTCGCGGCGCCCGAGCGGCCCGTCGTCGCCTTCACCGGGGATGCCGGTCTGGAGATGGTGCTGGGCGAGCTGGCCACGCTGCGCGACCTGAAGCTGCCGCTGGTCATCGTGGTCTTCGTCGACTCGTCGCTGGCGCTGATCGAGCTGAAGCAGCGCGACCGCGGCCTGCCCAACCGGGGAGTGGATTTCGGCGCCACGGATTTTCCCGCGGTCGCCCGGGCGCTCGGCGGCGGCGGCGTCACGGTGCACGACCGCGCCGCCCTGGTCGAGGCGCTGCAGGCCGGCCTGGCGGCCAGCGAGCGTTTCACCCTGATCGCGGCGGAGATCGGCCCTCGGGCCTACGACGGACGGTTTTAGGGACGGTTCTGGGCCCCGGTTCCAGGATCCGCGCGGCCGTTCAGGCCATCTTGCCGTGGCAGTGCTTGTACTTGCGCCCGGAGGCGCAGGGACAGGGGGCGTTGCGCGGCACCTTGCCCCAGGTCGAGGCGTCGTTGGGGTCGATCTGGGCCGCGGCCCGGCGCACGAAGGGTGCGGCCTTGGGCGGCGGCATCGGGGTTTCGTCGGCGCCGTTGCCCTTGGCCGGCGCGCCGTCGCCAGCCAAGGCGGGATCCTGGCGGGTCTCGCGCAGGTTCTCGGGCAGGCCCCGGGGCGCTATCTCCTCCGGCTGGACGGCGCGGATCTCCATGTGGGACAGCAGCGCCGTCGTCTCCGCGCGCATCTGGGCCAGCATGGCCTCGAACAGCTCGAAGGCCTCGCGCTTGTACTCGATCAGCGGGTCGCGCTGGGCCAGCCCGCGCCAGATGATGCCCTGGCGCAAATGGTCGAGCGACAGCAGATGGTCCTTCCACTGCTTGTCGAGCACCATGAGCAGGAGCTGCTTTTCCGCCATGCGCATGACCTCGGGGCCGTAGTTGGCCACCTTGGCCGCCATCTTCTTGTCCGAGGCGCTCACGATCCGCTCGCGGATCTCCTGGTCGGCGATGCCTTCCTCCTTGGCCCAGTCGGCGACCGGCAGGTCGAGCGCGAGCAGGCGCAGGCATTCCTCGTGCAGGCCGGTGACGTCCCACTGCTCGGCATAGGCCTTCTCGGGGATGCAGCGGTCCACCGTGTCCTCGATGGTCTGCTGGCGCATCTCGACCACGGTATCGTGTACGTCCTCGCCGCGCATCAGGTCCTTGCGCTGCTCGTAGACGACCTTGCGCTGGTCGTTCATCACGTCGTCGTATTTGAGCACGTACTTGCGCTGCTCGAAGTTCCGCGCCTCCACCTTCTGCTGGGCCTTCTCGAGGGCCTTGTTGATCCAGGGGTGGATGATCGCCTCGCCGTCCTGCAGGCCGAGCTTCTGGAGCATGCCGTCCATCCGCTCGGAGCCGAAGATGCGCATCAGATCGTCTTCGAGCGACAGATAGAACTTGGACGCGCCCGGGTCGCCCTGGCGTCCGGAGCGGCCGCGCAGCTGGTTGTCGATGCGCCGGCTCTCGTGGCGCTCGGAGGCGACGACGTAGAGCCCGCCGGCCTTCAGGACGACCTCCTTGGCCGCGGCGACCTCCGCGGTGATCTTCTCGATCTTCCTGGCGCGCGCGGCCTCGTCCTCGATGTCCGCGGCTTCCTGGGCGATGCGCATATCGACGTTGCCGCCCAGCTGAATGTCCGTGCCGCGGCCGGCCATGTTGGTCGCGATGGTCACGGCCCCGAGCGCCCCGGCCTGGGCGATGATGAGGGCCTCCTGCTCGTGGTAGCGCGCGTTCAGCACGTTGTGCGGCACCTTGCGCTTCTTGAGCAGAGCGGAGAGGTGCTCGGATTTCTCGATCGAGACCGTACCCACCAGCATCGGCTGCTGGCGCTCGCGGCACTCTTCGATCAGCTCGATGATGGCGTCGTACTTCTCGGCCGCCGTCCGGTAGACCTCGTCGTCGTGGTCGACCCGTACGAACGGCACGTTGGTCGGGATGTCGATCACTTCCAGCCCGTAGATGTCGAGGAATTCCTCGGCCTCGGTCATGGCCGTACCGGTCATGCCGGCCAGCTTGGGGTACAGCCGGAAGTAGTTCTGGAACGTGATCGAGGCGAGGGTCTGGTTCTCCTGCTGGATGGACACCCTTTCCTTGGCCTCGATCGCCTGGTGCAGGCCCTCGGACAGGCGCCGCCCGTCCATCATGCGGCCGGTGAACTCGTCGATCAGGACGACCTTGTCGTCCTTGACGATGTAGTCGGTGTCGCTCTGGTACAGCTTGTGCGCGCGCAGCCCCTGGTTGACGTGATGCACGAAGTTGACGTTCTGCAGGTCGTAGAGCGAGCCCTCGGTGATCAGCCCGCTTTCCTGCAACAGCGCCTCGATCCGCTCGGCACCCAGTTCGGTCAGGGTGACGGCTCGCTGCTTCTCGTCCTTCTCGTAGTGCTCCTCTTCGAGCTGCGGAATCAACCGGTCGACCTTCGTGTAGAGCTCGGAGGAGTCCTCGGTCGGCCCCGAGATGATCAAAGGGGTGCGCGCCTCGTCGATCAGGATCGAGTCCACCTCGTCGACGATGGCATAGTTGAAGTCGCGCTGGACCATATCCTCCAGCCGCGATTTCATGTTGTCGCGCAGATAGTCGAAGCCGAACTCGTTGTTGGTCCCGTAAGTGACGTCGCAGCCATAGGCATGGCGGCGCTCGTCCTCGGTCAGGCCGTGGACGATGCACCCAGTGGTCAGGCCCAGGAAGCTGTAGATCTCGCCCATCCAGGCGGCGTCACGCTGGGCCAGATAGTCGTTCACCGTCACGACGTGGACGCCCTTGCCGGTCAGGGCGTTTAGGTACACGGCGAGCGTCGCCACCAGGGTCTTGCCCTCGCCGGTCTTCATCTCCGAGATCTGGCCGCGATGCAGAACCATCCCGCCGATCAGCTGGACGTCGAAGTGGCGCTGGCCCAGGGTCCGTTTGGCCGCCTCGCGCACCGTGGCGAAGGCCTCGACCAGCAGGTCCTCGACGGTCTCGCCCGCCGCCAGGCGTTGCCTGAACTGTTCCGTGCGGGTCCGCAGCTCCTCGTCGCTCAGCGCCTCCAGGTCCGGTTCCAGGGCGTTGATGGCGTCGACGGTGGGGCCAAGGCTGGCGATATAGCGGTCGTTGGCGGATCCAAAAACCCGCTTGGCGAGGGCGCCTAACATGAACACCTCACGGATGGCACTAAAGAGCCGCTTGGCAAGCGCTTTGAGCGCCCCAAGCATGTAAGCCTCGAAGACGGTGCAAGGCGGCGAAAAACCATAACGTCGGTCTGGTGACAGATAGGGGCCCGGGGGGAGACTGTCAACGATGGCGGCAACACCGGCCGGGGCTCGCCGTGACGGCGCCTGGACCTCCTATCCCGTGCCGATGGTAATGCTTTTGCGCCGGGGGCCAAGGTGCTACAACCCCGCGCAAAGCGTCTCCGCATCGCGCACGTGAGCGGATGATCTGCCATGGCAAACGAAACCCAGAGGATTCCGCTCATGACTTTCGCTCCCATCAAGACAGGTGCCTTGATCCTGGCGCTGGCATCGCTGCCGGTGGCCGCCTCGGCACAAGCCGACGACCCGCTGGTCGCCACGGTGAACGGCAAGGAGATCCATCGTTCCGAGGTGCTCGAGGCGGCGCGCAGCCTGCCGCCGCAGTACCAGTCTCAACTCCAACAGATCTTCCCGATGCTGGTCGAGCGCGTGGTCGACTTCCACCTGCTTTCCGAGGCCGCCGGGAAGGCCGGCTTCGCGAAGGACGAGGAGGTCAAGCGCCGCCTCGCCAAGCTCCGGGAGGATGTCATGCGCGAGGTCTATATCCAGCGCCAGATCGACAAGCAGGTCGACGACGCGGCCGTGCGCAAGCGCTACGACGAGTTTCTGGCCGGCAACCCGGCGAAGCCCGAGGTCCATGCCCGCCACATCCTGGTCGAGGACGAGGCCGCGGCCAAGGAACTGATCGTAAAGCTGGACGGCGGCGCGGATTTCGCCGAGCTGGCAAAGGAGAGCTCGACCGGGCCCTCGGCCTCCCGGGGCGGCGATCTCGGATACTTCACCGCGGATCAGATGGTGCCGGAATTCTCCGAGCAGGCCTTCGAGCTCGAGGACGGCCAGTACACCAAGGCGCCTGTCAAGACCCAGTTCGGCTGGCACGTCATAAAGGTGGAAGACCGGCGCGAAAGCGCGCCGCCGGCTTTCGAAGGCATGGAGCAGCAGCTGCGCGAGGAGCTGTCGCGCGAGGCGGTCGGCACCGTGCTGAGCGACCTGCGGGAGGGAGCCAAGGTCGAGATTGTCTCGCCGCTGCCGGCCGCCTTCCCCGAGGGCCAAGCCCCGACGATGCCACCGGGCGGTCTCCCCCCGGGCCACCCCCAGTAGCGCCGCGAGGCCTCGAGACGGGGGCGGGATGTCGGGCAAGCGATCGCCTCTGGCCCCCGAGGCCTTCCCAGACATGCCGGCCCTCGCGGGGGTCAGGCTATCGGCCATGGCCTGCGGCCTGCGCTATCAGGGCCGCACGGACGCCTGTCTCGTCGAACTGGCCAAGGACACCAGCGTGGCCGGCGTCTTCACCCGGTCCAAGACCGCCTCGGCACCGGTCGAATGGTGCCGCCGGGCGTTGTCCGGCGGTTCGGCGCGGGCGGTCCTGGTCAATTCCGGAAACGCCAACGCCTTCACCGGTGCCGCAGGAACCGCCGCGGTGGAGCGGACGGCCAAGGCCCTGGCCGGGATCGTCGGGTGCCCGCGCCGCGAAGTCTTTCTCGCCTCGACCGGCGTCATCGGCGAGCCCTTGCCCGACGAGCGCCTGACCGGCGCGCTGGGCGAGCTCGAGCGGCGGCTTTCGGCCACCGCCTGGCGGGACGCGGCCGAGGCCATCATGACCACCGACACCTTTCCCAAGGGTGCCACCCGCCGGGCCGAGATCGGCGGCACGGCGGTGACTCTGAACGGGATCGCCAAGGGCTCGGGCATGATCGCGCCGGACATGGCGACCATGCTCGCCTTCGTCTTCACCGATGCCCGGATTCCGGCCGATATCCTGCAGACGCTCCTGGCCCGGGCGGCGGCGGATTCGTTCAACGCGATCACCGTCGACGGCGATACCTCGACCAGCGACACGCTGCTGCTCTGCGCCACGGGGGCGGCGCGGCATCCCGGGGTCGTCGCCCCGGGCGACCGTCTGCTGAGTGGGTTCCGCGCGGCTCTGGGGGCGCTTATGGTCGATCTGGCGCAGCAGGTGGCGCGCGACGGGGAGGGGGCCGAAAAGTTCGTCACGATCCGGGTCTCGGGCGCCGCTTCGAAGGCCGCGGCGCGCCGAATCGGCCTGGCGATCGGCAACTCCCCGCTGGTCAAGACCGCGATCGCCGGCGAGGACGCGAACTGGGGCCGCATCGTCATGGCCGTCGGCAAGGCGGGCGAGAAGGCGGACCGGGACCGCCTGTCGATCCGGATCGGCGGGGTCGAGGTGGCCCGCGACGGCGCGGTCGTGCCCGGGTACGACGAGGCGCCGGTGGCCCGGCACATGAAGGGCCGCGAAATCGAGGTCGAGGTCGACGTCGGGGTCGGGCGGGGCCGGGCCACCGTCTGGACCTGCGACCTGACCCACGGCTATATCGACATCAACGCCGACTACCGCACCTGACCGGGACGCCGTTCAATAGCGCCATGACCGACGATCGGGACGACGACGGCTGCTGGGGGAAGGGCGGGACCGGAGACGCCGTCCCGGCCAAGCCGGTCGTGCTGGTTGCGGCCGCGGCGCTGGTCGACACCGACGGGCGGGTCCTGATCGCCCGTCGGCCCGACGGCAAGCCGATGGCCGGCCTGTGGGAGTTTCCCGGCGGCAAGGTGCGGGACGGCGAGGTGCCGGAGCAGGCGCTCGTCCGCGAACTGCGGGAGGAGCTGGGTATCGATACCAGGGACAGCTGCCTGGCGCCGCTCGCCTTCGCCTCCCACCCCTACGCGGACTTTCACCTGCTGATGCCGCTTTACGTCTGCCGGGTCTGGCGCGGCACGGTATCGCCTCTCGAGGGCCAGGAGCTCGCCTGGGTCCGGCCGCCGCGCCTGGCGGATTATCCCATGCCGCCCGCCGACGTGCCGCTGGTCGCCCTGCTGCGCGACTTTCTCTAAGGGCTCGCCGGGCGGCGCATCACTGCGCGGGCAGCGGGCCCGCCGGCCGGCCCGGCCGATCGAGCTCGACCGAGAAGAGCGAAAGCACGGTGCCGGTCGCGATGATCAGCAGCAGAACGCCGCAGGAGGCGGCGAGCACCAGCGGATAGTAGAGGGCTGTGCCGAGAACCGCGCGCGTGGCAATTCCTATGGCGAAGCTGACGAGCTCGACCGGCAGCATCACGAGCAGGGCGGCAAGGACCAGGCGCCAGCCGTTGCCCGCGCTCAGGCTCCAGGCGCGCCCCAGCGAGCGCCGGCGGTCTGTCGCCATCGCCGGCAGGACGAGGGAGAGCCGGGTCGCGAAATAGGACGCCAGCAGGAAGGCGGGCAAGACGGCCACATAGAGAAGGACAAGGAACTGGTCGGTGTCGCCGAGCGCCAGGCTGCCTCCGGCGCCCGCCAGGAGCAACGCGAGCTTCAGTGCCACCAAGAGCGCGAAGCCGGCGGCGGTCACCAAGGCCCAGGCGATCATGAAGAGCACGAGGAAGACGGCGCTCAGCACGAGCCAGGACAGCAGGTAGCGCATTTCCCGCGGCCCCAGGTTGATGGCGATGCCTCGCCGGCCGCCGTCGCCCAGCAACACGACCCGGTGCCAGGCGACCAGGATTACGGCTGCAATCAGCGACAGGACCAGAAGATTGACGGCCGCCTCGCCGATCGCCGGTCCGAGGGCTGCCGGGCCAACTCCATCGAAGTGCAAGTTCAGCGCGAACAAGGCGATCAGCGGCAGCCATCCGATCCGCACCAGGTCGCGCGGATGGGACAGCACGAAACGGTAGCTCTCGGCCACCATTTCCCAGACCCGGATTCTTCCGGCGCCATCCATATGAACTCCTTGAAATTGGGCGGTTGTCTCGCTCCGATCATTGTCACGCGCGGGGCATTAACATTCGTTAAACGATTGGTGCGGGCGCGATCGCCAAACGTCGTATTCGAAAGCCATATTTGATTTAAGGCTATTCGCCGCTTGATTTCTGGCGCCGCCACTTTAGGTTGCTTGAATGCGGAGTTTGCCAAGCGTGCCGAGAAATGCCGATGTTTCGACCCGGGGACGACTTGAGATTTAGGTGTTATTTACGAGCGCTGTGCAATCCTGCCTCGCATTGCTCCGATGGTGGCTGTGCGAGATGACCACGCTGCAGATCCGTAATATTCACCTGAATGGCCGGCGCACCAGCTTGCGCCTGGAACCGGCCATGTGGGAGGCGCTGGAGGAAATCTGCCGCCGAGAAGGGCGGTCCCTCAACGATATCTGCACCTTCATAGAAGCGCATCGCGGTCGCTCGTCCCGGACGGCTGCCGTCCGCGTTTTCATACTGCGGTATTTCCGCGCCGCGGCGACCGAAAGCGGTCACAGCGCGGCCGGTCATGGTCATCCCCGCCGGCCCAGGGCGCGCGGCGGCATGGGTGCGCTCGATTAGACGCGCCCGTACGGGGCGCTTACTTGGGCCGTGCCTTTTCGCCGGCCGGTATCTCCTCGGTATCGAGGGCCTCGGCCAGGCGGCTGCGGGCGCTGCCGGGTCTGAGCGCCCGCGGCTGTGACGTGTCGGGTGCCCAGGCGGTCAGGTAGATGATCTCGAACGTGGCCGGCACATCGCCCCGGTCCCGGGCGAAGGTCTCCTGATAGATTTCGGCGGCGCGCAGCATCGTGGCCCGTCGGCTCGCCGAGCGCCGGCGCGCGTGTACGGCGTTGCTTTCGCCCATGCCGCGCAACGCGGCCATGAGCGCAAAGGCGTTCGGGTAGGTCGCCGTTATGACGTCCCTGTCGACGACCGGCAGGCCGAACCCGGCGCGCTGAAGCAGGGCGCCGGCGTCGCGCAGGTCGGCAAAGGGCGAGACGCGGGGGCCGGCGCCCTGCTCCTCGGCGATCTCCGCCTGCATCAGGGCCGTTCGCAGTTCGTGCAGGGTCTCGCCGCCCAGCATGGCGCCGAGGAAGAGCCCGTCGTCCTTCAGCGCCCGGCGGATCTGAATGAGCGCTCCGGGCAGGTCGTTCACCCAGTGCAGGCTGAGCACGCTCATGACCAGGTCGAAGCTGCCGGGAGCGAAGGGCAGCCATTCCTCGTCGGCGGCCAGGACCGGCCGTCCGCCGGCCGCGGCCGCCCCGGCCATGGCCGGCGACAGGTCGCACTGCACGAGGAGGTCTATGCCGCCGCGCCGGCCGACGATCCCGGCCAGGGCACCGTCGTGGCAGCCCAGGTCGAGCGCCCTGGGGAAGCCGCGCTTGACGTCGTCCAGCCGGTCGGCGACCCGCTCGCCCACTTCCCGGTACAGGAAGTCGTGCCGGGCCAGGCCGCCGGCCGCCCGGTCCCGGTGCCGCCGCACCAGCCGCCGGTCGAAGACGTTGATCGCCTCGCTCATGACCGTACTATGGCCCGGCGGCCCGTGACGTCAAAGTTTCCTTTACCCCGGTGGCGGCGACCGGGGAACCGGTTGACTCGCGCGGGGCCGGCGCCGAGACTTTACGCCATGGCGCACCCCGGCACCCTCGCCCGCGGGTTCGGCGGGCTGTCGAAGTTGGCCCTCGATGCCCTGCTTCCGCCCCGCTGCCTGGCCTGCGGCGGTCCAGTCGATCGTTCGGGCGCGCTCTGCGCGGGCTGCTGGGAGCGCATCGACTTCGTCGCGCCGCCCTACTGCGCCTGCTGCGGTTTTCCCTTCGCCTTCGACCTCGGGGCGGGGACGTTGTGCGGGGCCTGCACCCGCGATCCGCCGGCCTTCGAGCGCGCGCGCTTCGTGATGCGCTACGACGAGGCGAGCAAGGGCCTCGTGCTCGGGTTCAAGCACGGCGACCGGACCGAGGGCGCGCCGACCTTCGCCGCCTGGCTGGCACGGACCGGTAGGGACCTGCTTGCCGAGGCCGATCTGCTGACTCCCGTCCCCCTGCACCGGTTCCGCCTGTTCGCCCGCCGGTACAATCAGGCGGCCCTGCTGTGCCGGGCGCTCGGCCGCTCGACGGGGCTGCCGGTAATGCCGGACCTCTTGACGCGCCGCCGCAACACGCCGCCGCAGGGGCGGCTCAGCCCCGCCGCCCGACGCCGCAACGTGGCCGGCGCTTTCGCGGTCGCCCCGGCCCGGCGCGGCGCGCTCCAGGGCCGCCGGGTGCTGCTGGTCGACGACGTGATGACGACCGGCGCGACGATTTCCGCCTGCGCCCGGGTGCTGCTGCGTGCAGGCGCCGCGGCGGTCGACGTGCTGGTCCTGACCCGCGTGGTGCGGGCCGGCTATGGGAATTGACGGCGTGAGCGGCATGGACCCTGTAAATGCCGGCCCGATCTCCTACATGTTCGGGGTCGGCCGGCGATCGGCGCGGCGCGAGGAAACGGATATGGCCCGGATCGAGATCTACTCCACCATGTTTTGCCCGTTCTGCTCCCGGGCGAAGCAACTTCTTCGGGCCAAGGGTGCCGACGTCGACGAGATCGATGTCACCATGAGCCCCGGGCGCCGGCGCGAGATGATGGAGCGGGCCGCCGGCCAATACAGCGTGCCGCAGATCTTCATCGACGATGCCCATGTCGGCGGCTGCGACGACCTCTACGCCCTGGAGGCCGCCGGCAAGCTCGACCGGCTGCTGAACGGCGCGACATGAGCGGGCGCTTCACCGTCGGCTGTGTGCAGATGACCTCCGGGCGTGAGCCCGAGGCCAACATAGCCGCTGCGGAGGCGCTGATCCGGCAGGCGCGGGACGCCGGCGCCGAGTTGATCATGACCCCCGAGACCACGGACATGATCGAGCCGCGCGGCAGGCTCACCTTCGAGAAAGCCCAGCTCGAGGCCGAGCACGACGCCCTTGCGGCGTTCCGGGACTTGGCCGCCGAACTGGGCATCTGGCTGCTGGCCGGGTCCTTCGTCGTCCGGCTTGCGGCCGACCGCCTGGCCAACCGGTCGTTCCTGATCGGCCCCGGCGGCGACATCGCGGCCCGCTACGACAAGATCCACATGTTCGACGTCGAGATCCCCGACGGACAGAGTTACCGCGAGTCGCGCGCCTACCAGCCGGGCGGCCAGGCGGTGACCGCCGATCTGCCGTGGGGGCGGCTCGGCCTATCGGTCTGCTACGACCTACGCTTTCCCCAGCTCTACCGGGCCCTGGCCAAGGGCGGCGCCGATTTCATCTCCGTGCCCGCGGCCTTCACCAAGTTCACCGGCAAAGCGCACTGGCACGTCCTACTGCGGGCCCGGGCCATCGAGACCGGCTGCTTCGTCTTTGCGCCGGCGCAGTGCGGCACCCATGCCGAGGGCAGGAAGACCTTCGGCCACACGCTGATCGTCGCGCCTTGGGGCGAGGTGCTGGCCGACGGGGGCGAAGAGCCCGGCGCGGTCACGGCCGAGATCGACCTGGCCGAGGTCGAGAAGGCGCGCTCCATGGTGCCGTCGCTCGGGCACGACCGGCCCTTCGACGGCCCCGTCCCGGGGGCGGGCCCGGGGGCGGACCTGCGCGAGGCGGGCGAGTAGTCAGGAACGACCGGGGTCTTCCCGCAGCGCGCAGATGCGCTGGACGGCGGCCGGTTTGGGCCGCTCGACGTCCAGGTCCTCGTAGGCGAGGATCCGCAAGAATCCCCGCACCGCCTCGAGCAGTTCGCCCGCCTCGAGCAAATGGTCCGGATTCGACGGCCGGCCGAAGCGCTCGTTGCCGCGGGCGAAGGTTTCGTAGATCAAGACCCCGCCCGGCGCCACGGACTCGATCAGGGCCGGGAGATGCGGCCGATACAGGTAGTTGGTGACCACCACGCCGGCGAAACGCTGTCCGGCGAGCGGGAAGGGCCGGCCGTCCTCCAGGTCCACCTCGAGGGTTTCCAGATCGGGACGGCCGGCGAGATCGGCGATCCACGCGATGTCCCGGTCCATGGCCAGGACCGGGTGGCCGAGCTCCAGGAACAGGCGGGTATGGCGTCCGCCGCCGCAGGCGAGGTCGAGGACCCGGCCGCCGGCCGGCACCCGCCCGGCAAAGCGGCGCACCCAGAGCGACGGGTCGCGAAGCCCCAAGTGCCGGGTCCGGGACCGCTTCTTTTCCACCCGATCGTTCGACATAAGCCTCTTGCGAAGTGTTCCGCGAGACGTCACTTTTTGTGGTAACGTTGTCGTATCATAGCGCTTTGGAGGATCGCCGCCAGGCGTCAGTCGGATGATCGTCTACGACCTGAAATGCCGCGACGGGCACCAGTTCGAGGCCTGGTTCCGCGACAGCGGCGCCTACGACGCCCAGGTCGGGGCGGGCGAGGTGCTGTGCCCAGTCTGCGGCTGCGCCAACGTACAGAAGGCCCTGATGGCGCCCAACCTGTCCCGCGGCGAGGTGCGCGCCCCGGCCGCTCAGGAAGACCAGCGGGCGGCCCAGGCGCGCCGGGCGTTGCTCGAGCTGCGCCGCCAGGTCGAGTCGAACTGCGATTATGTCGGCGCGCGCTTTCCCGAGGAGGCGCGGCGGATCCACTACGGCGAGAGCGACCCGCGCGGCATCTACGGCGAGACCACGTCGGAGGAGGCCGAGGCGCTCAAGGACGAGGGCGTTCAGGTCCAGCGAATCCCCTGGCTGCCGCCCGAGAACGCCTGAGCGCCGCCACGGCTCACTCCTTCACCGCGAAGACGATGTAGTTGACGGCGGTATCGCGCGCCAGGCGCCATTCGTCGGTCAGCGGGTTGTAGGCCATACCGGCGATCTCCGTGACCGTCAGGCCGCCCGCGGCGAGTTCCCGTGCCAGTTCCGACGGCCGCACGAAGCGGCGCCAGTCGTGGGTTCCGGGCGGCAGCCAGCGCAGCAGGTATTCGGCGCCCACTATGCCGAGCAGGAAGGCCTTCGGCGTCCGGTTGAGGGTCGCCACGACCATGGCGCCGCCGGGCTTCACCAGGGCCCCGGAGGCCGCTAGGAAGGCGCCCAGGTCGGCGACGTGCTCGACCACCTCCATATTGAGCACCGCGTCGAAGCGCGCGCCCGCGCCGGCCAGGTCCTCGGCCGCGGCGTGTCGATAGTCGATGGCCAGGCCGCTTTCGGCGGCGTGCAGCAAGGCCACCTTGATGTTGCGCTCGGAGGCGTCGATGCCGGTGACCTCGGCGCCCAGCCGGCAGAGCGGCTCCGCCAGCAGGCCGCCGCCACAGCCGATATCCAGCAGCGACAGGCCGGCCAGCGGCCGTTCGGCCAGGGGATCGCGCCCGAAATGCTCCGCGATCCGGTCGCGCACGAAGGCCAGACGCGTCGGGTTGAGCTTGTGCAGCGGCCGGAACTTGCCGGCCGGGTCCCACCATTCCTCCGCCAGGGCCGAGAACTTGGCGATTTCCGCCGGGTCGACGCTGCCTCCGGCGTCGGGCCCGGGTCCGGCTTTGGCCTCGGTCATGGTCGGGGGCGCTCCCTTCGGTCCTCGGGCGGCCGCTTGTTCCGGCGGCTCGTTGAGAGTATGGATAGCCCCCGCCGTCCGGGCAATGGGGGATCCGGGCGGATGGATGGCACACCCGCAGTCCGGGGAGCACGATGGCCCGAATCGTGATGAAATTCGGCGGCACTTCGGTGGCCGACATCGAGCGCATCCGCAAGGTCGCCGAGCGGGTCAAGGCGCAGGCCGACCAGGGCGACGAGGTGGCCGTGGCCGTCTCGGCGATGGCCGGCGAGACCGATCGGCTGGTCGCCAAGGTGGACCAGGTCGGCCGGCTCTATGATCTGCGCGAGTACGACGTCGTGGTCTCCTCCGGCGAGCAGGTGACCGTCGGGCTCCTGGCCATAGCCTTGCAGGACCTCGGCGTGGCGGCCCGGTCCTGGCTCGGCTGGCAGATCCCGGTCCGCACCGATTCCGCCCATGGCAGCGCGCGCATCGAGCAGATCGAGATCGACGAGATCGTCCGCCGCTTCCAGGAGGGACAGGTGGCGGTGGTCGCCGGCTTCCAGGGGCTCGACCCGCAGGATCGCATCACGACGCTGGGCCGCGGCGGCTCGGACACATCCGCCGTGGCGCTTGCGGCGGCCTTGGGCGCCGACCGCTGCGACATCTACACCGATGTCGACGGCGTCTACACCTCCGACCCCAGGATCGTCACCCGGGCCCGCAAGCTGGAGCGGGTGACCTACGAGGAAATGCTCGAGATGGCCTCGCAGGGGGCCAAGGTGTTGCAGACCCGTTCGGTCGAGATGGCCATGAAGCATCGCGTGCGCGTCCAGGTGCGGTCCAGTTTTCAGGACGGCCCGGGCACGCTCGTCGTGGACGAGGACGAAATCGTGGAACAGGCAATCGTCAGTGGAATCGCCTACAGCCGGGACGAGGCGAAGATCACCCTACTCAAGGTCCCGGACCGCCCCGGCGTGGCGGCCAAGATATTCGGCCCTCTGGCCGACGCGGCCATCAACGTCGATATGATCGTCCAGAACGTGTCCCCCGAGGGCGACCAGACGGACCTGACCTTTACCGTGGGCAAGGCCGACCTCGAACGGGCCGTGCAGGTCATTAAGGAAAAATGCACGGATCTGGGGTATGCCGATATCCTCGCCGATGCCAACGTGGTCAAGGTCTCGGTCATCGGCGTAGGGATGCGCAGCCATGCGGGGGTCGCTCAGCAGATGTTCAACGCGCTCGCGGACAAGGGCATCAATATCCAGGTCATATCGACCTCGGAGATCAAGGTGAGCGTGCTGATCGCGGAGGACTACACCGAGTTGGCCTTGCGCAGCCTTCACACGGCCTACGGACTCGATGCGGCCGAGGCCTAGGCGGATGTTGCCGATTGCCGGGTCGGGGGTGAATCTGGTAAAAGGCCAATGTTTGGGGATCTAGGGGTCGGGCGTAGGTGCGGGGCGATTTCACGCAGGTCCCCGCGGGAGGATTCGCAAACGGACGGCGGTCTTCCGATAGCGCCTGCGTTGAACTGCTGGTGAAGCGAAGGCTCTAGAACCCGCCATGGCGGAACAGATACGGCACCCAGACCCCAACGCACCTCGATTCGAGGCCGACGAATTGCGGCCGGCCGCGAAGGCGCAGGCCGAAACAATGCCTGACGGCGTTGCCGCAACGTTGAAGGAAGCGCGCGAGCGGCACGACCGCAGTCTTCGCGACGTCGCGGGCGTATTGAACATCCGCTATGTCTATTTGCAGGCGATCGAGGACGGCGAGTTCAACAAGCTGCCGGGCAACGCCTACGCCATCGGGTTCCTGCGCAGCTATGCCGAGTACCTCGGGCTCGACAGCGATGACCTGGTGGCCCGCTTCAAGGCCGAGGCTGCCGTGCTGGGCAGTCAGACGCAGCTCGTGTTCCCCACCCCCGTGCCCGAAGGCAAGGTGCCGGGCGCGGCGTTGATCCTGGTCTCGGTGCTGTTTTTCGGACTCGCCTACGGCGCCTGGTCGTTCTTCTCGAAGGAGGACGGACAGGGCACCGATCTCGTTCCCACGGTGCCGGAGCGCCTGCAGGATTTGCTTGCCGAGGAGCAGGCGGGGGTGAGCGTTCCGCCCGCGGGGTCCGTGTCGGACGCCGAAGCCGTTTCCGCCGCTGAGCTCGAACCCGGCGGCGGAGCGGATCCGGCGGCGCCGGAAGAAATCGCGCGCACCGACGTCACGTCCGGCAAAACGGAAGCGGTCGCGCCGGCATCGTTGGCAACGACCCCATTCGAGACCGCCCCGATCGAATCGGATGCCGTGCCCGCCGGTTCGAACGGCGCGGAGCCCGCGACCACCAGCGGCGCGACGGCTTCGGCCGTGCCCGCACAGCCGGCCGAGACAGCCGGTTCTTCACCATCTTCGGGCGATATCCCGGTCGCCACCTCTACACCAGAGGCGACAGCGGCGCGGCCGGCTCCGGCCACACTCTCGTCGGAAACGTCGCCTACGACGATTGCGACGGCACCGGAGCCCCAGGCCATCCCGGCCGCGCCCTCCACCGGCGAAACGACGGCGGCAGGGCCCTTGGTAGCCCAGGTCTACGGCCGGGGGAATATCGGTACCCGAGTCGTCCTGCGCGCCACGCAGGACAGCTGGGTGCAGGTGCGCGACCGCAACGAGGATCTGCTGTTTACACGCGTTCTGCGTGCCGGCGACAGCTACCAGGTGCCGAACCAGTCCGGCTTGACCCTGCTGACCGGCAACGCCGGTGGCCTGGAAATCGAAGTGGACGGGACCGTCCTGGGGGCGCTTGGGCCAGTCGGAACGGTGCGCCGCAACGTGGCCCTGGAGCCCGCGGGCTTGCTGGACGGCTCCACCCTCGCGCAGTGAGGCGCTCCCGGCCCGGGCCTGCGGGCTTGAAGTTGTCCCGGTCTCGGCGCATGTTGTGGCCGGTCGGGGCCAGTCCGTGTCCCGCCGCATCGGGTCATGACTTGATACCAAAGGTCACTGATAATGACGCATTTCACCGAGGCGATTTTAGCCGCCAGCAAGGCGCGCGCTGCGCCGTTGTGCTGGTACAACAAGCAGCGCGCAACGAGGCTGGCGGCTAAAAGCGCCCGGCCCTTCGGGTGGGGCGCATCGGGGCGCCGGGGGCGTTGCGGCGCTTGCCCGATGCACGCATCGCGCTGCGCACCGCGCCTACCCGGGCGACCCGATCCGCTTCCATGAAATGAGTCATTATCAGTGACCTTTGGTATGAGAGCCTGTCAATGAGCGTCCGTCCCTATCGCGATATAGACCGCCGCACGTCGCGGCGGATTCAGGTTGGCGCCGTGGCGGTGGGCGGCGATGCGCCGATCAGCGTCCAGTCGATGACCAACACGCTGACCACGGACGTCGAGGCCACCATCGGCCAGATTCGCCAGCTCGAGGTGGCCGGCGCGGACATTGTCCGGGTTTCCTGTCCGGACCGGGACTCGACCGAGGCCCTGTCGAAGATCGTGCCGGAAGTGACCGTCCCGATCGTGGCGGACATCCACTTCCATTACAAAAGGGCGATTGAGGCGGCCGAAGCGGGGGCCGCCTGCCTGCGCATAAATCCGGGCAATATCGGTGCCCGCGAACGGGTCCGCGAGGTCGTCCGGGCCGCGCGCGATCACGGCTGCTCCATGCGGATCGGGGTCAACGCGGGCTCCCTGGAGCGCGATCTTCTGGAGAAATACGGCGAGCCCTGTCCGGAAGCGATGGTCGAAAGTGCGCTCAACCACGCCAGAATCCTCGAGGACGAGGACTTTTTCGAGTTCAAGATCTCGTGCAAGGCCTCGGACGTCTTCCTTGCGGTGGCCGCCTATGTGGGGCTGGCCGAGGCCTGCGACTATCCGCTGCACATCGGGGTGACCGAGGCCGGCGGACTGCGCAGCGGCACGATCAAGTCGTCGATCGGCCTCGGCAACCTGTTGTGGTCCGGGATCGGCGACACGCTGCGCGTATCGCTCTCGGCCGATCCGGTCGAGGAGGTCAAGGTCGGCTTCGACATGCTGAAGGCCTTGGGCCTGCGCCACCGTGGCGTGAATGTCGTCTCCTGCCCCTCTTGCGCCCGCCAGCAGTTCGAGGTGATCAAGACGGTGGAACTGCTTGAGCAGCGCCTGGCGCACATCACGACGCCATTGACGGTGTCGGTCATCGGCTGCGTGGTCAACGGGCCCGGAGAGGCGCGCGAGACCGATATCGGCTTCACCGGCGGCGGTAACGGGACCCATCAGGTCTATATCGCCGGTTTGCCGGACCATCGTCTCAAGGATCGGGATATCGTCGATCACCTGGTCGCGCTGATCGAGAAGAAGGCGGCCGAAGTCGAGGCGGCCCGCACCGCCGAGGCGCCCGGCGACGAATTGCCGCTCGTTGCCTCCGCCGCGTCTTAGTCCGGCCGGAGACACGCCTTGTCCACGCTGCAGCCGGTTCGCGGCACCCGCGACATTCTGCCCGACGAAATGCGCCGCCACCGCGTCGTCATCGACACCGCCCGGGCCCTGGCCGAACAATACGGCTACCTGGAGATGTCGACCCCGGTGTTCGAGTTCACCGAGGTCTTCAAGCGAAGCCTCGGCGATACCTCGGACGTGGTCACCAAGGAGATGTACACCTTCTCCATGAAGGAGAGCGAGGAGCTCACGCTTCGACCCGAGGCCACCGCCGGGATCGCGCGGGCCTTCATCTCCGGAGGCTTGGCCCAGCAGTTGCCTCTGAAGTACTTCTACAGCGGGCCGATGTTTCGTCACGAACGCCCCCAGAAGGGCCGCCAGCGCCAGTTCCATCAGATCGACGTGGAGCTGCTCGGCGTGGCGGAACCCCTCGGGGATGTCGAGGTCATTGCGATCGGCGCCCATGTGCTGGATGCGCTGGGTGTCCTCGAGAAGACGGCATTGGAACTCAACACCTTGGGCGACCCGGAGAGCCGTAGAGCCTATCGCGCCGCGCTGGTCGAGTACTTTCAGGACCACCGGGCGCGGCTCTCCGCGGACAGCCTCGATCGCTTGGATCGGAACCCCTTGAGGATCCTGGATTCAAAGAACGAGGGTGACCGCCGGGTGATCGCCGATGCTCCGTTGTTCGGCGACTACCTGAACCAGGAGAGCCGCGACTTCTTCGACACCGTCAAGACCGGCCTCGAAGTGCTCGACATTCCCTATCAGCTGAATCCCCGGCTGGTTCGCGGGCTTGATTACTACACGCATACGGCCTTCGAGTTCACGACCCGCGAGCTTGGCGCACAGGGCGCCGTCCTGGCCGGCGGCCGTTACGACGGCTTGATCGAGACGATCGGTGGGCCGTCGACCCCGGGAATTGGCTGGGCGGCTGGGGTCGAGCGCCTGTCCATGCTGCTCGGACGGGCGCCGGTGGCGCCGCGCCCGGTCGTCGTCGTGCCGGTCGGCGGCGGGGCGGAGGAGGCGGCGCTCACGCTGACCCAGCGTCTGCGTCAGGCCGGCCTCTCCATAGAGCTCGGTTTCAGCGGCAACCTCAAGAAACGGATGAAGCGGGCGGACCGTCTGAATGCGCGGGCCGCCGTCATTCTGGGCGAGGACGAGCTGGCCCGGAACAGCGCGACGGTCCGCGACCTCGATACCGGCGAGCAGGAGCTCGTGTCTCTCGACGTATTGAGCGACCGGCTCGCCCGCTTCGGATAGCGGAGGCACCATGGCCGTGAACGGCGATCCGGCCCGCCGGCTCCTCGTGTTCGGTGTCAACCACCGCTCGGCGACCGCCGCGCTGCGCGACCGCCTTCTGGTGGAGGAGATCGATCAACCGGCCCTGCTCGCCGAGGTCGGCGCGGCCGGCCTGGACCAGGCCCTGCTGTTGGCCACGTGCGACCGGCTCGAGGTGGTGACCCTGCACGAGGAGCCCGAGGCGGTGGTCGCGCAGTTGCACGAAATGTTCGCCGAGTGGGCACAGATCACGAAGGACGAGTTGCAGGGCCAAAGCTATCGCCATTTGGACGAGGCGGCCTTGCGGCATGTCTTCGCCGTCGCCGCGTCGCTGGATAGCCAGGTGATCGGCGAGCCGCAGGTGCTCGGTCAGGTGAAGGAGAGCCACCGGCTGGCGATGGCCGCGGGCACACTGGGACCGGGGCTCGAGGCGATCTTGCAGGCTGCCTACGCCGCGGCCAAGAGAGTGCGTAACGAAACTCCGGTGGCCGAGCGGCCGGTTTCGATGACCGCGTCGGCCCTGATGGTCGCGCGCAACCTCCACGGCGATGTGGCGCAGTGCAGCGCGCTGGTGGTTGGTCTTGGCGAGATGGGCGAGCTGATGGCCCTCGAACTCAAGGACGCGGGCATCGGCGAACTGATCCTCATGCATGGATCCGCGGCCCGGGCCGAAGCGGCGGCGCACCGCCTGCGCTGTCACTTCAGGCCCTGGGAAGAGCTTGCGGAGGCGTTGACCAGCGCCGATATAGTAGTGACCGCCTTGGGTTCGGGGCGTCACACGGTGACCGCGCCCCTGGCCGAGGCGGCGCTCAAGCAGCGCCGGCGCCGGCCGATCCTGTTCATCGATTCCGCCGTGCCGGGCGACGTCGAGCCGGCGGTCCAGGATCTGGACGGCGCTTTCGTCTATGACCTCGACGACCTGGAGAACGTCGCACGCGACGGCAAGGCGACCCGCGAGGCCACGGCACTGGCGGCCTGGCGGGTGATCGAGGAAGAGCTGGCGGTCTTCCGGCGCAGGCGCGCGGAACGGGCCGCCGTGCCGGCGGTGGCGGCGCTCAGGCAGCACTTCGAGGCGGTTCGCAAAGAGGTGCTGAGCCAGAGCGGACTCGATGCCGAAGTGGCGACCCGC
>CAMYKD010000014.1:9292-9799 GCA_947258885.1 uncultured Kiloniellales bacterium | reverse complement strand
GCTGGAACGAGCCGCCGAACGCCTGTTCCGGATCGATGAGTCGACGCCGGAGTCCGACGTGGACACCGGCGGGGAGAAGAAGGAGTGAACCTGGAAGAAAAGCTGGAACGGGTCGCGGCGCGGCTCGCGGAACTGAGCAGCCTGGTCGCCGAACACCCCGACCCGGCGTCGAGCGGCTATAGCGATATGCTCAAGGAACTCGCGGAACTCACGCCCGTGGTCGAGCGGATCGACGAGCTGCGCCGCGTCCGCGGCGAGCTGAGCGACGTGGAGAGCCTGCTAGGAGATCCTGACTCGGACACGGAGATGCGCGCCCTCGCCACGGCGGAGCGGCAGAGCCTCGAGGCGCGGATTCCCGAGTTGGAGCAAGAACTGAAGTTGTTTCTGCTGCCGAAGGATGAGGCCGATGAGCGCAACGCCATCCTCGAGGTTCGCGCCGGCACCGGCGGCGAGGAAGCCGCGCTCTTTGCGGCCGAGCTGTTCCGCATGTATCAGCGCTACGCCGAG
>CAMYKD010000014.1:0-9232 GCA_947258885.1 uncultured Kiloniellales bacterium | reverse complement strand
CATCGGCGGTTACAAGGAGGCGAGCGCGGCGATCGCCGGCAAGGAGGTTTTCGCGCGGCTCAAGTTCGAATCCGGGCCGCATCGCGTGCAACGGGTCCCCGCCACCGAATCGGGAGGCCGTATCCACACCTCGGCGGCGACCGTTGCCGTGCTGCCCGAGGCCGAGGACGTCGACGTGCAAATCGACGAGAAGGATCTGCGCATCGACACGTTTCGTGCCCAAGGCGCCGGCGGCCAGCACGTCAACAAGACCGACAGCGCGGTGCGCATCACCCATCTGCCCAGCGGTATCGTGGTCGGTTGCCAGGACGAGAAATCCCAGCACAAGAACCGGGCCAAGGCGATGAAAGTTCTGCGCGCCCGGCTCTACGAACAGCAGCGCGAGGAGATGGACGCGGCGCGCGCCGCGACGCGCCGCTCCCAGGTCGGCAGCGGGGACCGGTCCGAAAAGATCCGCACCTACAACTTTCCGCAAGGCCGCGTCACCGACCACCGTATCAACCTCACGCTTTACAAGCTGGACAGGATTCTGACCGGCGAAGCCTTGGACGAGCTGATTGAGACGTTGATTGCCGAGGACCAGGCGGCGCGCCTGGCGGCCCTTCAATGAACGCGCCGATACGTGGCCGTCAGACCACTATCGGCGCGGCCCTGGACCGGGCCGCCGCGAGCCTTGGGACCGCCGGGGTCGAGCAGCCGCGCCGCGACGCGCGCCTTCTGTTGGCCGAGACGCTGGGCGGCGGCGCGGCCCTGATCACTGGCTATCCCGAGCGGCGGCTCGACGCCGCCGACGTCGATCGTTTCGCGGTCCTGATCCGGCGCCGTTCGGCCCGCGAACCGGTCTCGCGGATCCTCGGCCGCCGGGAATTCTGGGGCTTGACCCTGCGCGTGACCCCCCACGTGCTCGACCCGCGGCCGGACAGCGAGACCCTCGTCGAAGCGGTCTTGGCGCGGATCGAGGATCGGGATGCCCCGTTGCAGGTGCTCGATCTCGGCACGGGCAGCGGCTGCCTGTTGCTGGCGCTCCTGTCCGAGCTGCCGTGGGCGCGCGGGCTCGGCGTCGATATCAGTCCTTCGGCCCTCGCCAACGCGCGGGAAAACGCCCGCATCCTCGACCTTTCGTCGCGCGCCGAATTCCGCCGGGGCGACTGGGGGCGGGAGCTTGTCGGATCCTGGCAAGTTATTGTTAGTAATCCGCCCTATATAATGGAGAGTGCTATTGCCGACTTGGCGCCCGAGGTCGCTCGCTACGATCCGAACAGGGCGCTGTCGGGTGGCGCCGACGGGCTGGTGGCGTACCGAAGCTTGGTGCCTCAGGCGGCTCGGCTTCTGGGTCCGGGAGGAATCCTGGCCCTCGAAGTTGGCGCCGGACAAGCGGACGAAGTCGAACAACTGCTCGGCGCGGCTGGATTGCTAGGCCTTTGCCGCGCCCGCGATCTCACGGGAACAGACCGCTGCGTGTTGGCGACGAGCAAGGCGGGAATAAGCGCAAATACGATCGGTTGATTGAAAAAAACAGTTGGAAAGTGGCGCATTCAGGACTAGGTTTGATGGGTGAGCCCAAGGCTCCTGCGTCCCAGAGGGACGTCCCACGACCCCCAAATTGAGTGCGTGGAAGAATAGCTCGCAAGATCGCCCAAAGGCGGTGCACGAGGAGATGCGAGTGAATGAAGTCCGTTTAGGACTAACGGATCTAAAGTAACGGAGCTATGAGACCAGGAAACAACACACGGCGACCTCGCGGTCGGCCGAACCGTAAGCAGCATGGGGCGCCTCGGGCGCACTCCTATGACAGTCACGGTCCCGATGTACGAATCCGCGGCAACGCGCCGCAGGTTTACGACAAATACATAACGCTTGCGCGGGACGCCACGGCCTCCGGCGACCGGATCGCGGCCGAGAGCTATTACCAGTTCGCGGAGCACTATTTCCGGATCATGAACGATTCGACCGATCCGCGGCGACCGTCGCAGCAACCTCCGCGAAGCGCTCAGGAACAGCCGATATTGGATCAGGAGCAGCCGCAGGTCGATTGGCCCGTTCAGCTGGATGGCGCCATTGGCGACGCGGGCAAGGTGCCCGAGCAGACTGAAGAGAAAGCCGCCGAAGAGAAGGTCGCCGAAGAGCCCGCGCGGCCTGAGGAAGAGGCGCCGCGCCGGGCGGCCAAGGGCCGGCCGCGCGGCCGGCGTCGGACCACCAACGGCGCAAAGGATCCCTCGGAAAAACCGGCCGCTGAGGTCAAGGGGTCAACCGAAGGGGCAACCGCCGACGCGAGCGAATCGGCCGAGCGGGACCAGGGCTCCGACGACAGCGAAAGCGCCACCCCGTAATAGGAAGGCCACGGTGCGCCGGATCGGCGGCGGCCGGCGGCGGGACGGGCTGTCAGTCCAAAGGTCAATGACCTTTGGTATCAATCCAAAGGTATCAGATCTGCCCTTCGGCCAGGCGTGCCCCGTGGCTTTGCGAGAACAGGCTCGATTCCAGGGTGGCGGCTGAACCGGTGCCGATCCTGCCAGAGTTCTCCGCGAGCCAGTTTTCCGCGGTGGATCGCCCGATGTCCCGCAAACGGGAGAGGAAGGACCAGTCGACGTTCAGCTTGCTGGACGTTTCGAACTGAGTCATGTCCTCGGGCGGCAGGATGTGGTGCAGCGCGAGGCCGCGAAGCCGACAGCCGAACTTCGAGCCGGGATCGGCCAGGGCCCTCAGTTCGGCGATCGTCTGAATTTCCCTGAGCAGCGGCGCGTTGGTCATGATCCGGTCGAGCCGGTTGGAGATCTCGTGCCCCGTGACCGGCAGCCCGGGGTGGCCCTGGGTGTCGATGTGGACGGTCACGATATCCACGCAGCTTCCGTGCCGGATCAGGGGAAAGATCGCCGGGTTGGCGGTGAATCCTCCGTCCCAGTAATACGCGCCGTCGATCTCCACGGCGCGATGCAGGCTGGGCAAGCAGGCCGAAGCCAGCAGCACGTCGCTCGACAGCTCCCGGTTGGCGAACAGCCGCGGGCTGCCGGTGTGGACATTGGTCGCGGAGACGAAGAGCCGGATCCTGCGACTGCGGCGCAACCGGTCGAAGTCCACCAGCTCCTCCAAGAGACCGCGTAGCGGGTTGAGATCGAGCGGGTTGAGTTGATAAGGCGAAGCCAGGCGCGTCAGGAACTGGAGGCCGCTGCCCGATAGCCAGTCACCGAGCTCGCCGCCGAGTAGATGGGCGAGGGGATTGCTGCCGAGAGGCGCGAGACGCCCGATCTCGGCGATGCTGCGCCAGAGCCTGTCCAGAGCCGCCCTCGCTGCGTCCGGGCCGCCTTCCAGGTAGCCGCTGGTCAGCACCACGGCGTTCATGGCGCCGGCGCTGGCGCCGCTGATCGCCTCGATTTCCAGGCAGTCTTCCTGGAGTAGGCGGTCGAGCACGCCCCAGGTGAAGGCGCCGTGGGATCCCCCGCCCTGCAAGGCCAGGCCGATGGTTTTCGGCGCTGCGCCTTTCCGAGAGCTGCGCGGCCGCTCGGAGGGGTCCGCCGTCCGGTTCAGATAGGCGAGGAGGGAAGCGGCCAAGCTCCGAAGTCGCCCGACCCTGCCAGACCGCCGTTCCCGCATCCGTAACTCCTCCCACCCCTCGCGCCGGACCGCGACGCCATATTGCACTGCAGCATGATGGTGGTGTTGTGTTAAGGAAGTGCGAAGAGCGGGCTTCGGTATCAGTCGGGCGCGGTCAGGTCGTCGCCCTTGGCGACCTCGCCGGCGGCGCGGACCGTGGCATAAACGCCCATGTCGACGTGGTTGAATCCGCGTTGCAGCGCGAGCGGAATGTTGAGGTCGCGTTTGGCCGTATCGGGGTTCACGTTGGTGGCGGCGCAACGGTCGATCGGCCCGACGATCTCGAGCTCCGCGCCGCCGAGGCGGAGGCCTTTTCCGGTCCAGCCGAACTCGCTCCAGGCCGCTGCGCCGTCGATATAAACGTTGGCCCGGAACCGTAGCGGATGCACCGCTTGGCGCACCACGCGCTCAAGGTCCCGGACGCTCGCCAGATTGACGATCGAGACGAATGTTCCCCGCGCGTCCCAGAATCCGTGCCCCGGGGCCTCGAGCAGCCGGGGCGCGCCCGGCCTCGAACCCGCCATGAAGCCGGCGAAGAACTGACCGATCACGGTGCGGCCCAAGGCTTCGGTCGCCCGGGCGTGGACCACCGGCCGGCCGTCGCGCTCGATCGTCAGCTCCCCGCTGTCCGGCTCGAAGCGGACCGTGAGCTGCGCCAGCTTCTCATCGCGCATCAGCATCAAGAAATTGGTCTTTGGCAGCCACTTCGGGCTCCGCGGATCGAATTTCGTGGCGCCGTGGGCGAGGGCGAAGCGCCGATCGTGCGGCAGGCCCTCCCCGGGCTCGAGCGCAACCCGATCGAGGTGCTCGGCCGACAGCCCCTTGACCGGATAGCGGCAGATGTTGACGACCGTGATCGCCATGAGATCCTCGGGAAACGCAGGCTGCGGCGAGCTAAGCGCGCGCCCCTCCATCCTGTCAATGTGGCGTATCGGGCCTGCGCCGCTCACGGAATCTGCGCCCCCTCTTGTGTCATTTATGCCACAGTCCCATATGCAAGACTGCGGGTGACCCAGGTCGACGCGATCTTCACTGCGTGCCGGTAGTCTGGACGCGAGGGAGGAGTGAGCAACAGGGCATCATCGATCGCATGCCGCGCGACGGCGGGTGTGGACGAAGAGGGCTAGAACATGGACTTCGAGAAATACACCGAGCGTTCGCGCGGTTTCGTCCAGGCGGCTCAAGGCCTGGCATTGCGCAGCAACCACCAGCGCTTCACCCCCGAACACCTGCTCAAGATCCTGCTCGACGACAAGGAAGGCCTGGCGGCCAACCTGATCGGCGCCGCGGGCGGCGATCCGGCCAAGGCGCTCGCGGCCGTCGAGGCAGCGCTCGCCGAGGTGCCCAGGGTCGAAGGTGCCGGGGCCGGCCAGCTTTATCTGGCTCCGGAAACGGCCCGCCTGTTCGAACAGGCCGAAACGCTCGCCGAAAAGGCCGGCGACAGCTACGTTACGGCCGAGCGCCTGCTGCTCGCCCTCGCAATGGCGACCGGCACGCCTTCGGCCAAGGCGCTGTCCGAGGCCGGCGTGACGCCGCAGACCTTGAACACGGCGGTCAACGAGATCCGCAAGGGGCGTACGGCGCAGAGCGCCACGGCCGAGGAGGGCTACGACGCGCTCAAGAAGTACGCCCGCGACCTGACCGCCGTGGCGCGCGAGGGCAAGCTCGACCCGGTGATCGGCCGCGACGAGGAGATCCGCCGCACGGTCCAGGTGCTCTCCCGCCGCACCAAGAACAATCCGGTGCTGATTGGCGAACCGGGCGTCGGCAAGACCGCCGTCGTCGAGGGCCTGGCCCAGCGCATCGTCAACGGCGACGTGCCCGAGACGCTCAAGGAAAAGCGGCTGATGGCGCTCGACCTCGGCGCCATGGTGGCCGGCGCCAAGTTCCGCGGCGAGTTCGAGGAGCGCCTGAAGGCGGTGCTGCAGGAGATCGCCGCCGCCGAGGGCGAGATCGTCGTCTTCATCGACGAGCTGCACACCCTGGTCGGCGCCGGCAAGGCCGAAGGCGCGATGGACGCCTCCAATATGCTGAAGCCGGCCCTGGCGCGCGGCGACCTGCATTGCGTCGGCGCGACCACCCTCGACGAGTACCGCAAGCACGTCGAGAAGGACGCGGCCTTGGCACGGCGCTTCCAGCCGATCTTCGTGGCCGAGCCTTCGGTCGAGGAGACCATCTCGATCCTGCGCGGCCTCAAGGAGAAGTACGAGCTGCACCACGGCGTGCGCATCACCGACTCGGCCATCGTCGCGGCGGCCACCCTGGCCAACCGCTACATCAGCGACCGCTTCCTGCCGGACAAGGCGATCGACCTGGTCGACGAGTCGGGCAGCCGTCTGCGCATGGAGGTCGACTCCAAGCCCGAGCAGATCGACGAGCTCGACCGCAGGCTGATCCAGCTCAAGATCGAGGAAGCGGCGCTCAAGAAGGAGAGCGACAAGGCCTCGAAGGAGCGCCTTCGGAAGCTCGACAAGGAGATCGCCGAGCTGGCGCAGACGTCGGCCGAGCTGACCGCCCAGTGGCAGGGCGAAAAGGACAAGCTGGCCGGCGCCCACAAGCTCAAGGAGGCGCTCGACCGGGCGCGCGGCGAGCTCGAGATCGCCCAGCGCGAGGGCCGGCTCGAACGGGCCGGCGAGCTGGCCTACGGCGTGATTCCCGGCCTCGAGAAACAGCTCGCCGAGGTCGATGCGGCCGCGGAGCACCGCATGCTGAACGAGGAGGTGACCGAGGCCGACATCGCCGCCGTGGTGTCGCGCTGGACCGGCATCCCCGTGGACAGGATGCTGGAGGGCGAGCGCGACAAGCTGCTGCACATGGAGGACAGTCTGCGGACCCGCGTGATCGGCCAGGAGGAGGCCATTGTGGCCATCTCCAACGCGGTGCGGCGCGCCCGCGCCGGCCTGCAGGATCCGAACCGGCCGATCGGCTCGTTCCTGTTCCTCGGGCCGACCGGAGTGGGCAAGACCGAGCTGACCAAGGCGCTCGCCTGGTTTCTGTTCGACGACGAGGCCGCCATGGTTCGCCTCGACATGTCGGAGTACATGGAAAAGCACGCGGTCGCGCGCATGATCGGCGCGCCGCCCGGCTACGTCGGCTACGAGGAGGGCGGCGCCCTGACCGAGGCGGTGCGCCGCCGGCCTTATCAGATCGTCCTGTTCGACGAGATCGAGAAGGCCCATCCCGACGCGTTCAACGTGCTGCTCCAGGTGCTCGACGACGGGCGCCTGACCGACGGCCAGGGGCGGACGGTCGATTTCCGCAACACGTTGATCGTGATGACCTCGAACCTGGGCTCCGAGGTGCTCGCCAATCAGCAGGCGGGCCAGGACAGCGACGCCGTGCGCGACCAGGTGATGGATGCGGTCAAGGCCGCCTTCCGGCCCGAGTTCCTGAACCGGCTGGACGAGATGCTGCTGTTCCACCGGTTGAACATCGACCACATGGCCGACATCGTCGACATCCAGCTGGCGCGGCTGACGGCCATGCTGGCCGAGCGCAAGATCGCGCTCGAGCTGGACGCGCAGGCCAAGGCCTGGCTGGCCGAAAAGGGCTACGATCCGGTCTACGGCGCGCGGCCGCTCAAGCGGGTGATCCAGCGCGAGTTGCAGAACCCGCTGGCCGAGCGGCTGCTCGCGGGCGACATCGCCGAAGGCGACCGGATCGCGGTCTCGGCCGGTCCGGACGGGTTGGCGATCAACGGTCGGGCGGTCTCGATCGCGGCGGCGTAAGCGGCCGGCCGCCGCCTGGCGGCCAAGGCCAAAGGTCGTTGATCCGGACCCATTCGACGGGGCCGGATCGTATCAGCAGGTGGCGTCCGCCGCCGGGCTTGCGTCCGACCCGGCCGCGGAGGGGTCCGCCCCGGTGCCGGGAGAGGTCTTGACGCAGGCCGCGCGCGCGATCTGGCCCACCGGCAGAACCTCCAGGCGGAGCCGCTCGATCTCGGCCCGTGCGGCCTGGAAGGCGTCCAGGTCCTCGCCCTTGAGCTTTTCCCCGCTCGGCAGCCTGATCTTGAGCGGGTTGGCCTGCCGGCCGTTCACCATGACCTCGTAGTGCAGGTGCGGCCCGGTCACGCGGCCGGTCGAGCCGACGTAGCCGATCACCTGCCCCTGCTTGACGCGGCGGCCCCGCCTGGTTTTCTTGGCGTAGCCGTTCAGGTGCGCGTAGGCCGTCTTGTAGGTGCTGTTGTGGCGGATGCGAATGTACTTTCCATAGCCGTTCTTGCGTCCGGCCAGCTCGATCACGCCGTCGCCGGCGGCAAAGACCGGCGTTCCCCTGGGTGCGGCGAAATCGGTGCCGCGATGCATCTTGGTGTAGCCCAGTATCGGGTGTTTGCGCCGGCCGTAGCCCGAGGTGATCCGTGCCCCGTCGATCGGTGTGCGCATCAGGGTCTTGCGCGCCGACTGGCCCGAGGCGTCGAAGTAGTCGGTGCGGCCGCTCTTCGGGGTGAATCGGTAGAGCTCGAGGCGCGTGCCGCGCAGAACGAGCGCGGCATAGATGATATCGCCCGTCTTGGCCAGGGCGCCGGCGCGATCGTAGTAGGTCTCGTAGACGAGCTCGAAGCCGTCTCCGGGCCGGATCTCGCGCTGGAAGTCGACATCGAAGCTGTAGGCGCGGATCAGGTCGATCATGATCGGAACCGGGATGTCGGCTTCCTGCCCGGCGACGAACAGGCTGCTCTCGATTGCCCCGCGGCGGCCCGTCACGTCGCGGGTCAGCGGCCGCTCGACGGCCATGGCCACGAAGCCGTCCTCGGCGGAGGCCCGTACGACCTGTATGTCCTGCTCCGGACTGGCTTGCAGGCGCAGGGACACCAGCTCCTGGGGCGGCCGGTCTTCGCCGCCGGTCCGATCCGCGGCCCTGTCCCGGGCGCTGAAGGAGAGATGGACCGACTGGCCCGGCTTCAGTTTGCGGGGGCTGTAGAGCTTCTGCATCGCGGCGATGGCCCGGTGCGCGTCCCGCCGGTCGGCGCCGGCGTCGACCAGGAGCGCCATCAGCGTGTCGCCCCGGCGCACCGCGACCGTCCGGCCGATGGCCGCCGGCGCGGCTTCCGCCTCGAGCGCCGCAAAGGACGCCGCGCTGGCGCTCGCCGGACCGCGCTGCCGCGAGTCGGCCTCGAGGTCGATCAGCGCCGGTGCCTTGGGGCCCGCCGCAGCCCACCACGAGAGGCCGAGCACGGCCAGGACGGGGATCGACAGAACGGGGGCGGTCAGAAGCGACCTGTAGGACTTTGCGGATGTGTGTTCGATGGGACGGCGAGACGTCAACGGACCGTATACTCCCTCTTGGCCAACAATCAGAACGGCGCCTCGGAAGAGGCCGCACCGCCCAGGCCCATGAATCCGTCGCCCCCCGCAACTGCAAAATGCTTACCATACAATGGTTTGTCAACTCTTAACCCTGTCCCGGTGCAAGGCGGCTATGGCGGAGGGCGGGACCTGAATCCGGCCCAACAAAGGGTTTGACAGAAGCGGCAGGGCGGCGTACAACCCCGCTCCGCAGCACGGCAGGGGACGGCTGTCCCGCCGTGCTGTGTCTTTGTTGAGCGTTTTTTGACATTGTAGTTGAGATTGGAAGGGATACGCGGGCGGCTGTTTGCCTGGTTGGAAGGCTTGGGCCTTGGGCGCATGCGCGGATCCTAGAA
>CAMYKD010000013.1 GCA_947258885.1 uncultured Kiloniellales bacterium | reverse complement strand
GGCGTCGACCTCGCGGATGTTGGCCAGGAACTTGTTGCCCAGGCCCTCGCCCCTGGAGGCGCCGGCGACCAGACCGGCGATGTCGACGAACTCCAGGAAGGTCGGGACGGCCTTGGTCGACTTGCCGAGCCGCGCCAGGACCTCCAGGCGCGGGTCGGGCACGGCGACACGGCCGATGTTGGGCTCGATGGTCGAGAAGGGATAGTTGGCCGCCTCCGCCGCGGCAGTCTCGGTCAGCGCGTTGAACAGGGTCGACTTACCGACGTTGGGCAGGCCGACGATGCCGCAGTTGAAGCCCATGGTCAGGTCTCGCTCGGCTTGTCGGGTTCGCCGGCAGGTTCGGGTGCGGGCTTGGGCGGCGGTTTGGGGCGGGGCGGTACCAGGGCCTGGTTGACCTTGGACATGAAGGCGAGCTCGTCCCCGGCTAGCAGGATCGGAAGCTCGGCGGCCACTGCGTCGAGCAGCTTGTCGAGCCAGCCGTCGTCGGCCTTGGCGAAGTCGTGCAGCACGTGGTCGTGGACCAGGTCCTTGTCGCCCGGGTGGCCGACGCCCAGGCGCACCCGCCAGTAGTCGCGCCCGATATGGGCGTCGATCGAGCGCAGGCCGTTGTGACCGCCGGGGCCGCCGCCCTGCTTGACCTTCACCTTGCCGGGCTTGAGGTCGATTTCGTCGTGCAGCACGATCACCTGCTCGGGGTCGAGCTTGTAGAACCTCAGCGCCTCGCCGACCGCCCGGCCGGACTCGTTCATATAGGTCTGCGGCTGCTGGGCGAGCAGCTTCTCGCCGCCGATCCGCCCCTCGGCGACCCGGCCCTGGAAGCGCGCGCGCCAGGGGCCAAAGCCATGGCGGCGGACGATCTCGTCCACCGCCATGAAGCCGATGTTGTGACGGTTGCGCGCATAGCGCGGGCCCGGGTTGCCCAGGCCGACCAGAAGCCGCATGGCGCTCTCCGAGGGTCGCGGCGCCGAGCCTTACTCCTCGGCCTTCTTCTCCTCGGCTCCCTCGCCGGGCGCGCCTTCGGCGCCCTCGGGGACCTCACCCTCGGGAACCTCGCCTTCGGGAACCTCGCCCTCGGCCGCTTCGGCGGCCTCGGCGGCCTCCTCGCGGACCACGCTGGGCGCGGCGATTGTGGCGATGGTGAAGTCGCGGTCGGTGATGGTCGGCTCGACGCCCTCGGGCAGGGAGACTTCGCTGATGTGCGCCGAATCGCCGATGTCCCGGCCGGTCAGGTCGATTTCGACCTGCGGCGGGATGGCGTCGGCCTGGCAGGACAGCTCGATCTCGTAGCGCACCACGTTGAGCACGCCACCGCGCTTGAGGCCGGGTGACTCCTCTTCGTTGAGGAACACCACGGGCACCATGACGTTGAGCCGGGTGTCCCGGCTGACCCGCAGGAAATCCACGTGGATCGGCCGGTCGGACACGGGGTGGAGCTGCAGATCGCGGGGCAGGACCCGCTCGCTGCCGCCGCCGACCTCGACGTCGAACAGCTTGGCGAAGAAACCCCCGCCGGTGATCTCGCGGCGCAGGTCCCCGGGGTCGAGGGTGACCAGGACCGGGTCCTTCTTGGCGCCATAGATGACGCCCGGCACGCGACCGGCACGGCGCGCGGCGCGGGCGGCCCCCTTTCCGGCCCGCTCCCTCGGCTCCGCCGAAAGCTTGTTGATCTCGCTCATATACTCTCTCCTCGATAAAGTCGCGAGCGGCGGGACCTCTTCCCGCCGCCCTACTCGACCGACCCGGCCTCCAGGGGTGCCGGCGCCGGCTGCCGCCCGATCGGGGCGGCTAATCGAACAGGCTCGAAACCGAACGCTCGTCGCTGATCCGGCTCATGGCCTCGCCCAGCAGGGGCGCGATCGTGATCTGGCGCGTGTTCTGCGCCACGCGCACGGCTTCGGTCGCCTGAATGCTGTCGGTCATGATCAACTCCTCGAGCGGAGATGCGGTGACGCGGGCGACCGCGCCGCCGGACAGCACCCCGTGTGTTACATAGGCGGAAACCGACTTGGCGCCGGCCTCCATCAGGGCCACAGCCGCGTTGCACAGCGTGCCGGCCGAGTCCACGATGTCGTCGACCAGAAGGCAACGCCGGCCCTTGACGTCGCCGATGATGTGCATGACCTCGGAGACGCCGGCCCGTTCGCGGCGCTTATCGATGATCGCGAGGTCCGCGTCAAGCCGCTTGGCGATGGCGCGGGCCCGGTACACGCCGCCCACGTCGGGCGACACGATGGTCAGGTCCTGCCCGTCGTAGCGCTCCTGAATGTCCTTGGTGAACACCGGCGCGGCGTAGAGGTTGTCGGTCGGTATGTCGAAGAACCCCTGGATCTGCCCGGCGTGCAGGTCGAGCGTGACCACCCGGTCGGCGCCGGCCGAGGTGATCAGGTTGGCCACCAGCTTGGCCGAGATCGGCGTGCGCGGCCCGGATTTGCGATCCTGGCGGGCATAGCCGTAGTAGGGGATCACGGCCGTCGTGCGCCGCGCCGAGCCGCGCTTCAGCGCATCGAAGGCAACCAGCAATTCCATCAGGTTGTCGTTCGCCGGATAGGACGTCGATTGGATGACGAAGACGTCCTCGCCGCGGACGTTCTCGTGGATCTCGACGAAGACCTCCATGTCCGAGAAGCGCCGGACGCTGGCCTTGGTCAGCGGCAGGTTCAGGTATGCCGAAATCGCTTCGGCGAGCGGCCGATTGCTGTTACCGGTCAGGATCTTCATGCCAAGGTTCCCAGCGCGGCCCCTGCTCCGCCCCGATCATCCGGGTTTCTCGCCATACCCCGGCCGGGTCGGGCGGGAATGTATCAACGCCTCTCCGGTCTGTAAATGTCCTTGGCGGCTGTTTGCGAGGAGTTCCTGCGCGACGCTCAGACCCGCCTGTGGAGCCGCTCGACCAGGGCGCGAATGCCCTGGACGGCGCCCTGGGCGATGCCGTGAGCCGCCGGTCCCCAGGGACCGTCGAGGCTGCCGGCGGGTATGCGGTTCTGCTGGTCGATCCGACCCAGCTCCAGCCCGTCGCCGGCCCGGGTGACGGTCCAGGTGATGCGGACCTCCTGCAAGTATTCGCGTGGCGGACCCAGGCTGACGGTGCAAGCGACCAGCAGGTCGCCGCCGCCGGCCCGGTCCGCCAGCGGCAGCCGTGCGGCGTCGAGCTCGTGCCTCAGCGCCCGGGCCAGGCTGAGCGCGCCGTCGCCGGGCAGGTCCCGCATCGGCAGGATGACCAGCCGCGCACCCGGGAAGCCGGCCAGGCCCGGACGCTCGACCGCAGGATCCTGCACCAGGGCGGCGACCGCCTCCGCGGCCCGGTCCATCATCCGGTCGAGAGTCGCGGGATCGCCCGCCTGCCAAGCCCCCGCACTGAGTTCGCTGCGCTGCGCGGTGCGGCCGATTAGGGCGCCGCTGGCTTCGGCGAGCTCCCAGGAGAGCAGGACTTCGTCTTGCCCGCTCGGCAGTCGCTGCACCGTGGCCCAGCCGCGCAGGATCTGCCCTGTCCCGTTCGCATCCCGCGTCGAGGCCGCGAGGTTGCGCGCGCGCAGCGCCGCGGCAAGGGACTCGGCCGCCGCCGCCGGATTGCCCGGCGCGTCGCGGCCGACCGGCCGCACCAGGATGCCGCTACGATCGGCGAGGTAGAGCAGGTCGTTGCTGGACTTGTCCACGGGCTGAAAGGGCCGCGGCAGTTGCCCGCAGGCGGCGGCGAGCGAGAGGCAGAGCACAACGGCGGCCAGAAGCGGCGCCCTGTCCGGGGCGCTGCGCGCTGGGCTGTCGGTCCTCGGCCGTGCGTGGGGCGGATTCACCATGCTATCCGGGCGCTCTCGTTGTCCCGGCGCCGTCACACGGTGATCAGGTCGAGCGGCTTGGCCGAAAGGGGTTCGGCGCCGCGCTCGGTGATCAGGCTGGTGCGCCCCAGGGTCATGGCCAGGTTCCGCTCGCTGTCGAAGATGATCATGTGACAGAAGAACACCATGCCCGGGACGGCCGCCTCCGGGTTGCCGTGATAGAGCATCGGCCAGTCCATCCAGTTGGGCGAGAAGGTGGTGCCGAGCGAATAGCCGCAGGCGTTGAGGCGGTGCGCCTGATAGCCGGCCTTGTCCAGGATCCGCGCGTGGGCGTCGAAGGCCTCGCCGACCGGGCGTCCCGGCCGCAGCGCGGCCTCGACCGCCAAGAGCGCTTCGACCGCCACGCCATGCATCTCGATCTGGCGTTCGGGCGGCCGGCCGACGGGGATGGTGCGCATCATGGCCGCGTGGTAATGGCGGTAGGCGCCGGCCCATTCGAGCGTGAGCTGGTCCCGCGGGTCGAGCCGGCGGCGGCCGCTGTAGTAACGGCACAGCAGGGCGCCCGGACCCGAGCCGATGATGTACTCGTTGCCGGGGTAGTCGCCGCCGCCCTTGAAGACCGCGCCTTGCATGGCGGCCAGGATGTCGCCCTCGAAGGCGCCCGGCGCGGCCAGGTCGATGGCCTCCTCGAGCGCGGCATCGGCGAGCTCGGCGGCGCGCCGGACATAGGCGACCTCGGCATCGCTCTTGACCGCCCTGAGCCGGCTGACCAGCTCGGAGGCGTCGCTCAGCTCACCAATCCCCTCGAGGGCGGTCTCCAGGCGCTTGCCGTTGCGCGCCGTCAGCCCATAGGCCTCGTACTCCACCCCCAGGCGCTTGCCGCGGCAGCCCAGACCCAGAAGGATGTCGCGCAGCTCGAGGGCCGGATCGGCATCGGGGGCGTCGACCCAGATGCGGATGTCCTCGATCACCGAGGTCTCGCGGGCCTGGCGCAGGTCCGGCGCGCGGGTCAGCAGCAGCAGGCGCCCGTCGGCCCCCAGGTAGAGGCACTGGAAGAAGACATAGCCGAAGGTGTCATAGCCGGTCAGGTAATACATCGACTCCTGGCGGAACATCAAAAGGCCGTCGAGCTCCGCCTGTGCCATGAGCGCACAGGCGCGGCTGCGCCGCTCGGCCAGTTCCTCGCGCGAGAAATGAAGCGCCATGGCTCTCAGGGCTCCAAATAGATGGCCGAGAGGCCGCGCCCATAATCGGATTCGCCGCGTTGACGGCTGCGACGGTAGCTGAAGAACCGGTCGGATTCGCGGCACGTGTCGCAGGGCAGGCACTGCACGCCGACGAGCCCCATGCGCGCCAAGCGCCGCGCCACATAGCCCTTGAGATCGAACAGGAAATGGCCCTCGCGCCGGGCCGGGCAGAAGAGGTCGCCGCTGTCTTCGGACTGCTCGAGCAGCGGACCGGGAAATTCGGGCCCCACCTCGTAGGAGCGCTGGGCGATGGCCGGCCCGACACCGGCGGCGATCGTGCCGCGCTTCGCGCCCAGCTCCTCCATCGCCTCGACCACCGCCTCGAGCACGCCGCCGAGCGCCCCGCGCCAGCCGGCGTGGGCGGCGCCGACGACCCGCGCCTTGGAATCGGCCAGCAGGACCGGCGCGCAATCGGCCGTCAGCACGCCGAGCGCCAGGCCCGGGACGCGGGTCACCAGGGCATCCGCCCGCGGCGCCTCGCCGGGCGCCCAGGGCTCGTCGGCCACGGCGACCCGCGCCGAGTGCACTTGATAGACGGTGACCAGGCGGTCGGGCTCCAGGCCGATCCGGTCCATGGCCCGCGCCCGGTTCTCGCGGACCCTGTCCTTGTCGTCGCCCGACCCGTAGCCGCAGTTGAGCGACGCGTACAGGCCTTCGCTGACCCCGCCTTGGCGGGTGAAGAAGGCGTGGCGAATGCGCGGCAGATCGTTGAGCGGACCGATGGTGAGCATGGCGGGGATTCTAAACCGGGTGGAACGAGCTGTGTAGTCTCTCGGTGATCAGGCGAAGCCGGCGAGCGGGCCGAGGGCCGGGTGGGCGAGCGCCAGGGCCTTGAACAGGCTGCCCATCTGGTCGGCATCGGCAAGACGACGTTCCGCCGCCGCGATATCCCGCGCCTGGGTCGGCGTGGCGTCGCGCAGCAGGGCCTTGGCGCGGGCCGCGAGGCCAAGGCGCCGAAGGAACGCACCCTGGGCCACCGGGCCCTGGGCCTGGGCGCCGGCCTCTCCCGCGGCGCGGGCGAGCGCGGCAAAGTCGACGTGCGCGGTCAGGTCCGCGCTGCCTGGCTCCGCCAGAACGGCATGGGCCGCGTGACGCCGGACCGCCTGCAGGCTGGCGCCGACCTCGCTCTCGGCGCGGCCGTAGTCGATGATCAGCGCCGCGCCGCCCTGCTCGCCGACCCGCCGGCCGAGTTCCGTGGCGATGCCGAGCGCAGCCGGCGAGACTTCGGCCAGGCTTCCCGGCGGCGCGGTCTGCAGCGCCTCTGGCAGCAGGACGGCGGCCGCCGGCGACGGCGGCGACAGGCCGAAGGCCAACTCGCCGGCATCATCGAGCACGACCATCCGCTCGCACCAGCCCCGCCCGATGCGCTCGAACTGGCGCACCGGCAGGGCGTCGAAGAACTCGTTGGCGACAAGCAGCAAGGAGCCGTCGGGCAACCCGGCGACCCCGTCGTGCCACGCCGCCCGGTAGTCCCGCAGCGCCTCGCGCTGGCGCGCGCGCAGGCCGGGGCTGACCTCGACCAGGTGCAACTCCGCGGCGGCGGAAAAGCCGGGCACGACCCTTGCGGCGCGCAGGGCGTCGGCCATCAGGGTGCCGCGGCCGGGGCCGAGCTCGACCAGAAGGACCCGGTCGGGCGCGCCCATGCGCTGCCAGGTATCGACACACCACAGGCCGATCAGCTCGCCGAACATCTGGCTGATCTCCGGCGCCGTGACGAAATCCCCGCGCTGGCCGAAAGGGTCGCCGGTCATGTAGTAGCCGTGCCGAGGATCGGTCAGCACCTGGGCCATGTAGTCGGCCACGGTAATCGGCCCCTGGCTGGCGATCTGCCGGGCGATCCGCTCGGCCAGCGGCGTCATGGCGTCACGAAGGGCTATGCCTGGTCTTGTCCCGGCTCCGCAGGGACCAGAGCACGAAGCCCAGGCCGGCGAGCAGCATGGGCAGCGAGAGCCACTGCCCCATGGTCGTGCCGCCGAGGATGAACCCGAGGTGGACGTCCGGTTGCCGGAACAGCTCGACGAACAGGCGCGACAGGCCGTAGCCGGCCAGAAAGATGCCGGTCATCAGGCCGCGGCGGCTGAGGGCGCCCAGGCGGGCCAATACGAAGAGCAGGGCAAACAAAACCAGTCCCTCGAGGCCGGCCTCGTAGAGCTGGCTCGGATGGCGCGGCAGCTGGTCGCGGTCGCCCGGGAAGACCATGGCCCAAGGCACGTCGCTCGCCCGGCCGTAGAGCTCGCCGTTGATGAAGTTGGCGACACGCCCGAGGAACAGGCCGATCGGCGCGGCCGCCGAAACGATGTCGGCCAGGCCGAGCAAGGGAATCCCGCGTCGCCAGGCGAAGGCCACCTCGGCGACCACCACGCCGAGCAGGCCGCCGTGGAAGCTCATGCCGCCCTGCCAGACCATGAATATCTCCAGGGGGTTGGCCAGATAGTATGCCGGCTTGTAGAACAGCACATAGCCGAACCGCCCACCGAGGATCACGCCCAGGGTCGCCCAGAGCAGGAAGTCGTCGAAGGCTTCGGGCGTGATCTGAGCAGGAGAGCGGCCGGTCAGGCGGCGGCAGTAGCGCCAGCCGAGCACCAGCCCGACGATATAGGCGAGCGAGTACCAGCGAATGGCGAAGGGTCCGAGTTCGAAGATCACCGGATCTATGTCCGGGAAGGGAATCGTCAGGATCATCGGTAGGGGTCGTCGCTTTCGAAGTAGTCGTGCAGATAGTAGGCCACGCCCGCTTCCAAGCTCGTGAAGGGACGCTTGTAGCCGGCGGCGGCCAGGCGATCCATCTTGGCCTCGGTGAAGTATTGGTACCTGTCGCGGATCGCTTCGGGCGTGGGAACGTACTCGATGTCTTCCGGCTTTTCCATGGCGGTGAAGAGCGCCCGGGCCAGGTCGGCGAAGCTGCGTGCCCGGCCGGTCCCGAGGTTGAACAAGCCGGTGACTTCCGGGTTCTCGAGCAGCCAGAGAATCACGTCGACGCAGTCGCCGACCCACACGAAATCGCGTTGCTGGCCGCCGTCGGGGACCTCCGGACGGTGCGATTTGAACAGCCGCGCCGTGCCGCTTTCGGCGATCTGCCGGAAAAGGTGTCGGGCAACGCTGGCCTGGGCCCCCTTGTGGTACTCGTTCGGCCCATAGACGTTGAAGAACTTTAGGCCGGCCCATTGCGGCGGACGCGGTGCCTCGCCGACCAGCCGGCGGGCCACCCAGCGGTCGAACAGAAGCTTGCTCCAGCCATAGGCGTTGAGCGGCCGCAGGCGCGCCAGGTAGGCGACCGACATGTCGTCGTCGAAACCCGCCGCGCCGTCACCGTAGGTCGCCGCCGAGGAGGCGTAGAGGAACGGCTTCCTCTCGCCCGAGCACCAGTCCCAAAGCGTCTGCGGCAGCTTGAAATTGTTCTCGACGAGCAGGTCGCCGTCCATGGCCGTGGTCTCGGAGGTCGCGCCCAGGTGCACTACCGCGTCCAGGACCGCGCCCCAGGCCTCTAGATAACCGGTCAGTTGGTCCGGCGCGACGAAGTCCTCGAGCTCGTGCTTGGCCAGGTTGCGCCACTTCTCGCCCGAGCCCAGGCGGTCGCAGACGACGACCCGCTCGCCGCGCTCGACCAGCGCCGCGACCAGGTTGGAGCCGATGAATCCGGCGCCGCCGGTAACCAGGATCATATCGCTTCAATTCCCGCGCCCCGCGGCGCCGCGCCGCGGAGCAGGCCGGCCCGTTATAGAGGGCGCCGCGGGGCCTCGGCAAGCAGCCGTGCACCCCGGGGGCCGGCCATGCTATAGAGTGCGGACGCGGCAAGAATCCCGGATAGGAGACCCGTGATGCAGACACAGAACCGATTGCTCGACGATCTGGCGCGGGTAGCAAGCAGCGCCCTGGGCGTGGCCGCCGGCATGCGCACCGAGGTCGAGGCCCGGTTGCGCGAGCAGTTCGAGCGCGTCCTCTCACAGCTCGACCTGGTGCCCCGCGAGGAGTTCGACGCGGTCAAGGCCATGGCGATCAAGGCGCGCGAGGAGCAGGAGCTCCTGGCCGAACGCCTGGCCAGGCTGGAGGCCGCGGCGGGGCTTGCGGCCGAAACCGCCAAGCCGCGCAGGAGCGCTAAGGCGGGCCTCAAGGCCGAAACCGCCAAGCCGCGCAAGAGCGCCGGCAAAGCCGCCGCCGGAAAGGCGGCCAGCGCTAAAGGCGCCACGCGCAAGGCCGCCGGCAAGGACAGCAAGGGCTCCTAAGACCGCGACCGATCGGCCCCCGCTGCGGACACACCTCCGGGTCGGGCGCCAGGTCCGCCGCAATCGGCCCTTGCATGCCCGACCCGGATTTGGCACGCTACATATTGTAGGTGAAACGTCGCGTGCTCCTAGATATAGGAGAGGACTCGGCGTGCCGGCCTCACGGGAGGGCTGCAGGGTGTCGCTCCAAACGAGCCACGAAAACCACGGGAACCCCCTCGATCTCCTGGAGGAACTGGTCAGCGCAAACGATTGGCCGTTCGACCGCGCTTCCGATTGCGAACTCATGTTCGAGGTCGGTGGGCGCTGGTGCGTCTGCCATATGTTCTTCGTCTGGCAGGAGCAGCTGAGCGCGATCTTCTTCTCCTGCCAGTTCGAGCAGAAGGTGCCCCAAACCAAGCGCCGCGAGGTCTGCGAGCTGCTCGCCGCCTTCAACGCGGGCCTGTGGCTCGGTCACTTCGAGCTGGCCTCCGAGGACTCCCTGCTGCTGTTCCGCCACACCATCCCCCTGCGCGGCGCGCCGGGGGCCAGCGTCGAACAGCTGGAGGACCTGGTGGACACGGCAGTCACCGAATGCGAGCGCTTCTATCCGGCGCTGCAGATGGTCGTCTGGGGCGGCCAGACGGTCGGCACGGCGATGGCCGCCGCCTTGATGGACACCGTCGGCGAGGCTTGAACATGCTCGAGGTCGGTGGACCCTTGCTCCTGGTCGGCTGCGGCAAGATGGGCGGGGCCCTGCTGGCCGGCTGGATCGAGCAGGGCGTGAAGCCCTCGGAGGTCAGCGTGGTGGAGCCGAACCGGGACGCCGCCGAGGCGGTCGCCGCGATGGGAGCGCGGGTGCTCGGCGCGGCCGGAAAGCTCGAGGCGGGCTTCGCGCCGGCCGTGGTTCTCCTGGCGGTCAAGCCGCAGCAGATGGACGCGGTGCTGCCGGAGGTCCGACGCTTCGCCGGGGCGAAGACGGTCTTTCTGTCGATCGCCGCCGGCAAGCCGATCGCCTATTTCGAGGCCGGCCTGGGGCCGGCGGCCGCGGTCGTGCGCGCCATGCCGAACACGCCGGCCGCCGTCGGCCGCGGCATGAGCGTGCTGAGCGCCAACGACAAGGCGGACGGGGCCCAGCGCAAGGTCTGCGAGCAGCTGCTCTCGGCCGTCGGCGAGGTCGCCTGGGTCGAGGACGAGGGCCTGCTGGACCCGGTCACGGCCGTGTCCGGCGGCGGACCGGCCTACGTCTTTCTGCTGATCGAGGCCCTGGCCGAGGCCGGGGTCGAGGCCGGCTTGCCCGAGGACCTGGCCATGCGCCTGGCGCGGGTCACGGTGGCCGGCGCCGGCGAACTGGTGCATCAGGCGGCCGAGCCGGCCGGCAAGCTGCGCGAGAACGTGACCAGCCCCGGCGGCACGACCCTGGAAGCCCTCGAGATCCTCATGGCGCCGGACGGCCTGCAGCCGCTCATGACCCGGGCCATCGCGGCGGCCACCCGGCGCAGCCGCGAGCTGGCCTCGTGACCGCGGGCCCGCTGAAGGCGAGCGCCCGGCGCGTCCAAACGGCCCTGGCGGCGCTCGGCTTCGGCTTCGAGGTGCGGGAGTTCCCGGACAGCACGCGCACCTCCGCCGAGGCGGCCGCGGCGATCGGCTGCGCGGTCGGGCAGATCGCCAAGTCCCTGGTGTTCCGCGCGCGGCAGTCCGGCCGCCCGGTCCTGGTCGTGGCCAGCGGCGCCAACCGCGTCGACGAGAAGAAGGTCGGCCGGCTGATCGGCGAGAAGATCGAGCGGGCCGACGCGGACTTCGTCCGGCGGAAGACCGGCTTTGTGATCGGCGGCGTGCCCCCGCTTGGCCACGCCGAGCCGCCGGTCACCCTGATCGACCGGGACCTCCTGGACTTCGACGAGATCTGGGCCGCCGCCGGCACGTCCAACGCCGTATTCCGCCTGGCCCCCGGCGACCTGGCGAAGATGACCGACGGCCGAACGGCCGAAGTCAAGGCCGAAGCCAAGAAGGACTAGTCCCCACCTGCCGCTTGCGCGCGGCCGACGCGCGCCATTGGCCACGGCCGCCCGAGGCCTTACATTAGAAGCCGGATCGAGAGACGGCGGGCGTTCCATGGTGAAGAAGGCCGATCATCCCAAGCACCTCGTCGAAACGGCGCTGAAGCTTGCCGCCGAGAAGGGCTGGCGCGACCTGTCGCTGGCCGAGATCGCCGAGGCCGCCGAGCTGCCGCTCGGCAAGGCCTACCAGGTGTTCTCGTCGAAACAGGCGATCCTCGAGGCCTTTGCGCGCGGCATCGACGCCGAGGTGCTTGCCGACGAGACCATGGAGCAGGACTGGGACCAGGACGAAAGCAGCGCCCGCGACCGGCTGTTCGACGTGATGATGCGCCGCTTCGACGCGCTGCAGCCCTACAAGCGGGGGCTCGGCAATATCCTCTACGACCAGGCGCGCGATCCCTTCGGGGCGCTCTGCGGCCTACGGCAACTCCTGCGCTCCATGGCCGCGATGCTAGAGGCCGCCCGGATCTCCTCGGGCGAGGTGAAAGGCCTGATCCGGACCAAGGGTCTCGCCGCCGTCTACCTGGCGACGGTCAGGATCTGGCTCAGGGACGACAGCACCGACATGGCCAAGACCATGGCCAGCCTCGACGGCCATCTGCGCCGTGTCGAGGCGCTGGCCGGCCGCCTCGGGGGGCGCCGCGGCCCCACCGGCGAGTCCCCTGTGTGAGCGCACGCAAAAGATTTATTGTTGCGCTGCACAAAAAACGCTTGACGCCTAGTCTCTATGGCCTCATATATCGGTCGTTGTGCAGTGCAACATGCGCTGCCGGGATCAAGGAGTGGAACGAAAATGGCCAGGACGTCGAGCAACACCTTCATGGGCATGGATGTGCCCAACTTCATGGACTTCACCAAGTTCGCCGATTTCACCAAGTTCGGTGATTTCACCAAGTTCGCCGAGCAGTTCAAGGTACCGGCCGTCGACACCGAGGCGCTGCTCGACAGTCAGCGCAAGAACATCGAAGCCGTCAGCGCGGCCAACCGGATCGCCTTCGAGGGCGCGCAGGCCCTGACCCAGCGTCAGGTCGAGCTCATGCGCAAGCTCATGGAGGAGTCCGCGGCCGTCGTCCAGCAGCTCACCGCGGCTGGCAAGCCCGAGGACAAGCTGGCCGAGCAGGCCGACCTTCTGAAGCAGACCTACGCGCAGTCGGTCGCCAATATCCGCGAGCTGACCGAGATGGGCGCCAAGTCCAACGGCGAGGCGGTCGAGGTGCTCAACCGCCGGGTGACCGAAGGTCTGGAAGAGCTCAAGGCCGCGGTGACGAAGGCCGTTGCCGCCAAGTGACCGCCTGAGACAAGCGACAGCCCAACAGCTTTCCTAAGCCTCTGGGGCCGCCTTTTGGCGGCCCCTTATTTCTTTGCGGATCTTCCCGACGCTTGCCGCGGCTTCCGGTGTAATGCTAGCGTCCGCCGCGCGAAGCGGGAAACAGGGGAGGCCGGGCGTTATGGTGGGCGGCGAGGAACGGATCACCTTCGACGACTTCAGGAAGGTCGAGATTCGCGTCGGCACGATTGTCCGCGCCGAGCCCTTTCCGGAGGCGCGGCAACCGGCGTTCAAGCTCTGGGTCGACTTCGGCGAGGCGCTCGGCGTCAAGAAGACCTCGGCCCAGATCACCAGGCATTACGCCCTGGAGGACGTGGTCGGCCGGCAGGTCGCGGCGGTCGTCAATTTCCCGCCCAAACAGATCGGCAGGTTCATGTCCGAGATCCTGGTGCTCGGCTTCCCCGACGAGGGCGGCGAGGTGGTGATGATCCGGCCGGACCAGGCGGTGCCCGACGGCGGGCGCCTGTATTGACGGCATATCGTCGAGCCGGACGCCGAGTCAGGCCGCGTCCGTATTCTTGAAGCTGCGCTCCGCCGGGATCCGGAGGGTCACCGTCGTCCCCTTCCCGACCTCGCTTTCGACGGCCAGCGTGCCGCCGTGCAGCTCGATCATGACGACCGACAGGGAAAGTCCCAGTCCGGTCCCCGGATAGCCGCGGCTCAAGTCGCTGTCGACCTGCGAGAACGGCGCCAGGGCCTTGGGAATGTCCTTGGGCGCCATGCCGATGCCGGTATCCCGCACGGAGATGATGATCTGCCCGTCCTGGTCCTGCTCGGCCGCGATCCTGACCTTGCCGTTGTCCGGCGTGAACTTGACGGCATTGGACAAGAGGTTGAGGAGGATCTGTTTCAGCTTCTGCTCGTCGCCGTAGAACGCGGGCAGCTCCGGCGCGATCGCCTTCTCGATCTCCAGCTTGGCGGCCTCGGCCTGCGGCTTGATCAGCCGCAGGGTCGTGGCGATGGTGTCGGAAACGTCGACGAGGCCTTCGCGCAGTTCGAGCTTGCCGGCCTCGGCCTTGGCGATCTCGAGGATGTCGTTGATGACGTCCAGAAGATGCATGCCGCTTTCCCGGATGTTCCCGGCGTAGTCCACATACTTCTCGTTGCCGAGCTCCCCGAAGGCCTGGCTTATCAGGACCTCCGAGAAACCGATGATCGAATGGAGCGGGGTGCGCAGCTCGTGGCTCATGGCGGCCAGGAACTCGGTCTTCGTCCGGTCGGCCTGTTCCGCGGTTTCCTTTGCCGCCCGAATCGCCTCGAAGGCCGCTCTCGCCTTCTGCTCGAGCTGGATCTTCTCGAAGCTGCGCTCCAGGACCGCGAAAACCTCGCTCGGGTGGAGCGGCTTTCGCAAATAGTCGTAGGCGCCCAAGCGAAGGGCTTCGATCGCCGTCTCGGTCTCGGCATAGCCCGTGGCCATGACGCAGATCACGTCGGGCTTCCGCCGCTTCAGGATCTGGATGACGTCGAGGCCGCTGTCGCGGCCGAGGCGGATATCGAGCAGCGCCACCTGCACGTCGAAGCTCTGGCTGATGGCCCCGGCTTGGTGGGCCGAGGCGGCGATTTCTACACGGTAGCCGCGCGGGACCAGGAGGTCGGCCAGAGATTCGGCCAGGTCCTCGTCGTCGTCGACGATCAATACGCGGCGCTGGTCGTCCATATCGGACTGCGGCTGCGGAAGCTCAGGCACGTCGTCCGCCCGCGCCGGACTGTCGTTCGAGCGGTCCGAAAGCGCCCCGGGGTCATCGGATTCCGGCGGTATCGTCATGACGTGTCCGCCCCTCCGCCGTTCCCGCACAGCGCCAGGAACTCAGCCATCTCGAAGGGCTTGTACAGGACGCCGGCGGCGCCGTTGTTCAGCGCGGTGCGCAATAGCTGCTCGACGCTGTAGGCGGTCATCATCACCACCTTGGCATCGGGCTTGAGCTTGAGGATCTCCAACAGGCATTCGACGCCGTTCATACCCGGCATGCGCACGTCCATGAAGGCGATGTCGTAGTCACGCTCCTGGAACTTGGCGATCGCCTCGGCCCCCGAAGACGCGAGGTCGGCTTCGTAGCCCCGTATCTCCACGAGGTCGGCAATGCTTTCGGCCATGTCGGGGTCGTCGTCGACGATCAGCATTTTTCTCGGATCGGTCATGCGGCCTCCTCCCCGGCCTGATGACGGGGCAGCTGCAGCGTAATGCGGGCACCGCCCCCGACGTTTCGGCCAATGTCGATTTCGCCGCCATGTTGATCAACGATCTGCTTGACCATGGGCAAGCCCAGGCCGACGCCGTCGGTCTTGGTCGTGAAGAGGGGCTCGAAGATCTTCGACATCAGGTCGGGCGGGATGCCGGCGCCGGTATCGTCGAACGAGATTTCCACCCGCTCTTCCAGTGTCCGCGTGGTCACCGTCAGGCGATGCCGCGGATCGCCGCCCGGGGCGTCCTGGTTCCCGGCCATGGCCTGACAGGCGTTGTCGAAGAGATTGACGACGACCCGGCGAAAGCGGTCGGCGTCCAGGGGCACCGCCATGCCGTCGGCCGACAGATCGCGGCGGAGCGCAATTCCCTCGGGCAGCGTCAACTCGTCGAGAACCGCCTCGAGCCAGGGGTCGATGGCCGTGGGGGCCAGTTGGAGGTCCCGCACGCGCGTGTGGTCCAGCAGGTCGCTGATGATGCTTTCGCAGCGCTGGACGCTGCGTTCGGTCCGCTCTAGCGGTCGCTTGAGGTTCAGCCCCGCTTGCTCGGCCAGCACCGCGATTGCGGCGAGCGAATTCCGGATTGTTCCCAAGGGGTTCCGCAAGTCGTGGCCGACCGAGCCTATCAGCTGTCCCAAGGTCGCCAGGCGCTGTTTGCGGCTCAAGTCTTCTTGCGTTGCGCGGAGTTGGTCCGAGCCTTCGGCGACACGTTTCTCCAAATCGTCGTTCAGGTTGCGCAGGGCTTCCTCGGCCCGTACCCGCTCCCGGATTTCCTCTGACAGTTCCTTTTTTTGGCCGAGAATTTCCTGGTGCTGGGTCTTCAAGACGGTGCCTGCGCGCCGTATAAGAATGAACAACACAATATACAACGACCAAAATACGACAAATACAACTGCACCGACGGTAAGTTGAGTGCTCCTGATTTCATCCATAAGGTGTGTCACATCACGATAAAACTCGATAGCGGCTTCCGGATGACCCTCGGAATTCCGTATCGGCAAGTAGGTCGCGACGATATCAGTGGTTTCCGAAGCGTGCCCAAATGCACCCTCACGACCCTTCTGCGACAACTCGGTTGTGATCTCACCAGACAACGCCGCGACGACGCCGGGGCTTTTGCTCTTGTCCTCCCCGATTTGACCTTGATCGGTGGAAAACATGGTGAGGCCTTCCGAGTTGTAGATCTTGACCTTCGAGACGGGCAGGCCTTCGATCTGTCTGCCAATGACTTCGGTGAGACGCCGTGTCATGGGGTGGGTGCGCAGTTCCTCGCGATTGAGCTCCGGCGAGGACGTCAGATGAGCGCCGAATTCCTGCCAGATCGCGTTGGTCAGCGATCTGCCCAGTATGGAGTTCGAGACTTCGCTTTGGTCCGCGGCATAGTGCTTAATTCCGTGGTTGTACTGCCACATCACGATCGCAGTCGCCGTCAGCAGCGCGGCGGCGCTGGCAATCGAGAAGTATCTGAGAAGCGGAAACACGCTTGGCCTCGCCCCGTCTTCGGCCTTAAGCCGCGGCCTGTTGCGTGCCGCAGAGCGGCAGCCATAGGAGGGCCCGCGTGCCGCGCCCCGGCGCGCTCGCGATCTCGACGCCCCCGCCGTGCAGCTCCATGATTCGCTTTGCCGTCGGCAGGCCGACGCCCACGCCGAAGCCCTTGGTGCTGAACAGCGGCTCGAAGATCTTGGGCAGCACCTCCGGCGGGATGCCGGGACCCTCGTCGCTCACCGAGATCTCCAGCCGGTCCCCGGCCAGCCGGGTTTCGATCCGGACCTCCGTTGCGACATCCTCGTCACCCGAGGTCTCGGCCTCGGCGATCGCCTGGCAGGCGTTATCGACCAGCTTGTCTATCACACACGCGAGCTGCCCGGCGTCCACGAACGCCTCCGCGCCGGGTGCATCGAGGGAACGGGAAAGTGTGATTCCCTCGGGTACGTCCTGCCTGTCGAGCATCTGCTCGACCCAGTTGTCGATAGCGATAGCCGCTGTGTCCAGCTCGCGCTGCTCGGCGAAGTCCAGCAGGTCGCCGATGATGCCGTCGCAGCGCTGAATGTTGCGGTCGACCCGCTCCAGCGCTCGCTCGATGCCCAAGCCCTTGCCGCGGGTGCTTTCGGCGATGGCGAAGACCGAGTTGCGCATCGCGCCCAGCGGGTTGCGCAGTTCGTGGCTCACCGTCGCGGTGATCTTGCCGAGGACCGCCAGCCCCTCCGTCTCGAGCAGCTCGTCGAGCATGCCGTCGAACTCCTTCGCCAGAATGCCGATCTCGTCGCTGCGGTCCAGGGCGAGGCGCCGGCTGCGGTCCTTCGCCTTTGCGATCGAGAGCACCTTCTGCGTGAGACTGGACAGGGGCCCAATGACCACGCTCCGCAGCAGCAGCCACATGGCGACCATGCCGACCAGCCCAACCATGACCATGAAGAGCAGGGCGTAGTTGATGGTCTCCCGCCCGATCGCGGTGATCTTCCTGGGCGTATCCGCCCTGAGCAGGAGGGCCTGGACGCCGCCGGCCTCGCGCAGCAGCGCGTAACCCGAAAGCGTGCTGTCGTCCAACTCGCTGACGAGCGTGTCGCCCGCGGTCTTTAGCGAGGCAACGGTCTGCTGCTCCTTCGACGGGAGCGTGCCGTCGTCCAGCGGCCGGGTCTGGAAATCCACGTGGGTCTGCTCGCGCAGCCGCGCGAGCTCGGAGTTATCGAGGAACCGGCCGATGACGAAGCTGCCCCGGCTCGGTCCTTCCGAGTCACCCGTAAGTATGGGACTCGAAGCAAAGAAGATCGGCCCCAGTGTGGTGATCGCAAAGCCTGTATGCAGGCTTTGCGTGTCCGGATGGTGAAGGATGTAATGAGTCGAGGAAAGGTTGTTGAGCAGGAACCCGTCGCTTGGCAACGGATCGCCCGTTTCCAGATCGAAGATCCCATACCAGAGGATTTCTCCGGCCGAATCGAAGAGGTACATGAAGCTCACATTGATGGCCGAAAGAGAATCGACATAGAGGTTGTCCTCCTCAAAGGAGTCGTTCTCGCCGCCGGCGTATTCGTAGGTGTCGTCCCGATGCGCCCAGTCGGCGGCAAACGCCGCCATAGACCGGAACTCGCCCTTTAGGGCGTCCGTGACGCGATTGAGGTTCTGCTCGGCGGCTTCTTCCTCCAAAGATACGAAGCTGGGGAAAACGAGGTTCTGGAGGATCCCGAAATTCAAGGCCACGGAAAATGTCAGAACGCCGGCCAGGACCAGCAAGGTCTTGCTTCCAAGCTTCATGCTCTGCATTCCCCAAACAAATCCGCGCACAAGCCGAACAGGATCCCGCTCACGGCAGTGCGCCATGGCCGACACGATTCACGGAGAAAGCCTTCGACCCGGGCTGTCTCCCGACGGTTTGCTCGCGCAGGCACCACAGCCAGATTCCGGCGGCGTTCGCCGCTGAGGCCTCATTATCCCGTGATGTAGTTAATAAGGCGTAAGAAAAAAATACTAGTTCATAAACAAAGTGCTAAGATATCGGGCTTGGCTGAACGGCCCGATTCAGTCAAATTGCCGCTGCGGCATGTACGATCGGCAGGCTGCGCCGGCGAATTTCCCGGGTCCGGCTAGACCGGCAGCCACAACCGAGCGCGCAGGCCGCCGCCGGGGGCGTCCTCGAGGGCGATGTCGCCGCCGTGGCTGCGCACGATATCGCGGGCGATGGCCAGGCCCAGGCCGGTGCCGCCGGTATCCGGATTGCGCGAGCGGTCGAGCCGGTGGAACGGCTTGAAGGCGTCCTCGCGCTCCACTTGGGGAATGCCGGGCCCGTCGTCGTCGATCATGACCTCGACGATATTCTTGCGCCGGCCGGCGCTGACCCTGACATGCTCAGCGTGGCCTTGGGCATTGCCGACAAGGTTGGCCAGGCAGCGGCGCATGGCCTCGGGCCTGAGCGGCAGGATCAAGGTCTGCTCCACGTGCAGGTCGACGCTGCCGCCCTTCTCGCGCGTCATCTGGGCCACGATATCGCGCAGCAACTCGCCCAGGTTCGCCCGCAGCGGCTGTTCGGCGCCCTCGCCCCGGGCGAAGGCCAGGTAGCCTTCGACCATCTTCTCCATCTCGGCGACGTCCGAGGCCAGGTTGCCGACCTCCGGGCTGTCGCCCAGCAGGGCCAGCTGTAGCTTCATGCGGGTCAGCGGCGTGCGCAGGTCGTGACTGACCCCGGCCAGCATCTCGGTGCGCTGTCCGATCTGCCGCTTGATGCGCGAGCGCATCTGCAGGAAGGCCGCGGCGGCCAGGCGCACCTCGGTTGCCCCCTCGGGCCTGAAGTCCGGCACGTCGCGCCCCTTGCCGAAGCTGTCGGCGGCCCGGGCCAGGCGCCGGATCGGCCGCACCTGGTTGCGCATGAAGATCGTCGCCACGCCGAACAAGACGATCGAACTGCCGACCATCCACATGATGAAGATGTAGGTGGTCGAGCTGAACAAGCGTTGGCGCGGAACCCGGACCGCGAGGACGCCGACCGGCAGCTGGACATCGATCCGGACCATCTCGTCCGGCGCATCGGTGTCGATCACGAAGGGGTAGGGCAGGCGTTCCCGCAAGGCCTTGGTCAGCTTCCGGTCCAGCACGCCCCAACCGGGGGGCGCCGGATCGGCCTGAAGCCTGGCATCGTCGCGAATGGCGATGTCGAGCCATAGGCTGCGCCTAGCCAGGTCCAGAGCCGCCGCGCGGCTACTGGCGTCCGGTTCCGGGCCCATGATCCGGATCACCGCGGACACGTCGCCGGCGATGCCCTGGGCCAGCCGCTTGGTGATCGTGTCGTAGTGGCGGTCGTAGAAGACCCAGGTGGCGATCACCTGGACCAGGACCAGAGGGGAAACGATGATCAGCAGCGAGCGCCCGAGAAGGGTTCTCGGCAGGAACCGATTCATGGTCCGCTTGACCCGCTTGATCCGTGGACGCTTGCGCGGCGTCTGGGCCGTGGTCACCGCCATTCGAGTCTATCCCTCAATCGGGCATGAGAACATAACCGGTGCCGCGCACCGTTTGCAGATAGCGCGGGAACTTCGGGTTGGCCTCTATCTTACGGCGCAAGCGGGTCATTTGCACGTCGATGGTCCGCGCGTTGCCGATGATCGGGTTCTCGGCGGCCAGGTCGTCGCGCGACACGGGAACGCCGGGTTGCCGCGCCAGGGCCTTCAACAAGGAGACCTCGGCAGTGGTCAGCCGTATGAACTCCTCGCCCCGGCGCAACTCGTCGCGCGCCAGGTCGAAGTGGTAGCCGCCGAAAAATATCTCGCTCAGCTGCGGCGGCACGGGCTGGCGCATGCGGCGCAGGATGGCGTCGATACGCAGGACCAGCTCGCGCGGCTCGAAGGGCTTGGTCAGGTAATCGTCGGCGCCGCTCGAAAGGCCGGCGATGCGGTCGTCGGTCTCGCCCATGGCGCTCAGCAGCAGGACCGGCACGTCGCTGGATTCGCGCAGCCACTGGGTCAGGTCCAGTCCGGTTTCGCCCGGCATCATGATGTCGAGCACCAGAAGATCGAAGTGGAAGGCCGCCAGTTGGTCGCGGGCGGCACCCGCGTTCCGGGCGGTCGTGACCCGAAATCCCTGTTCGACCAGGTACCGGCGGAGCAGGTCGCGCAGGCGCGAATCGTCGTCGACGACTAGGATATGGGGCGCTTCGTCGGTCATGGTTGTGCACGAGGACTGCTTGGCATGGCCGGCCCCCGGGAACTAACGGCGCTGGGCCAGCTTCGGCTGCGCGTCGCGCGGCTCGAACCGCTTCCGGTCCTGCTCGTCGATCAGGCTCCGCAGCACCGTACGGAAGCCGGCAACCGATTCGGCGCCGGCGTTCCGGTAGGCGCGGGCCATGCGCCGCCTTTGGTTCTCGGTCAGCTGGCGTTCCAGGTCGTGGCCCCGGTCGGTCAGTTCGAGCAGGCGCCGCCGCCGGTCGCGCCGGTCGGACCGCTGGACGATGAAGCCTTCGCGGACCAGCTGGCCCAGCACGCGCGACAGGCTCTGCTTGGTGATCCCCAAGATGTCCAGCAAGTCGCTGACCGTGATTCCGGGATGACGGCCCACGAAGTAGATCACCCGATGGTGCGCCCGGCCGAAATTGTACCGGGCCAGCATCTGGTCCGGCTCGGCCGTGAAATCACGATAGGCGAAGAACAGAAGCTCCATGCCCTGGCGCAATTCCTCCTCGCGCAGGAACAGGGGATTCGCACCGCTTTTTAAGTCAGCCATGTTGACATATATGGCCCATAAATGCTACATCGCGCAACCCGTATTCGATCGAAAACCGGTCGTGCGGGAGGCGAGGGCGATCGCCGGCGGGACAGCAGGCTCGGGGGGCCGAAGCCGGCGGGGGTGGAACCCGCCAGAGGCACTGAAGGGGGTGGGAGAGGTCATGTCCATGCTTCCGTTCGACGACCGCGAGGGGCGGATCTGGTTCGACGGCGAACTGTTGCCGTGGCGCGAGGCCAAGGTTCACGTGCTGACCCACGCGCTGCACTACGCGAGCTGCGTTTTCGAGGGCGAGCGGGCCTACGGCGGGCGCATCTTCAAGATGACCGAGCATCACGAGCGGCTGCACAAATCCGCCCGCGTGCTCGGGTTCGAGATCCCCTACAGCGTGGCCGAAATCGACGCCGCGTCCGAGGAGGTCATGGCGGACAACGGCATCGTGGACGGTTACGTTCGCCCGGTCGCATGGCGCGGCAGTGAAATGATGGGGGTGTCGGCCCAGAACACCAAGATTCACCTGGCCGTCGCGGCCTGGGAGTGGCCGGCCTACTTCTCGCCCGAGGCCCGCCTCAAGGGCATCCGCATGACGGTTTCACAGTGGAAGCGGCCGGCGCCGGACACGGCTCCGACGGATTCCAAGGCCGCCGGGCTCTACATGATCTGCACCCTGTCCAAGCATGCCGCCGAGGCCAAGGGCTACAGCGATGCGCTGATGCTCGACTACCGGGGACGTATCGCCGAGGCGACCGGGGCCAATATCTTCCTGGTGCAGGGCGGCGTGCTGCACACGCCGGTGCCGGATTGCTTCCTGGACGGCATCACCCGGCGCACGGTGATCGCGCTCGCCAAGGAGCGCGGCTACGAAGTGGTCGAGCGGCCCATCATGCCCGAGGAGTTGGCCAAGACCGAGGAGGTTTTCCTCACGGGCACCGCGGTCGAGGTCACGCCAGTGAGCGAGATCGACGGCTACCGCTTCACGCCGGGCGAGATCACCGAGGAGCTCATGACCGCCTACGAAACGGTGGTCCGGCAGACGCAGGACAAGGCCGCCAGCGCGGCCTAAACTCCAAGCAAATCCTCCGGAGGGGTCGGACGGCGTCTTCCGGGGGCGCCGCCCGCGGAATTCGAGGTATGAGCGCATGAGCCGAGCCTTCGTGAAGGAGCCGGACGGCGACGAGAGCGCTGGCGAGTTGCGGGATCTGCCGCTGAGCCCGCACCCCAACTACGTGACGCCGGCCGGCCTGACGAAACTCGCGGCCCGCTTGGCGGGCACCGAGGCCGAGCGAAATGCGCTGGCGGCCAAGTCCGGCGACTTGGCAGCTCAACCGGTACTCGCCCGCCTCGTGCGCGAGATCCGCTATCTCGAGGCGCGCATTGCCTCGGCCATTCTGGTGGACCCGGCAGGACAGCCTGCCGGGCGGGTCGCGTTCGGGGCCGCCGTCCGCGTGGCGGATGAAGAGGACAGGCGATGCGAGTTTCAGATCGTCGGGGAGGACGAGGCCGAGCCAGAGCGGGGCCGGGTCAGCTGGGTGTCGCCCCTGGCCCGGGCACTGCAGGACGCCGAAGTCGGCGACATCGTCACTTGGCGGCGGCCGAGCGGCGACGTGGACCTGGAGATCCTGGAGGTCCGCTACCCGGAGGGCTGATTCACGCGGGCCGCTACTCGGCCGCGTCCGGCTCCTCCGGGGCCCAGCGCGCCGCGGCCGCATCGTCGCTCTCGCGGGCCTCGACCCACTTGGCGCCGGCCGGGCCCTCCTCCAGCTTCCAGAACGGCGCCTTGGTCTTCAGCCAGTCGATCAGGAAGCCGCAGGCCTCGAACGCCGCCTGGCGGTGGGCGCTGGCGCAGGCCACCAGGACGATCCGCTCGCCCGGCTCGAGCCGCCCGGTGCGGTGGATCACCAGGCTCGCCTCGAGCGGCCAGCGCGCCCGGGCCTCGGCTTCGATCCGTTCCAGCATCTTCTCGGTCATGCCCGGATAGTGCTCGAGGGTCATGGCGCCGACCGTCTCGTCGCCGGCCAGGTCGCGCACCAGGCCGACGAAGACCGCCAGCCCGCCGACCTTGCGGTTGCCCGCGGTGAGCGCGGCCAGCTCCTGGCCCGGGTCGAAATCCTCCCGCTGGACCCGGATCATCTCGCGTCAGCCCCCGGTCACCGGCGGAAACAGGGCGACTTCGTCGTCCGGGCCGACCGGTTGGTCCGGGTCGGCGTATTCCTGATTGACCGCGACGCGCACCACCTGAAGGTCGGCCAGCGCCTCGGCGTAGCCCGGCCCGCGGCCCTTCAGCCAGGCGAGCAGGTCGCCCACGGTGGCGACCTCTCCTGGCGGGGTGACCTCTTCCACGGCGACGCCGGTCTTGGCCCGGAGCCAGGCGAAATAGAGCAGTTTCATGACGAGACCTCGCTGAACGGCAGAAAGTCGACCAGGGTGCCGGCCTCCAGATGGGTCAGCCCCTCCGGCAGCTCGACCAGGCCGTCGGATTCGACCAGCGACGACAGGATGCCGGCGCCCTCGCGCGGGAACTTGACGGCCCGCCAGCCGCCCTGGCCGTCGCGCTCCAGGCGTGCGCGCAGCCATTCGCGCCGGTCCTTCTTCTTCCTGTGGTCGAAGGCGGCGGCGACCCGGAAATGGTGGGGGGTCAGGTCCGTCCCGCCCATGAGGCGGAGGATCATGGGCCGGACGATGTTGAGGAAGGTGACCACGACGGCGACCGGATTGCCGGGCAGGCCCACGAAGGGCACCCGGCCGACCTGCCCCAGGGCGATCGGCCGGCCGGGCTTGACCGCCAGGCGCCAGAGGTGCAGGTGGCCCAGCGTCTCGACGACCTGCCGGACGTGGTCCTCCTCGCCGACCGAGACCCCGCCGGAGGTGACGATCAGGTCGTGGTCGCGCGCCGCCGCGGCCAGGGCCTCTTCGACCGCCGCCCGCCGGTCGGGCAGGATGCCCAGGTCGCTCACCGCGCAGCCCAGGCCGCGCAGCAGCCCGCCCACGGTGTAGCGGTTCGAATCGTAGATGCAGCCCGGCTCGAGCGCCGCCCCCGGCTCGCGCAGCTCGTCGCCGGTCGAGAACAGGGCGGCGCGCAGCGGCAGCGAGACCAGGAGTTCCCCGCGGCCGACGGCCGCCGCCTGGCCGAGGTCCTGGGGGCGCAGCCGCAGGCCCCGCTCCAGGACCACGCTGCCGGCATGGATATCCTCGCCGCGCCGGCGCCGGTTGGCGCCCGGCTTGATGCCCGGCCGGATGACCACCGTCTCGCCCTCGAGGCTGCAGTCCTCCTGCATCATGACCGTGTCCGGCCCCTCGGGCATGAGCGCGCCGGTGAAGATGCGGATCGCCTCGCCGCGCCGCGCCGGCCGGCCGAGCGGGTGGCCGGCGGCCGCCCGGCCGGTCACGGGCAGCCGGGTCTCGTTTTTGGGATCCAGTTCGCCGAAATGGACCGCATAGCCGTCGACCGCCGAGTTGTCGTGCGCCGGCACGTCGGCCGCCGCGGTCACCGTCTCGGCCAGGATGCGGCCGAGACCGTCGTGCAGGGCGACCCGCTCGCTGCCGGCGACCGGCGCCACCTTCTCGGCCAGCAGCGCCAGCGCCTCGGCCGTGGTCATCAGGCGGCCGCCCTGGGCGAAACAGTCGTCGGTCAATTGCGCCACGGATAACCCTCTGTGCTCATGAGAGAACACCCGGGGTCCCGCGCCCTCGACCTGCCCGGGACCACGTCTGTTGTCCTCCGGACCATAGCATAAGTCGACGCAGCCCCGTTTTGAAGAGCGCGCGGTACGTCCCGGGGCTCTTGCAGATAGGAGGCGACAGCGGCCGGTCCAAGACCAGGCACCCGAGTTGCGGGCCCAGAGATGCCCTGGGGGTCCGTCTGCGGTCATGTTCTCCGGCCCAGGTCTGATCTTTTCGTCTTTCGTTTGCCAGTGTTAATAAATTATAAATCGTAATAGAATGCGATTAGATGATTGATGCAGGGGCAAATGACCTGAACACGCGGGCGCTCCCGCCTTTCCGGCTCGCGGCCAAGCGGTCGACGTTTGTCGATGCGATCGGTGCCGGGCGTTTCAGCGGGCACGGTACGAAGACTGAAGGACGATGCTCGAGGCAGACCCTGGTTCGGGCCATGGCCCGCATGAGCACGGGTGATTCCGGATGAGACGACCCAAGCCAGTGATGGCCGCCGTCCTCGCCGGTCTTGCGGTCGTGCTCGCGGCCGCCGCCGTCTTCGGCTTCAGCCGATACCAAGGCCGTGTGGAGGTGCTGGATCTGAGCGTCGGTATCAGCGAAAGCGAACTGGCGCGGATCAGCTTGACGCGCGAGGGACGAGACGACTCGGACGCGCTATGGCTCAGGTTCGGATTCGATTTGCGGGCCGGCCCCGTGGAGGACGCGCGACAATACCTGCCCTTCCTGGCCTATCTGGAGAAGGCGACCGGCTACCGCTTCGCACTGCACTTGACGTCGAGCGGCGGCGAACTGTTCCGGGAGCTCGGCGAAGGCGTGGTCGACCTCGCCGCGGTCGGCGCGGTCAGCTACATCAAGGCGCACGACGAATTCGGCGCCGTTCCCCTCGTTCGCGGCCTGAACCGGGACGGCAAGGCGACCTATCGGTCGTTGATCATCACGGCCAGCGATAGCCGGCTGGCATCGATCGCCGATCTGCGCGGCAAACGTCTCGCCTTGGGCAGCGTCGATTCGACCCAAGGACACATCATTCCCCGTATCAGCCTGCTCGAGCAGGGTCTCCAACTGGAGGACCTCGCGCGCTACCAGTTCACCGGATCTCACCGGAACTGCGCCAAGGCCCTGCTATCGGGCCGCTTCGAGGCCTGCGCCATCCAGGACACCATGGGCCATGCCCTGGCGGCCGCGCGTCAGGTCAGGGTTCTGTTCGTGTCGAAGGAATACCCCTCGAGCGGCATCGCCGCCAGCCCGAAGCTTCGACCGGAGGTCCTGGGCAGGCTGCGCCAAGCCCTACTCGACTTCGATCCCAAGGGGCGGGAGCGCGATTCGCTCTACAACTGGGACAACACCGAGATGCCCAACGGGTTCATCGCGGCCCGGGACGGCGACTACCGGGATCTGCGCGAAGCGATGCGCCGGCTCGCTTTACTGGACTAGGCGAAAGGGGAACGAGAGCGTGCTCACCGTCCGCGCGAGGATCCTGTTGCTGATCGTGGCCATGGGGCTGAGCTTCGGCCTCGTCGCATCGATCTGGCTCTGGTGGCAGCTCGACCAGATCTTCGACCGCGAATCCCACGCGCGGTTTCGGGCCATCACCCAGGCGCTGAGCCAAACCAATGTGGGCTACATCGTCGCCGGTGACAAAGACGCGGCGCAGGCCGCTTTGTGGGAGGCCAAAGCCCGAGACGCCGCCATCGAGTACATCTACCTCGTTGATTTCACGGGTCGCGTTTTTGCCCATACCTTCGCCGGAGGGTTCCCGGCCGCGCTGCTCGACCTGCGGCTGACCGACGAGGCGGACGAGGGCCGAGGCCTTTTTCATCTGAAGACCGACCGCGGGACGATCCATCACTCGGCCCGCCCCGTGATTTGGGGCTCGAGAGCGCGCCTACATGTTGGCATCAGCGAAGCGGCCTTGCACGCTACGCTCGACCGAAGCCTCGCGTACGTCGTTCTGATGACCGTGGGAATCGCGCTGGTTGGCTGTGTGATCGGGATCCTTGTGAGCCGGCGCATAACCTCTCCCATCGAAGAGCTTGCGCAGCTCATGGCGACCTACGGCCGGGGCGAGGCCCTGGACGACAGTTCGGTCCTTGCGCTCCGCACCGGGGGGCAGGAACTCGTCTCGCTCAGGCGGGCCTTCCGAGAGATGATCGAAACGCGCGAAAGGGCCGAAAGCTTGCGGGGTCAAAGCGAGGTGGCGCTGGCCGAGGCGCAGCGGCTGGCCCACGTCGGTAACTGGCGCTGGTCGATCGAACGCAGCGAGCTCGTTTCCTGCTCGGAGGAATATGCTCGAATCCATGGGGTGGGCCCGGACGAGATCCACGCCCTCATGAAGCAGCAGATGGAACGGGTTGTCCATCCGGAGGACCGCGATCGCGTTACCGAAGCCTTCAGAGGCGCCGACGAAGAGGGGTGCGACTACGAGATCGAGTACCGTATCGTCCGCCCGGACGGCGAGGTGCGCCATGTCCAGGAAATCGGCGAAGCGGTTCCGAATGCCTTCGGCCAAGCGGTCGAATACCTCGGATCGCTGCAGGACATTACCGAGCGCAAGAGGTCGGAGCAGGCGTTGCGGCACAGCCTGACCCACCTTCGGCATGCGCAGAAGATCGCTAAACTGGACTATTGGGTCTGGGACCCGAAAAACCAACGGAGCATCCTGCCCGGCGAGGAGTCGACCGTCATCGGCATCTCTCCCGATGAACTGCGCGGCTTGGCGGACGAGGCCCGCGTCGAGCGCTACGTTCATCCGGACGATAGGGAACGGGTCCTGCAGGCCTACGGTCCGCCCCCGGCGAGGAATCGGAACATAGATGTCGAATACAGGCTCGTTCGCCCCGACGGAGAGGTTCGCATCATCCGCGAAGTTGGCGAATCCGTGCTCGACGGGAACGGCGAGATCGTGTCGCAGATCGGCACGCTCCAGGACGTAACGGAACAGAGAGCGACGGACGAACGATTCCGCCGGTACTTCGATCTGCCACTTGTCGGCTCGGCGATATATACACCAGACAAGCGCTGGGTCCGGGTCAACGACAAGCTTTGCGATCTATTCGGCTACAGCCGCGAGGAGCTGTTGCATCGTACCTGGGCCGACCTCACTCACCCGGACGATCTCGCCAGGAATCTTCAGTTGTTCGACGAGGCGATGGCTGGTGAGCGCGATACCTATTCGATGGATAAGCGCTTCGTTCGGAAGAACGGCGAAATCATCCATACAAGCATTTCCGTGCAGTGTTTGCGTCTGCCAGATGGTACCCCGGACTATTTCATCCTGTTGGTACAAGACCTCACCGTGCGCAAGCGGGCGGAGGAGGCGCTGCGCCGCAGCGAAGCGAACCTGGCCAGTTCGCAACGCATCGCGGGTCTCGGAAGTTACGAATGGGATTTCGCGAGCGGCCAACTAACTTGGTCCGACGAAACCTACCGGATCTTCGGGCAGAGCAGCCAAGAGTTCGAGCCGACCGTCGAGGGCTTCCTCGAACTTGTGCATCCCGATGACCGCTCGACCGCGCTGTCGGCGGTCGGTGCCGCGCTCGAGGCATGTCGGTCCTACGATGTGACCTTCCGGATCGTGCGGCCCGACGGCGGGGAGCGGACCCTCCACGACCTGGGGGAGCCGGACTACGACCCGGCCGGCAAGCCCATTCGCATCCGTGGCGCGGTCCACGATGTGACCGAATCCAAGCGCGCCGAGGATGCGCTGCGCAAAAGCGAAGCGGGCCTGGCCAACGCGCAGCGTATCGCGCGGCTGGGCAACTGGGAATGGGACGCGAAGACCGGCGATCTGTCTTGTTCGGACGAGACCTACCGCATCTTCGGCCTCGAGCCGCAGGCACTCAATAGGCCCGTAACGGATTTCCTGGAGATGGTGCATTCCGAAGACCGGGAGCGGGTTCGCGAGGTCTGGCGCCGCGGGTTGGAAGATCGGATCCCCATGGACGTCATTCACCGCGTGGTCCGTGGGGACGGGGCCGTGAGGTTCGTCCATCAGCGATCCGAAGCCACCTACGACGATGACGGCGAGCCGACCGGTGTGGCCGGTACGCTACTGGACATCACCGAGACCAAGCTTGTGGAGGACGCGCTACGCCGCAGCGAAGAGCGCTTCCGGGGCCTGTTCGAGAAGGGCGCGATCGGCTTGGCCCAGGTGGCGACCGACGGCCGCTTTCTCCAGGTCAATCCGGCCTACTGCGAGTTCACGGGCTACGCCAGTTCCGCGCTGATCGGCAATCGCTTCGACATGGTCATCCATCCGGACGATCTTAAGGCGGCGGCCGAGCACCGGCAGTCCGTGCTCGACGGCAAGCCGGTGAGCCCGATGCACGAGCGGCGCTACCGCCACAAGTCCGGCGAGGAGCGCTGGGGTCTCGCCGGAGTGGCTCCAATGCTCGATCCGGATGGCGGGTTGGAGGGCTATATCGTACAGGTGCAGGACATTACCGAGCGCAAGCGGATTGAGGGGGAGGTCCGCAAGTTCAACGAGGAACTCGAGCTGCGCGTCGAAGCGCGCACGGCCGAGCTGCGCGCCGCCCAGGAGGAGCTGGTGCGCAAGGAGCGGCTCGCCGCCCTCGGGCAGTTGACCGGCACGGTCAGCCACGAGTTGCGCAACCCCCTGGGAGCGATGCGCACCTCGCTCGCGGCGATCCGGAAACTGTCGCGCGACGGCGACCCAATGCTCAAGCGGTCGGTCGAGATCGTCGACAACAGCGTCACCCGCTGCGATAACATCATCGGCGACCTGCTCGACTTTTCGCGGGTCCGGAACCTGGCGCTGGAGCCCACGGCGGTCGACGGCTGGCTCGAGCGGCTGCTCGACGAGTACCGGGTTCCGCCGGGGATCACGCTGCGCCGGGACCTCGAGGCGGGGGCGAAACTCGCCTTCGACCGGAACCGCCTGCGCCAGGTGATGATCAACCTGCTCGACAACGCGTGCCAAGCCATGGCTGGTGAAGGGGATGTCGTCCAGGAGAACGAGGAGCACCTCCTGACCGTCGCCACGCGTCGGACGGACGGGCGCGCGGAGATATCGATCGCCGACACCGGCCCCGGCATTTCCTCCGATCAGGCCGACAAGATCTTCGAGCCGCTGTACAGCTCCAAGGCCTTCGGCGTCGGGCTCGGGCTGCCGATCGTCAAGCAGATCGTCGAGCAGCACGGTGGCGGGATCGAGCTCGACGGCGGGGCCGGGTCCGGCGCGCGTTTCGTGATCCGGTTGCCCCTGCCGGTGCCGGTGCCGGTATCGGCACGGAGGGCGGACTCGCGAGACCGCACGAAGTCGTCATCGCGGACGGCGACGGAGGCCCCGCCGACGGCGGTTCGAAGGATCGGCGCGGATTGATGGAGGCATCTTCATGATCTGGGGGTCGATACTCGCGATGACAGTCATAGACGTTGTCATCCTTCTAGGAGCCGCGGCGGTTCTTGTGAGCTTATATCGATGCAGAGTCGTAATAATGCAGCTCAATGTACTGAAGCCAATAGTTTTTATTGTCTGCGGGATAGTTCTCATATCCTGTCTATACGCTATGGATTTCTATACGATGCACATCATGCCGCTCCATACAACCGGAGCGACCGCCATGGCGGCCATGGAGGCTTTGCATCTGAACTGGAGCTGGCCGGTCATGCTCGGTGGAATTTCGTCCATCGTCATGGGGCTCTTGTTCCTTACCGGGACATTGTTCCCAGAAGTCGCAGGGGTCATCGAGAACCTTCGAACGGAGGTCGAGGAACGTAGAAAGGTCGAGACGGAGCTGCGCGCCGCCCAGGAGGCGCTGGTGCGCAAGGAGCGGCTCGCCGCCCTCGGGCAGTTGACCGGCACGGTCAGCCACGAGTTGCGCAACCCCCTGGGAGCGATTCGTCAAGCAGATCGTCGAGCAGCACGGAGGGCGGACTCGCGAGACCGCACGGGAGTCTTAATCATGGTGACCGGCGCTTCGGGCCGGCTCGACGGAGCCTTGGCCGAGGATGATCCGATGGCCGCGCCGATACGCTCGAAACTGGAGGTGCCAAGTGGGAACTACCGTGATTGCCGATGAGCCGAGGCGGGTGAATGCCGGCGCGAAGCGCCGCATCCTGATCGTCGACGACGACCGGGATTTCGCCGAGAGCTTGCATAATTATCTGCTGCTCGAGGGCTATGAGGCCCGAATGGTATTCAGCGCGGCGCAGGCCCGCCGGGCCATCGAGGAGTTCGACGCGCAGGTCGCGATCCTGGATTACCGGCTCGGCCCTACCGTCGGCGTGGACCTTGTCGCCCCCCTCAAGCGACGACGGCCGGGGATCGTCTGCATACTGGCAACGGCCTTCGGCGACATGGATGCGGTCGTCAATGCGCTGCGCAACGGCATCTACGACTATTTCGGCAAGCCGCTGCACACGGAAGAGCTGTTGCTCACCCTGGATCGCTGCTTCGAGCTGCTGCGGCTGGAGCAGGAGAAGCAGGCGGCGGAAGAGGCCCTGCGCGAGGCGGGGAAAATGGCCGCCGTGGCGCAGATTGCCGGCGGCGTCGCGCACCATCTCAACAACCTGCTGATGATCATGCTGGGCAACGTGGAGCGGCTGAAGGTGCGCATGGAGGATGTGCCGGACCAGGTGACTTTGGCCGACGGCCTGATGCGCGCGATCGAGCGCGCCGCGGACATCAACCACAGCCTGGTGACCTTTACCCGCCGCCAGGTGCTGCGTGCCAAGACGGTCGACCTGAACGCCGTGCTGACGGGAATACAGGACGATCTACGCCAAGCCTTGGGCGAGGCGGTGCAGACCCAGGTGGTGACGTCGCGCGACCTGTGGCAGGTTTCGGTGGACGCCGCGCAGCTCGAATTGGCGCTTCTCAACATTGCGCGCAACGCCGGCGACGCCATGCCGGAGGGCGGAAACCTGATCATCACGGCCGCCAACGTCGACGAGACCGGCGCCTCGGAAAATCGGGAGCGCGACTTGTCGCCCGGCCAGTATGTCGTGCTGACGCTCAGCGATACCGGGACCGGGATGGCGCCGGAGGTGGCGGAGCGGGCCTTCGAGCCATTCTTTTCGGGACTGAGTCTGGCCGAGAAGACCGGGCTCGGGCTCAGTGTGGTCTACGGCTTCGCCAAGCAGTCGGGCGGCACGGTCACCCTCGACAGCGTAGAGGGCCGCGGCACCACGATACGGCTCTACCTGCCCCGGGCGCAGGGCGCCGATGGCTCGGTCGAGGCGCCCGCGGCGTAATACCAAAGTCGTTATCCGTGACCTTCGGTATCAGGCGGCCCGTTCGCCGCGGCCTCGAGGCCGCAGTGGGCAATGATGAACGTGGCAATCGCCTCGGCGTCGTTGAGGTCGAGCTGCGGCAGGTCCAGCCCGGGCAGGGGTGCGTCGCTCGCCACGGCGACGATCCTGGGGTCGTTGTGGCACAGAAGCGGCTTGCCCCGGGCGGGCCGGTGGACCTCCAGCTTCTCGTAGATCTCGCGCTTGAAGCCCTCGACCAGCAGGAGATCGACCGGCGCCATTTGCCGCATCAAGTCCGCCACGGTGGGTTCCGGCTCGCCGCGCAGATCGCGCATGAGGGCCCAGCGCCGGGCCGAGGCGACCATGACCTCGGTGGCGCCGGCCGCGCGGTGCTCGTAGGAGTCCTTGCCCGGCGTGTCGACCTCGAAGCCGTGGTGGGCGTGCTTCAGGGTCGATACGGAAAGGCCATGACGCACCAGCGCCGGAATCAACTTGGTGACCAGCGTCGTCTTGCCGCTGCCGCTCCAACCGGCCAGTCCGAAGACCTTCATGATCGCTTCCCCGCCCCGGCTGCCGCCCGGCTATTCGGCCATCATATGCTTGAGGCCGCGGCGCAGGTAGTCGTAGCCGGTAATGAAAGTGAGTAGTGCGGCGATCCACAGGCCGACCTCGCCGATCGTCTGGACCGGCAGGGCGGCGGGTCCGGTGTCGCCGACGATGAGAAAGCCGAGGGCGAACATCTGGATCACGGTCTTCCACTTGGCCAGGCTGCTGACCGGCATGGGAACGCGGACTTCCGCCAGGTATTCGCGCAGACCCGAAACCAGGATCTCGCGGCACAGGATGACCAGCGCCGGCAGGATCGCCACGCCCTGGATGCTGTCCATGCCGACCAGCATGAGGATCACCGCGGCGACCAGCAGCTTGTCCGCGATCGGATCGAGGAACCGGCCCAGGGGCGAGACCTCGTTGAGGTGCCTGGCCAGGTAGCCGTCGAAGTAGTCCGTGATGGCGGCCAATCCGAAGAGGCCGCAGGCCAACCAGCGGGGATAGGCGCCGTCGAGATAGAACAACGGCACCAGAATCGGGATGATGACGATGCGCAGAAGCGTCAGCAGGTTCGGCAGGCTGGTCAGCATGGCCCTTCGTATCCGACGTCTCTATGTGTCCGACGGGTCGTCGCGCAACAATGGCCTCTTGTATCACACGCATGGCCGAGGATTGGCAAATTTCGGTTGCGCCGGCCGCGTTACGCGGCGCCATGGAAGTGATCGTAGATCCGGCGCGCGACCGCCTTGCTGATGCCCTCGACCGCTTCCAGGTCGGCCAGGCCGGCGCGCCCGATCGTCTGGGCCGAGCCGAAATGGTGCAGCAGCGCCTTCTTACGCTTGGCCCCGATGCCGGCGATATCGTCCAGGGCGGAGCGCAGGCGCGCCTTGCTCCGCCCGCTGCGGTGCGTGCCGATGGCGAACCTGTGCGCCTCGTCGCGCAGGCGCTGCAGGAAGTAGAGCACCGGATCGCGCGGCGGGAGCAGCAGCGGGTCGCGCTCCGGCAGGAAGATGCGCTCGCGCCCCGCGTCGCGCTCCGGCCCCTTGGCTATGGCGGCCACTGGCAGATCCCCGAGGCCGAGGTCGGCCAGCACCTCGCGGGCGACGTTCAGTTGGCCGCGGCCACCGTCGAGCAGCACCAGGTCGGGCCAGTGCTCGCTCTCGCGCTCCGGGTCCTCCTTGAGGGCCCGCGAGAATCGGCGCAGCAGGACCTCGCGCATCATGGCGGTGTCGTCGCCCGGCGCGAAGCCCTCGCCGGTCCCCGGCGGCCGGTTTCCGGGCTTGCGGGCGCCCCTGATCCGAAATTTCCGGTAGGCGGCCTTCACGAAGCCGTCCGGCCCGGCGACGATCATGGCACCGTAGGCGTTTTCGCCCTGGATGTGGCTGTTGTCGTAGACCTCGATGCGCCGCGGCGTGACCTCGAGGCCGAGGCGCAGGGCGAGGTCCTCGAGCAGCCGGCGCTGGGTGCTGCTCTCGGCGAGGCGTCGGGCGAGCGCTTCGCGGGCGTTGGCGAGCGCGCCTTCGATCAGCTTGCGCTTGCCGCCGCGCTTGGGCTGCAGCAGGGTCACCTTGTACCCGGCGCGCTGGCCCAGCGCCTCGGCGAGCAGGGCCCGTTCCTCGAGGCCGTGGCTGAGCAGAACCAGACGCGGCGTCGGCTTGTCGTCGTAGAACTGGGCGACGAAGGCGGACAGAACGGTGGCCGCGTCCAGGTTCCGGTCGTGCGAGGGAAAGTAGGCGCGGTTGCCGTAGTTGCGGCCGGCCCGATAGAAGAACACCTGGATGCAGGTCTGGCCGGCGTCCTGGTGGGCGGCAATCGCGTCGGCGTCGTCGATGCCCTCGACATTGATGTCCTGGTGCGACTGGATGTGGGCCAGCGCGCGGATGCGGTCGCGGTAGACCGCCGCGGTCTCGAAGTCGAGCCGGTCCGAGGACTCCTGCATGGCGCCGCCGAGCCTCTGCTGGACCGCCTTGGAGTGGCCGCTCAGGAAGTCCCTGGCCTGGTCGACCAGCGCGCCGTAGTCGGCGGGCGCTATGCGTCCGACGCAGGGCGCCGAGCAGCGCTTGATCTGGTACATCAGGCAGGGCCGGGTGCGGCTGGCGAAGACCGCGTCCGAACAGGAGCGCAGCAGGAAGGCCTTCTCCAGCGCGGCGATGGTCCGGTTGACGGCGCCGGCCGAGGCGAAGGGGCCGAAATAGTCGCCGGCGCGGCTGTGCTGGCCACGGTGCTTGGTGATCTGCGGGTGATCGTGGCCGCCGGCGATCAGGATGTAGGGAAAGGACTTGTCGTCGCGCAGCAGCACGTTGTAGCGCGGCATCAGCCGCTTGATCAGGTTGCTCTCGAGCAGCAGGGCCTCGGTCTCCGTGTGGGTCGTGACCACCTCGAGGCGGGCGGTCTCGGCGACCATGCGCTGCAGGCGCCGGGGCAGCTTGCCGAGCTGTACGTAGGTGGCGACCCGCTTGCGCAGGTTCTGCGCCTTGCCGACATAGAGCGCGTCGCCGCGCCGGTTGAGCATGCGGTAGACGCCCGGCGCGGTGGGCAGCGTCTTCAGCGCATCGCCGATCGCGGCCAAGCCGCGCGCCAGCGAGGCCGGAGCGGCCTCGCTCGAGCCCGGCGGCGGTTCCGCCTCCGGCGCCATGGCCGAGCGCTTGCCGCCCGCCGAGGGGTCTTCCGTCCGGCGGCGTCCTCGTGTCCTCACCATGGGGGCAATCTCGCCATCCGGGCGCCGCTGGTCAATCTCCGCCGCGGGGCTGTGTCAAGAAACGGACATGATCTGTCCACGGTTTCTGTGGGTAACATTGTGTATATCCCACGGTCGAGGGTCCGTCTCCCCAGCAGAATCAAGGTTTTCTTAACCTTGCCTATTTTTTAGGCACTTATTATAACCATTTGAAATAACAAATGAAATCTATAGTCAATAGCCAAACCGCTTGTGTTAACGATATTTCCGGCTTGACTCCCGTGACCGAATTCGGCCCGGCGTGTCGCTGTGTACAACTTTCTCGCGTCGGTTCCCAGAAACGCCGCAATGGCAAGGTTTTAGGTCCCGTTCGTGCCGGTCGGTATGAAGGAACCCCGGCCGCAAATTACGGCCCTCTCAGATAGTCCACCGCGACGCCGACGCCGCCGACGTCGGGATAGCGGTCGAGCTTTTCGATCCGGACCTTTACCGCGCGGACGCGCGCATCGAAGAAACAGGCCCGGGCGACCTCTCCGGCCAGGGTCTCGAGCAGCCGGGCGGTGGTACCGGTGCAGACCTCGCGCACCTTGCCGACCAGCTGGCCGTAGTTGACCACCTCGGCGATCTTGTCCTCGCCCGGGGCCCTGGGCTCGACCTCGACCTCCAGCGTGACCCGGATCCGCTGCGGCCGGGCGCGTTCGTCCGCGGAAACGCCGATACTGGACTGCACCGTCAGGTCGCGCAGGACGATGCTTTGCGCGGCCGGCGGGGCGTCCCGCGATTTCAGGGGCGCTTTCCCGGTCATGGCGCGCCCGCGCCGCGGTGGTCCGGTCGGGTGTGCATGGCGGTCACTCCTGGGGTGCGGAACTCTGGCCGCCTTGGGCCCAGCCGAGGTGCTGGCCGCCGTCCAGGGCGATCATCTGTCCGGTCATGGATCCGGCGGCGAGCAGGAAGCGCACGCCGTCGGCGACCTCCTCGGGCGTCGGCCCGCGGCCGAGCGGGAGGGCGGCGCACTGCGCCTCGAACTGCGCCCGGCTCTGGCGTTCGCTCGGCAGGGTCGGCCCGGGGCCGATCGCGTTGACCCGGATGCGCGGCGCCAGGGCCAGCGCCAGGGTGCGGGTCAACGTCCAGAGCGCGGACTTCGACACGGTGTAGCTGAGGAAATGGGGAGTCAGGTTCCAGACCCGCTGGTCCAGCAGGTTGACCACGGCGCCGCCCTGCGGTTCCGGCAGGGCCCGCGCGAAGGCCTGGGTCAGCACCAGGGGCGCGCGCAGGTTGGCCTCGATGTGCCAGTCCCAGGTCTCGCGGCTCGCGGTCCCGACATGGTCGTGGCCGAACACCGCGGCGTTGTTGACCAGGCAGCCCAGCGGCCCCAGCGCCTCGATCGCGCGCGGCACCAGCCGGGCGCTGTCGCTCTCCCGCGCCAGGTCGGCCTGGAACGTCACGGCGCGCCCGCCTGCCGCCTCGATCTCGCAGGCGAGCGCCTGGGTATCCTCGACCGAGCGGTTGAAGTGCAGGGCGACGGCCCAGCCGTCGCGCGCCAGGGCGCCCGCGATCGCCCGGCCGATCCGCCGGCCCGCGCCGGTCACCAGCGCGGCCCGCGGATAGGCCTCCGGGTGGGCGCCTTGGGGTCCGGTCTCGGTCATGGCCCGCAGGATGCAGAAGCCCGGCCTCCGGCACAAGGGGCAGAAGGCAGGCCGCGGGCAGGCCGCGCGGCCGGCGGTGCCGGCTCGGCCCGGCCGTTACCGGACCTGAACGTCGACCTGGATGCGCCCGGCGTTCGTGAAGAACAGGGTCAGCGGGATCGTTTGGCCGGACTCGACGGGGCCGGCAAGGCCCATCAGCATGATGTGCCGTCCTTCAACCGACAGCTCGACCGAAGCGCCGGGCTGGATGTCCACAGCCATGATCGCCGTGGCGCTGTCGTGGCCGCCGTGCTCCATTTCGCTCGTGTCCGCGTGCGGATTGAAGAGCTTCGCGGTCTTTGCGGCGGGGGTCTTGACCGCGAAGAGCTGGTCCGCCTCGCCGCCGGAATTGACGATCTTCATGAAGATGCCGACGGTGTCGCCGCTCTTGCCCGCAGCGGCGTTTTCGATCGCGATCGGGGCCGCCTGTGCGGGGTTGAGCGCTGCGCTCAAGATTACGACCATGGCCACGGCGAGGCCCTGGCAGGCTGATTTGATGCTTCCGTGAAGGTTCATCGACTTGGCTCCTGCTCCTGTCGAAACGCTGCCGCGTCCAGCGCCCCAAGGGACGCCACTCCTCCGTTACTTGACCTGGCGTGGGCGTGGCCTGGCCGGCTAACGCCGGTACCAACACCATGCACCATAACTAACTGAAATAGGCGAAAAAGACTAATCTATATTTAATAATCTCCTGGTGACCGGCCGTTGCTGGCACCGTCGTCGGGCTGCGGCGGAACGCGGACGGGCGGCGGAATCGACCGCGATGGGCATTTGTGGAATGATCCGCTCCCTTCGCTACGGCGCAGCCGAGGAAACGAAATGACGATTCCGCGTATCGATCTTTACAGCGACACCCAGACCCGGCCGTCGCCCGCCATGCGCCGGGCGATCGCCGCGGCCGAGGTCGGCGACGAGCAGCTCGGCGAGGACCCGACGGTTAACCGCTTGCAGGAGATGGTCGCCGAGCTGCTGGGCAAGGAGCGTGCGTTGTTCCTGCCGTCCGGGACCATGTGCAACGAGATCGCCTATCGGGTCTGGGGCCGCCCCGGCGAGGAGATCATCCTCGACCGGACGGCGCACGCGCTGCACTACGAGACCGGCGCGCCGGCCGCGCTGTCGGGCCTCATGACGCGGCCGCTGGAGGGGCTGCGCGGCGTGTTCGACGCCGAGATGGTAGAGGCCGCCGTACGGCCGCGGGACAGCCGGCACGCGCCGCGCTCCGCCCTGGTCTCGGTAGAGCAGACCAGCAATCTGGGTGGCGGCCGGGTCTGGCCGGTGGCGCGGATCGAGGAGGTCGCCGCGGCGGCCCGGCGCCACGGCCTGCCGGTCCATATGGACGGCGCCCGCCTGCTGAACGCCGTGGTCGCCAGCGGCGTTCCGGCGCGCGGTCACGCGGCGTCCTGCGACAGCGTGTGGATCGATCTCTCCAAGGGGCTCGGCTGTCCGGTCGGGGCCGTGCTGGCCGGCGGTTCGGACTTCATCGAGGAGGCGTTCCGCTGCAAGCACCAGTTCGGCGGCGCCATGCGCCAGGCGGGGATCGTCGCCGCGGCCGGCGTCTATGCGCTGGACAACAACGTCGAGCGGCTGGCCGATGACCATGCCCATGCCAGGCAGCTTGGCGAGGGGCTGGCGGAAATTTCGGGCCTCCGGGTCGACCCTGAGGAGATCGAGACCAACATGGTCTACTTCGAGGTCGATCCGGCCCGCATGACGGCGCCGGATCTCTCCGCGGGGCTGCTGGAAGAGCACGGCGTCAGGATCGGCGCCGTCGGCCCGCGGCAGATGCGCGCCGTTACCCACCTGGACGTGACCGCCCCGGACATCCCCGCGGCGCTCCGGGCCATCGCGGCCGCTCTGTCGGCGTGATACCAAGGGTCGCCGGCAAGGAGGCATTTTGCCGAGGGTCGTGTCGGACTGCGCCCCTTCAAACCGGATCGGCTTCTGCCGAGCAGTTGAATTCGGATCGCTCGACCATTCGCGAGACCATCCGATCGAGGCGCTTGCCTTCGGCGATTACCGCTTCGAGAAACCGGGCGCGCTCTACCTCCGGCATGTCCGGATAGTCGCGCAGGATCTCCGAGCTGGCGAGGATCGACGTGAGCGCGGACCGCAGTTCGAGAACGGCGGCCGGCACCGGCGGATCGGCCACCGCACCGCCCGGGGTCCAGCCGGCCTCGGTCCTGCCCTGGGAAGGCCGGTCGTTGTTCCCGTCGGTGCGAATCCGCATGGTGAACCTCCGTCGGTACGGACGTTTCCCTTCCCCCTTGAGCCGTCGCGCGCACCCTTGCGTGGCACTCAGCGGTCTCCTAGAAACCTAGTATGTTCGGTGCAGGAATCAAGGAATTTTGTGCGATGCACAAAAATAAGGCGATAGGATTGCAGCAAGGCGTTGCCAGCGGAACGGTATTGCGCTCGTCTTTATATTACAATTAGTTACATGATGGGAAGCAGGGGTGTCAGAGACCGGTCGAGCACTCCTATCCTGGCAAGAAATCCGAAGAAGAGGCCTGCGATTTCGCGTTGCAACATTACCTTGCCTTGCACGTTCCGGTGAGAAGGGGGCTCAGCTGGGGCGTCGCAATGGCGGCCTGGACCACCCTGCCCCTTGCCCGGTCAGGCGCCGGGCAGATGACCGTTCTTGAACAGCAGGCCGATGTACAGCGCGTAGGCGACGAGGAAAGCCGCGGCCTCGCCGCGGCCGATGCGCCAGCCGGTCACCATGGCGGCGAAGGCGACCACCGTGACCCCGGCCATGAACCAGATGTCGAAGTCGAGCAGTTCGGGGGTGATCGTGACCGGCGTGGTCAGCGCCAGGGCGGGGATGATCGCCATGATATTGAACAGGTTGGAGCCCAAAACGTTGCCCAGCGCGACCTCGGGGTGCCGGCGGAAGCTGGCGACCACGGCGGTGGCCAGCTCGGGCAGCGAGGTGCCGATGGCGACCAGGGTCAGGCCGATGACCGCCTCCGATACGCCCGCGGCGCGCGCCAGGTCGACCGCGCCGTCGACCAGCAGCTTCGAGCCGACGACGAGCGACGAAGAGCAACGACACCGGCATCGAGGCGCAGAGCCGGATGCCCTCGGGTGGCGGCGCGGCTTCGGCCGTATTGTTCAGCTTGCGGTCGCGCCGGTAGCTGTAGGCGAGGTAGGCGATGAGCAGGGCCAGCATCAGGGTGGCGTCGATCCGGCCCACGGCGCCGCTCACCGCGAAAACGATGAAAAGCGCGGTGCCGGCGATCATCGCCAGGCCGTCGCGCAGGACGTTGTGCGGCCGGGTCTCGATCGGATAGAGCAGAGCCGCGACCCCAAGAATCAGCAGGATATTGGCGATGTTGGAGCCGACCACGTTGCCGACGCCGATGTCCGGCGCCCCGCGCAGGCCGCTGGCCACCGCGACTACCATCTCCGGCATCGAGGTGGCGGCCGCAACCACGGTCATGCCGATCAGCAGGGACGACAGGCCCAGACAGCGCGCCAGGGAGACGGCGCCGCGCAAGAGGATTTCTCCGCCGAACAGCAGCAGCAGCAGGCCACCGACCACCATGCAGAGGGCCAGGAAGGTCACGCCGGACGTCTTTCCGCCGAAACGCCCGCCCCGGACCGGGGCGCCGCCGATGCCCCTTGCGGCGTCGGGCGTACGGCGTTCAAGGGCGTACGGCAGCCCGGCGCTGGTTCCTGGTTTCGGTCTCGCTTCACGCCGGCTTGTCCCGCTGCCGTAAACTGCCCTCTGCCCGACATTCGGACACCAAGGATTCCGTGCCGGTTCGCGACCGCGCGAGGGCGTCCGCCACTCGGCACTAAATGCGGCCTCGGCGCCGCTACTTCAATGGGTCCGGCCGATTTTGCGATGGAGTCCCGCCGAAAGCATCCTGGCCGGGCCGGGCCGGGCCGGATCGGGCCCGGACCTCACGTGCCGCTCTTCTCGGGCCGGAGCTTGAGCGCGGCGGAGTTCATGCAGTACCGCTTGCCGGTGGGCTCGGGCCCGTCGTCGAAGACGTGGCCCAGGTGCGCGTCGCAGCGCGCGCAGAGCACCTCGGTGCGCTCCATCGACAGGCTGCGGTCGGTCTCGGTTTCGACCGCCTCGGGGGCGACCGGCTGCCAGAACGACGGCCAGCCGCTGCGCGAATCGTACTTGGCCGCCGAGCTGAACAGCGGCGTGCCGCAGCACACGCAGGCGTAGGTTCCCGGGGTCTTGCAGTTGTTGTACGCGCCGGTGAAGGCCCGCTCCGTACCCGCCTGACGCGTCACGTGGTATTGCTCCGGGGTGAGCTGCCGGCGCCATTCGGCATCGGTCTTGCTGATCTTGTCGGTCATGATGTGGTGCTCCGCTCCCCTAAGGCTTCCTCGAACACGCTACGGCGTGACGATACTAGCCCGGATCGGGACGGGGAGACAAAGCCGCAAAAGGGGATCGGCGGGCCGGCCTACTGCGGGGCCCGGACCGAGACCAGGGGGTTGTCGAGGTAGTGGCCGGCGGTTTGCGGGTCGATCCGCCAGAGCAGATCCTCGATCTCCCGCGCCTTGGCGTCGCATGAGTCGAGCGCCCCGTAGGCCTGCAGCTTGAGCACCGGGTCGACCGGTTCCTTGGTCAGCTTGCGGTAGGCGGCCTCCTGGAGCGGTTTGCAGGCCATGTTCAGAGCGGTTTCGCTGTCGTAGAGCATGTCGACGACCGCGGGGTTTTCGAGCTCCGCCACGAGCACGACCTGCGTCAACGCGATCGAAGCGCGATGCTGTTTCATGTAGACCGCATCGCCCTCGGCCCGTGTCGCGCAGCCGGCGAGTGCGAGCGCCAGGGCCAAGGCAACCCAGCCGCCGAGCCGGATCCCTCTATACTCGCGCGTCGTGATCATGGTCGAACCCTCCCTGGCGCCGGGTGAATGGCCGAAACTTGCCATGGCAAGGCCTAACATTTCTTTAACGCACAGCCGCCATGGCAGGGGTTCGCCCATCATTTCAAATGCTTAATTGGGACCGGGCGGCCAAGGAGCCTAGCGGCGCCGGCCCTTGTATTTGCCCTTGCGGCTCTTGCTCTGCGCCCCGGCGCGGCGGATGCGCTCGGCGAAGCCGCCCGAGCCGCCGCCACCTGGGGCCGGCAGCTCCAAGTCCTGGGCCTCGAGGCGCCTGATCTCGTCGCGCAGCCGTGCAGCCTCCTCGAACTCGAGGTCCGCCGCGGCCTCGCGCATGCGGCCCTCGAGGTCGGCGATATAGGCCTTGAGGTTGTGGCCGACCAGGTGGCGGGTCTCCTCGTCGCCGGTCGAGACCGTCACGTGGTCGCGCTCGTAGACGCTCTCCAGGATGTCCGCGATGCCCTTGCGCACGGATTCCGGCGTGATGCCGTTGGCCGCGTTGTAGGCCTGCTGCTTCTCGCGCCGCCGGTCGGTCTCCTCCAGCGCCGCCTTCAGGGAGTCGGTCATCTGGTCGGCGTAGAGGATGACCCGGCCGTCGATGTTGCGCGCCGCCCGGCCGATGGTCTGGATCAGTGCCGTGGTCGAGCGCAGGTAGCCGGCCTTGTCGGCGTCCAGGATGCAGACCCGGGCGCACTCGGGGATGTCCAGGCCCTCGCGCAGCAGGTTGATGCCGACCAGCACGTCGAACACGCCGAGACGCAGGTCGCGGATGATCTCGATGCGCTCGAGCGTATCCACGTCGGAGTGGATGTAGCGCACCTTGAGGCCGGCCTCGTGCAGGTATTCGGTCAGGTCCTCGGCCATGCGCTTGGTCAGGGTCGTGACGAGCACCCGGGCGCCCTGGTCGACGGTCGCCCGGCACTCGGCGATCAGGTCGTCGACCTGGCTCTCGGTCGGGCGCACCACGCAGACCGGGTCGATCAGGCCGGTCGGCCGGATCACCTGCTCGGCGAAGACGCCGCCGGTTTGGGTCAGCTCCCAGGGGCCGGGCGTCGCCGAGACGTAGACCGTGGGCGGACGCATGGCCTCCCACTCCTCGAACTTGAGCGGCCGGTTGTCGATGGCCGAGGGCAGGCGGAAGCCGTACTCGGCCAGGGTCGACTTGCGCGCATAGTCGCCGCGGAACATGCCGTTGAGCTGCGGCACCGTGACGTGGCTCTCGTCGACGAACAGCAGCGCGTCCTCGGGCAGGTACTCGAACAGGGTCGGCGGCGGCTCGCCGGCCTTGCGGCCGGTCAGATAGCGCGAGTAGTTCTCGATCCCGGCGCAGGACCCGGTCGCCTCGATCATCTCCAGGTCGAAGGTGGTGCGCTGCTCCAGGCGCTCGGCCTCGAGCAGCTTGCCGGTGGCGCGGAACTCCGCCAGGCGGAGCTTGAGGTCCGCCTTGATCTGTTTGGCCGCCTGCTGCAGGGTCGGGCGCGGCGTCACATAGTGGCTGTTGGGAAAGACCTTGATCTCGTCCAGGCTCGCCGTCTTCTCGCCGGTCAGCGGGTCGAACTCGAAGATCGCCTCGACCTCGTCTCCGAACAGCGAGACCCGCCAGGCCCGGTCCTCGTAGTGCGCCGGAAAGATCTCCAGGGTGTCGCCGCGCACCCGGAAGGCGCCGCGCTGGAAAGCCACGTCGTTGCGCCGGTACTGCAGCTCGACCAGCGACTTGAGCAGGGCCGAGCGGTCCAGGCTCTGGCCGGCCGTCACGGCGACCGTCATCTTGGCATAGGTCTCCGGCGCGCCGATGCCGTAGATGCAGGAGACCGAGGCGACGATCACCACGTCGCGGCGCTCGAACAGCGCGCGCGTCGCCGCGTGGCGCATGCGGTCGATCTGCTCGTTGATCGAGCTCTCCTTCTCGATGTAGGTGTCGCTGCGCGGCACGTAGGCCTCGGGCTGGTAGTAGTCGTAATAGGAGACGAAGTACTCGACGGCGCTCTCGGGGAAGAAGCCCTTCATCTCGCCGTAGAGCTGGGCGGCCAGGGTCTTGTTGGGCGCCAGGATCAGGGTCGGCCGGCCCTGCGCCTGGATCACCTGGGCCATGGTGAAGGTCTTGCCCGAGCCCGTGACGCCGAGCAGCACCTGGTCGCGCTCGGCCTTGCCGAGCCCCTCGATCAGCTCGGCGATCGCCCGCGGCTGGTCGCCGGCCGGCTCGAAGTCCGACGCCAGCGCGAAGTTGCCCCCGGCCGGCTGGCGGGGCGGCGCGGGCAGCGGCGCGGCGGTCGTCGAAGTCATGCCTCCTTATATGCCCGCTCGGCCCGGCCAGGGGAAGGGGCGGCTTCGGCCCGGCCTGCGCGTCCTCGCCAAGGGCGAGCCGCGGGGTGAGCGGACCCGGAAAGCCGCCTTTAGGCTTTTCTCGGCGGCGCGGGCCGCCGCGAAGGCGCTAGTCGCGCTCGATCAAACGGTCGTAGTCGCTGTGCGAGCCGATCCAGAACCAGATCACCGTGTCGCCCTCCAACAGCCCCAAGGCCCGCCAGCCAAGGCCGATTCGCGCCGAATAGATCGGTTGGTTTGGTCGGATCTGCTTGAAGCGCACCGCCGGATGACGTTGATTTTCCTGCCACAACCGAAAGTTCTTTCGCGCACGTTGCTGAATATTCGGCGGAAGCGATGCGAAACAGCTCCAAAAGCGCTTCGTCGCGCGCGAACGCATCACTTGTCGTCGAATTCCAGCGGTGTCGTCCGACCGTGCTTGAAGTCCCCGAGGGCCTCTTCGGCCAACTCGTCGAGCGCCGCCTTGGAGGATTCGAACGCCTTCGCCCAGCGCTGCTCATCGGCCATTTCCTCCAGGAGGATCGCGGCTAGCGCGTCCTGTTCCTCCTCCGGAAGGCTGGAAGCACGTTCGAATGCGTGTTTCAGGAGCTTCGTCATAGAGCTATTTGTAGCACGATTTGGGTGCGAAGTCGCTCGTGTAGAGCAACTCCGATTCCAAGTCCACGCAAACCCACGTCGGCCCCCTGCCGGCGTGTAGTTGAATGTTCGCCGGAGAGCCTTTTGGCTTTCCTCGGCGGCGCGGGCGTGGCAAATAGCGGCCTTGGTCCGAACATGATTCACAGAGGCGCGGCCGCCGCCACGGCGCGCGCCGATTTCGAGCGCCCATGCCCAAACGCAGCGACATCGACTCGATCCTGATCATCGGCGCCGGGCCGATCGTGATCGGTCAGGCCTGCGAGTTCGACTATTCCGGCGCCCAGGCCTGCAAGGCCTTGAAGGAGGAGGGCTACCGGGTCGTGCTGGTCAACTCCAACCCGGCCACGATCATGACCGACCCGGGCCTGGCCGACGCCACCTATATCGAGCCGGTGACGGCCGAGGTGGTCGCGCGGATCATCGAGCGCGAACGGCCCGACGCGCTGCTGCCGACCATGGGCGGGCAGACCGCGCTCAACACGGGGCTCGCCCTCGCGCGCGACGGGGTGCTCGAGGCCTTCGGGGTCGAGATGATCGGCGCCCGGGCCGAGGTGATCGACAAGGCCGAGGACCGCCAGTTGTTTCGCGAGGCCATGGACAGGATCGGGCTGAGAAGTCCGCGTTCCCGCCTGGTGAGGTCCTTCGAGGCGGCCGTCGAGGCGATCGACGAAATCGGCTTGCCGGCCATCATCCGGCCCTCCTTCACGCTCGGCGGCACGGGCGGCGGCATTGCCTACAACCGCGACGAATACGAGGAGATCGTGTTCGGCGGCCTGCGCGCCTCGCCGGTCGGCGAGGTGTTGATCGAGCAGTCGGTGCTCGGTTGGAAGGAGTTCGAGATGGAGGTGGTGCGCGACCGGGCGGACAACTGCATCATCGTCTGCTCGATCGAGAACCTCGATCCCATGGGCATCCACACCGGCGACTCGATCACCGTGGCCCCGGCGCTCACCCTGACCGACAAGGAATACCAGATCCTGCGCAACGCCTCGATCGCCTGCCTGCGCGAGATCGGCGTGGATACCGGCGGCTCCAACGTGCAGTTCGCGATCCATCCCGAAACCGGCGAGCTGGTGATCATCGAGATGAACCCGCGGGTCTCGCGCTCCTCGGCGCTGGCGTCCAAGGCGACCGGCTTTCCGATCGCCAAGGTCGCGGCCAAGCTGGCGGTCGGCTACACCCTGGACGAGCTGGACAACGACATCACCAAGGTGACGCCGGCCTCCTTCGAGCCGACCATCGACTACGTGGTCACCAAGATGCCGCGCTTCACCTTCGAGAAGTTCGCCGGCACGGAGCCGACCCTGACCACCTCGATGAAATCGGTCGGCGAGGCCATGGCGATCGGCCGCTGCTTCGCGGAGTCCCTGCAGAAGGCGCTCAGGTCCATGGAGACCGGGCTGACCGGCCTGAACGAGGTGGCCATACCCGGCGCGCTCGCCGCGGACGGCGCCGTCGACAAGGACGCGATCCGCAGCGCCTTGACCCGGCCGACCGCGGATCGCCTGCTGGTCACGGCCCAGGCCCTGCGCCACGGCATGACGGTCGAGGAGATCCACGGCGCGACCAAGGCCGACCCCTGGTTCCTCGAGCAGATCCGGGAGCTGATCGACGTTGAGGCCGGTATCCGGCAAGCCGGCCTGCCCGAGGACGAGCTGGGTTTCCTGCGCTTGAAGAAGTTGGGCTTTTCCGACGCGCGCCTGGGCGAGCTGGCCGGGCTCGAGGAGGCCGAGGTGGCGGCGCGGCGCCGGACGCTGGGCCTCGGCCCCGTGTACAAGCGGATCGATACCTGCGCCGGCGAGTTCCCCTCGGTCACGCCCTACATGTACTCGGCCTACGAAACCGGCGGCCCGGGCGGGGCCGAATGCGAGGCCCGGCCCAGCGACCGCGACAAGGTGATCATACTGGGCGGCGGGCCCAACCGGATCGGCCAGGGTATCGAGTTCGACTACTGCTGCGTCCACGCGGCCTACGCGCTCGACGAGGCCGGCATCGAGACCATCATGGTGAACTGCAACCCCGAGACCGTCTCGACCGACTACGACACCTCCGATCGGCTGTATTTCGAGCCGCTGACCGCCGAGGACGTCATCGAAATCGCCCGGGTCGAGCAGGGCGCGGGCCGTCTGCTCGGGGCGATCGTCCAGTTCGGCGGCCAGACGCCCTTGAAGCTCGCCCATGCGCTGGAGGCCGCCGGCATCCCGATCCTCGGCACCTCGCCCGATGCCATAGATCTGGCGGAGGACCGCCGGCGCTTTCAGGAGCTGCTGACCCGTCTCGGCCTCAGGCAGCCGGAAAACGGCACCGCCAGCTCGGCGGAGGATGCGCACGCCGCGGCCGAGCGGATCGGCTATCCGGTCCTGATACGTCCCTCCTATGTCCTCGGCGGCCGGGCCATGGAAATCATCACCGACGCCGAACAGCTGGACCGCTACATCGGCTCGGCGGTCGAGGTCTCCGGCCGAAATCCGGTACTGGTCGACAGTTACCTGCGCGAAGCCACTGAGGTGGACGTCGACGCGGTTTCCGACGGGGATCAGGTCGTCATCGCCGGCGTGATGGAGCATATCGAGGAGGCGGGCATCCATTCCGGCGACTCGGCTTGCGCCCTGCCGCCCCACACCCTGCCCGCGACGGTGGTCGAGGAGATCGGCCGCCAGACACGGCTGCTGGCCGAGGGCCTGGGCGTGGTCGGCCTGATGAACGTGCAGTTCGCCGTGCAGAACGGCGACATCTACATTCTGGAGGTCAACCCGAGGGCCAGCCGCACGGTACCCTTCGTCGCCAAGGCGACCGGCCGGCCGATCGCCAAGATCGCGGCCCGTGTGATGGCGGGCGCGAAGCTTTCGGCCTTCGACCTGAAGCAGACCCACAACGCCCATGTGGCGGTCAAGGAAGCGGTGTTCCCCTTTGCCCGTTTCCCCGGCGTGGATGTGGTTCTCGGCCCGGAGATGAAGTCGACCGGCGAGGTCATGGGCCTCGACAAGGATTTCGCCAGCGCGTTTCTGAAATCGCAGATCGGCGCCGGGGTAGACCTTCCCAAGGGCGGCGGCGTTTTCATTTCGGTCAAGGATGCGGACAAGGCCGCCATGGCGCCCTTGGCGAAATGCTTGGTCGATATGGGGTTCGAACTCATCGCGACGGCGGGCACGGCCCGCTTTCTTTCCGAACAGGCGATCGAGGTCGAACTCGTCAACAAGGTGCGCGAAGGGCGGCCGCACATCGTCGATGCCATGAAGTCGGGCGCGGTGCAGCTGGTGTTGAACACCACGGAGGGGGCCAAGGCGATCGCCGACAGTTTCAGCCTGCGGCGGGCGGCCCTGACGGACGGCATCCCGTACTACACGACCGTCGCGGGGGCGCAGGCGGCGGTCCAGGCGATCTCGGCTTTGCGCAGTGGCCAACTTGAAGTCGCTCCGTTGCAGTCCTATTTTAAGGGGTCTTTCTAAGGAACCACTGGCCGGACGCGCGGCCGCTCGTCCAACGGGCGCCTCCGGGAATTCGACCACTAGAGACCGAGTATCCTTGCATGAGCGAAAAATTTCCCATGACGGCCGAGGGCTTGGCCCGGCTGGAAGAAGAACTGAAGCACCTGAAGACCACCGCCCGCCCCGAGGTGATCCGCTTGATCGCGGAGGCCCGCGAGCACGGCGACCTTTCGGAAAACGCCGAATATCATGCCGCCCGCGAAAGGCAGAGCTTCATCGAGGGCCGGGTCGGCGAACTCGAGGACAAGGTCGCCCGGGCCGAAGTCATCGATATCTCCAGCCTGTCGGGCGACACGGTGACTTTCGGCGCCACGGTGACGCTGGTCGACGAGGACACCGATGAGAAGCTGACCTATCAGCTGGTCGGCGAGTTGGAGGCCGATGTCAAGGCGGGTCGATTGGCGATCACCGCGCCGCTGTCCCGCGCCCTGATCGGCAAGGAGGTCGGCGATTCGGTCGAGGTGAACACGCCCAAGGGCGAAAAAGCTTACGAAATCCTCAAAGTGAACTTCGTCTAGACGGGGTCCGGCACGGCGGCCCTGTCACGTCAACAGGGGATCGATCAAGGCCATCTCCGGGTCCAAGGGTACGCCGGGCGCGCGCTTGGACGTCCGGATCACCTGCATGGTCAGGACCGTGGCCACGTGTGGCGCCGCGGTCAGCTTGGTGGTCAGCTCGTTCTCGTGCGCCGTGTTGTGCGCGACGATCTTGAGCACGAAGTCGTGCGGCCCGCGCGCCATATGGCACTCGCGCACTTCCGGCCATTCGGCGGCCATTTCCTCGAAAGCGGCGAGCACCGCCTCCGACTGGTTGTCCAGGCCGACCAGCGCAAAGAACATGACCTCGTAGCCGAGCTGCTCGATGTCCAGTTCGGCATGGTAGGACTTGATGAAACCGGCCTCCTCCAAGGCCCGCACCCGGCGCAGGCAGGGCGGCGCCGAGATTCCGGCCCGGCGCGCGAGCTCCACATTGGTCATGCGGCCGTCGTCCTGCAGGTCCTTGAGGATTCGAAGGTCGATCCGATCGAGCTTGACGCGGCGCATGAAAAACCCTCCGGGTAAGTTTCCGTCTCGGCAGCGGAGCTCCGCGAAAGGATATTACCGAGTGGGCGGGTGGCCGCCAAGGGGCCTTGTGATAGCGAAGTGCTGTTCCGACGGCGAATCTTGCCTGGCGCCGGCGCCGGCGCGATAGTCCGGTGCCATGACCGGATCCGCGTCATACACGCAGCCCCGCTGCTGGGTGCTGAGCGACGGCAAGGCCGGCACCGAAGTGCAGAGCCTCGGCCTCGCTGAAGCGCTGGGCTTCGAGCCGGAGGTCAAACGCATTGGAATTCGGGCCCCCTGGCGTTGGCTGCCGCCGGGCATTTGGGTCGCGCCCTTCCGGGCGCTGGCGTCCGGCGGCGCGCGCCTGGCGCCGCCCTGGCCCGAGGTCCTGATCGCCAGCGGCCGCCTGACGGCGGCGCCGGCGCTGGCGGTCCGCCGGGCCAGCCGCGGCGCGACCTTCGCGATCCAGATCCAGAACGCGAAGGTCGCCCCGCGCCGCTTCGACCTGGTCGTGGCCGACCGTTTGAGCGGCGCCAACGTGCTGACCGTGCTGGGCGCGTTGCATCGGGTCACGCCGCGGCGCCTAGCCGAAGCGGCCGCCCGGTACGCGCCGCGGCTGGCCCATCTGCCGCGGCCACGGATCGCCGTCCTGATCGGCGGCACGAGCCGGGCCTACCGCATGACACCCCGGGGCGCCCGGCGCCTGGGGGCGCAGCTGGCCTCGCTGGCGCGCAACCAGGGGGCGGGCCTGATGATCACGGTGTCCCGGCGCACCGGCGCGGAAAACGAAGCGGCGCTGCGGGCGGCGCTCGAGGGGGTGCCGGCGGTGTTCTGGGACGGGCAGGGGGACAATCCCTACCTCGGCTACCTGAGCCTGGCCGATGCCCTGATCGTGACCGCGGATTCCGTCACCATGATCAGCGAGGCGGCGGCCACCGGCAAGCCGGTCCACGTGGTCGAGATGGCGGGGGGATCCGCCAAGTTCCGCCACTTCCACGCGGCCATGCGGGAGGCCGGGATCACCCGGCCCTTCGCCGGCCGGATCGAGGACTGGAGCTATGCGCCGCTCGACGAGACCGGGCGCATCGCCGCCGAGGTGAAACGGCACATCGAAGGCCGCCTTCGCCGGCCCTGAGCCCCCGCTTCGGCGCGGCGGCGCCACCTTGCGGGCCGGCATTGGCCGCCTTACATTGGGGTGTGTTCGAGGGGCCGAAAGCCTTGGGGAAAATTCCGCTCATGCCGAAGGAACGTCACAGCAAGGTCCTGATCCTGGGCTCCGGCCCGGCCGGATACACTGCGGCGGTCTATGCCGCGCGCGCCAACCTGGAACCCGTGCTGATCCAGGGGTTGCAGCCCGGCGGGCAGATGTCGATCACCACCGACGTCGAGAACTT
>CAMYKD010000012.1 GCA_947258885.1 uncultured Kiloniellales bacterium | reverse complement strand
GGACATCGCCACGGTGCTGGAGGCCTCCATGGCCCGGCCGAACCCGGGCCGCGCCTACAACGTTTGCGACGACAACCCGGCGCCGCCGGCCGAGGTGATTGCCTATGCCTGCGGCCTGCTGGGCGTCGCGCCGCCACCCCTGGTGTCCTTCGAGCAGGCTGAGCTGTCGCTTATGGCGCGCTCCTTCTACCGCGACAACAAGCGGGTCTCGAACCGCCGCATCAAGGACGAGCTGGGCGTCGAACTTTCATTTCCGGACTACAAGAGCGGACTGGATAGCCTCTTTGCAGCCGAGCGGTGAGACCCTCGTGGCGTCAACCAAGATGCTCCAGGAGTCGAGCCAAAGTCATACCGAGCCGCTCCAGGTCCTCGGGCTCGGACAGCCGGTGGCCACCGCCCTTGACCAGCGTTATCTCCACGTCGTCGCTTTCGAGCCGGTCGGCCAGCCGGACCGCGAGTTCCCAAGGCACGTCCGGGTCGGCCATGCCGTGGATCAGGCGGACCGGACAGGCGATGGGGACCGGTGCGCGCAGCAGGAGGTGCTCGCGGCCCTCGTCGATCAATGCCTTGGTAATGGTATAGGGCTCCTCGCCGTAGTCCGAGGGCTCGCGGTAGACGCCCTCGCGCTCGAGTGTCTCGCGCACCTCGGGCGGATAGGCGTCCCACATCAGGTCCTCGGTGAAGTCCGGTGCGGCGGCGATGCCGAGCAGGCCCGCGACCCGCTGCGGCCGGGCGAGGGCCGCCAGCAGCATGATCCAGCCGCCCATGGAGGAGCCGACCAGCACCTGTGGCCCCTCGGTCAGCTCGTCGAGGGCGGCCACGGCATCCGCGGACCAGAGCCCTATGGTGCCCTCCTCGAAGCGGCCCGAGGACGCACCGTGGCCTTGGTAGTCGAAGCGCAGAAAGGCCTGGCCGCGGCGCCGGGCGAAGTCTTCGAGACAGAGCGCCTTGGATCCGGTCATGTCGGACATGAAGCCGCCCAGGAAGACAATTCCGGGTGCAGATCCAGGCGTCTTGTGGTAGGCGATGGCGCTGCCGTCCGGGCGCATCAGCGTTTCCGGCGCACAGCGGGAGGGGGATTCCGAGACCGGCATGGTTCACGAGGACTCTGCGACACTGGCCGAGGAGACTAGCACCGGGCGCGAGGCCGCGAAAGGCGGCCGACCGGTGGTGCTCCAGGTGCTGCCCGCATTGGAGACCGGGGGGGTGGAGCGCGGCACCGTGGATATCGCCGGCGCGGTCGTCGAGGCCGGCGGCACGTCCATCGTCGCCTCCGAGGGCGGCCAGCTCGAGCGCCACCTGATGCGCGCCGGGGCGGTGCACGTGCGGTTGCCGCTGGCCTCGAAGAATCCCTTTGTCATGCGCCGCAACGCCGGCCGTCTGGCGCGCGTGATCGAGCAGTTCGGCGTGGATATCGTCCACGCCCGCTCGCGCGCGCCGGCGTGGAGCGCGCGCCGCGCCGCGCGGCGCGCCGGCTGCCGCTTCGTCACCACTTTTCACGGCACCTACGGGTTTTCCACCCCCTTCAAGCGCGCTTACAACGCGATCATGACCAAGGGTGAGCTGGTGATCGCACCCTCGCAGTTCATCGCCGCTCACATCCGCGACAACTACGGGGTCGATCCGCAGCGCGTCCGCGTGATTCAGCGCGGCGTCGACCTGGAGGTCTTCAATCCGGCCCGTGTCAGCCCACAAAGGGTCATCCAGCTGGCGAACAACTGGCGCGTGCCCGACGACCTGCCTTTGGTCATGCTGCCGGCCAGATTCAGCCGCTGGAAGGGACAGGCGCTCCTGCTGCAAGCCCTGACCCGCCTGCGCGATCTGGAGTTCTGCTGCGTTCTGATCGGCGCCGACCAGGGGCGCGCGGCCTATCGGCGCGAGCTCGAGAAACTGATCGCGCGCCTCGACCTGCGCAGCCGGGCCTTCGTCGTCGACCAGTGCAACGACATGGCCGCCGCCTACATGCTGGCCGACGTGGTGGTTTCCGCGTCCACCGAGCCCGAGGCCTTCGGCCGGGTGATCAGCGAGGCGCAGGCCATGGGGCGCCCGGTCGTGGCGAGCGATCACGGCGGCATGCGCGAACAGGTGCTGCCGCGGGTGACCGCTTTCCCCTTCCCACCCGGCGATGAGGCCTCCCTGGCCGAGGCCCTGCGGCAGGCGCTGCGCTTGAGCACCAGCGAGCGCGAGCACGTGAGCCGGCAGGCGGAGGCCCACGTGCGCGCCAATTTCTCCAAGGACAAGATGTGCGCGCGGACGCTGGCGGTCTATCGCGAGCTGCTCGGCCTCGAGACGGACGGCGAGGCCGGCGTCGCCTCCGTCTGAACCCGCCGGACCCTCACACCAGCACGCCCGGGAACAACGTCCCGAGACCGTTGTGGTCGTCTCCGGCGGTACCGTGCGATTTTCTCTCGGCATACCGTACGATTCGGTAACGAGACATTAACCATGCACGCATACCTTGGGCGTGCGCGGCATCCGGGTGAAACCCCGGCCGCCGGGCGACCATTTATTTGCGATAAAGCCCGAGGCGCGCCGCAAAGAGCGCAGATAGCAGGGCCGGGCTATCTTGCTTCTGTTACCAGGAGAAAGGCATGGCCTATACCCACACCAGCGATTTGATAACCGGCTTGCAAGACCTGTCCCGGGTGGGCTCGCGGGCGCCCGCCGAGGACGACGATCAGCGGGTCAATTGGCTTCTGGCGCGCACCCGCTCCGCCCGGGCGAAGCCATATCACTACCTGCTGCTGCTGCGCTTCGTATTGGTCAACCTGATCGGATTCGCCTTGCTCGGCGCAACCTACCTGCAGGGTTGGATCCACAAGGTGGTGTTGGGCGACCAAAGCCATCTGTCCATCGTGATCGTGGCGGCGTTCCTCGGGGGTCTGGCGTTCTGCACCCTCAGGGTCTGGCAGACCAGCCGGGACCTCAACCAGGTCAAGGCCTTCGATCCGCTCGTACCGTCCACGACCGCCGACTATATCGCCAAGCTACGCGGGCGCGGCGTCGAGAGCCGGTCGACCCTCGCGTCGACCCTGCGGCTCAAGTTGTCGCAACGGATTGCCGCGGTGCGCCACACGGCTGGAAGCCTCGTTCTCCTGGGCCTGATCGGGACGGTCGTCGGCTTCATCATTGCGCTGTCGGGTGTCGATCCAGAACGCGCCTCGGACGTCCAGTCGATCGCCCCCATGGTCTCGACCCTCATCGAAGGCCTTTCCACCGCGCTCTATACGACCCTTGTCGGGGCGGTGCTCAATGTCTGGCTCATGGTCAACTACCGCCTGCTGGCGGGCGGCACGGTGAAGTTGATCACCGCGCTGGTCGAGTTTGGAGAAGACCATGGAGGGACTTGAGCTGCTCGAGGAAGACGACAGCGATACGGTTTTTCGCGACGTCATCTTCCTTGCGCTGGCCGGCTTCATCGCGATCGTCCTGCTGCTGCTGCCGCATCTCAATCCGCCCGCAAAGGCCGAGGAAGAAGCGCCCAGCCCGGGCAACGTCATCGTCGAGATTCGCTGGCCGGACGATCGGAACACCGACGTGGATCTTTGGGTCGAGGCGCCCGGCGATGTTCCGGTCGGCTATTCGAACAAGGGCGGCGTGGTCTTCAACCTGCTGCGCGACGACCTGGGACTGCACGCCGACTTCTCGGGGCTGAACTATGAGGTGTCCTACAGCCGTGGCGTTCCGAGCGGCGATTACACGGTGAACCTGCACCTCTACCGGGATCTCACCGGACAGCTGCCGGTGCCGGTGACCGTGGTGGTCAGTGTCAAGCCCTCGCCGGAGCAAGCCGCCAAGCAGATTCTGGCGACCAAGCTTACGCTCAAGCAGGAAGGCCAGGAGCTGACGGCTTTCCGTTTCGCGCTCGACAAGTCCGGGCGCCTGGTGAGGGGTAGTGTGAACAACCTGCCGCGGCCCCTGCGGACCGGGAAGAAAACCTGATGGACGATCTGACAGGCTTTTTCGTCGTGTTCGGCGGCCTTGCCGCCATCCTCGCGCAGATCAGCATCTGGGCGCCGCGCAAGATCTGGGTCAAGGTCACCGCGTTGGTCACCACGGCGCTTTTCCTTCCCGCCGCCTACGTCAGCCTGGCCGACCTGCTCAGCCGGCCCAAGCCGATGGAGATCGAGTGGAACAACGTCGAGCTGGCCGAGGCCACAGTGCTGGGCGCCAGGATGAAGGAGGACGAGGCGATTTACCTCTGGCTGGGCATCGAGGGCCTGGCCGAGCCGCGCGCCTATGTCATGCCGTGGAACCAGGAGATGGCCCAACAGCTCCAGGACGCCCAGCGCGCGGCCGAGGCGGAAGGCAACGGCGTGCGCATGAGCCAGCCGTTCGAGCGATCCTGGGACAAGCGCGAGCGGCGTTTCTATGCCGCACCTCAGCCGCCCCTGCCGGACAAGCGGAAAGGCAAGGACAAGCCCTTCATATTCGAGCAGCCGGGGCCCAAGGAGAAGTCCGACGCCACTTGAGAGCCGCCACTCCCACGGGTCGGACCGGGGCCTTCTTGACAGGCCCCGTTTTCCTTCTAAATTGCCGGCTTCGTGAGGTCCCAGCCAACAAAGACTGAGTCGGTCGCCATGGTTGCCATCACGCTGCCCGATGGAAGCGTGCGCGAATTCGACGCGCCGGTCAGCGGCGCCCAGATCGCCGCGGCGATCGGCCCCGGCCTGGCCAAGGCCGCGCTGGCGCTCAAGGTCGACGGGGAGCTGAAGGACCTCGCCTCTCTTGTAGACCGGGATGTGGCCGTCGAGATCGTGACACGGGGCCACGCGGATACGCTCGCGCTGCTGCGCCACGATTGCGCCCACGTCATGGCGGAAGCGGTACAGGAGCTCTATCCCGGCACCCAAGTAACCTTCGGCCCCGCGATCGAGAACGGTTTCTACTACGACTTTGCCCGCGGTGAGCCCTTCACGCCGGACGACCTCGAGAAGATCGAGGCGCGCATGCACGAGATCGTAAAGCGCGATGAGGCGATCGCCCGCGAGGTCTGGGACCGGCACGAGGCAATCCGCTTCTTCCAGGATCTCGGCGAGAAGTACAAGGCCGAGCACATCGAGACCCTGCCGGAGGACGCGGAGATCACGGTCTATCGCCAGGGCGAGTGGCTCGATCTCTGCGTCGGGCCGCACCTGCCCTCGACCGGCAAGTTGGGCCACGCCTTCAAACTGACGAAGGTTTCCGGCGCCTACTGGCGCGGCGATGCCCGCAACGAGCAGCTGCAGCGCATCTACGGCACCTGCTGGGAGGACGAGAAGCAGCTCAAATCCTACCTGCACATGCTGGAGGAGGCGGAAAAGCGCGATCACCGGCGCCTTGGCCGCGAGATGGGCCTGTTCCATCTGCAGGAGGAGGCCGCCGGCAGCGTGTTCTGGCACCCCAAGGGCTGGACCTTGCACCGTACGGTCGAGGGCTACATGCGCCAGCGCCTCGAGGCCGCCGACTACGTCGAGGTCAAGACGCCGCAGCTGATCGACCGCAGCCTGTGGGAGGATTCGGGCCACTGGGAGAAGTTCCGCGAGCACATGTTCGTCGCCGAGTCCGAGGACCGCATGCTGGCCGTCAAGCCGATGAACTGCCCCTGCCACGTGCAGATCTTCAAACAGGGCATCACCAGCTACCGTGACCTGCCGCTCAGGATGGCCGAGTTCGGCTCGTGCCACCGCAACGAGCCCTCGGGCGCGCTGCACGGCCTTATGCGCGTGCGCGCCTTCACCCAGGACGACGCCCACATCTTCTGCACCGAGGATCAGATCACCAGCGAGACGGTCGTCTTTTGCGAGCTGCTGCTCAGCATCTACCGCGACCTGGGCTTCGAAGAGGTCGTGATCAAGTTCGCCGACCGGCCTGATGTGCGGGCCGGCAGCGACGAGACGTGGGACAGGGCCGAGGAGGCGCTGAAAGCTGCTGTCGAGGAGACCGGTCTCAGCTATACGCTCAACCCGGGCGAGGGCGCTTTCTACGGCCCCAAGCTCGAATTCGTGCTGCGCGATGCGATCGGCCGCGACTGGCAGTGCGGGACCCTGCAGGTCGATTTCGTGCTGCCGGAGCGCCTGGGCGCCCACTACGTCGGCGAGGATGGCGCCAAACACCACCCGGTCATGCTGCACCGGGCGATCTTGGGCTCCTTCGAGCGCTTCCTGGCCATCTTGATCGAGCAGTACGCCGGCAGGTTCCCGCTCTGGCTCGCTCCGGTGCAGGTGGTCGTGGCAACCATCACCTCCGACGCCGACGCCTACGCCGGGGAAGTGGCCGAGGCGCTCGGCGCCGCCGGGCTCCGGGTCGAGCTAGATCTGCGTAATGAGAAAATCAACTATAAGGTGCGAGAACATTCTCTCGCCAAGGTGCCGGTCATCGCGGTTGTCGGCCGGCGCGAAGCCGAAGGTCGGACCGTTGCGCTCCGCCGTCTCGGCGGCAAGGAGCAAGAGTTTCTTGCGCTCTCGGATTCAGTGATTAGACTTCGAGACGAAGCTGCCGCGCCCTAGGGGCGAGGCGCAGAGTAGCCTTGCGCGCACGCAGTCCGGCAGCAAGGGGGGCTGGGGGCGCTGAAACAGTAGAGGAGGAGCGGCCATAGCGAGGCCACCGTTCGATCCCACGCCGTCCCGCGAAGGGCCGCGTGTGAACCAGCAGATTTCCGTACCGCGGGTCAGGTTGATCGACGCGGAGGGCGAGAATGTCGGCGTCGTCCTGGTGGAAGATGCCCTGGAGCGGGCGCTCGACGCGGGCCTCGATCTGGTCGAGATCTCCCCCAACGCCGACCCGCCGGTCTGCAAGATCACCGACTCCGGCAAGCTCAAATACGAGAGCCAGAAGAAGAAGGCGGAGGCGCGCAAGAAGCAGAAGACCATCGATCTCAAAGAGATCAAGATGCGCCCGAACATCGACCAGCACGACTACGATACCAAGATGCGCTCGATCCATCGTTTCATAGCCGAGGGCGACAAGGTCAAGGTGACCCTGCGGTTCCGGGGCCGCGAGATGGCTCACCAGGAGCTCGGCATGAACGTGCTCAACCGGGTGCGCGACGATCTCGAGGAGACCGCGAAGGTCGAGCAGTTCCCCAAGATGGAAGGCCGCCAGATGATCATGGTGATGGCGCCGCGCTGAGCGCGCCCGGTCGCGCTCCGGTCCATCCACCTCCCTTCGGGCAAACGTCCGCCCGGGCCTTGCCTCCGCTCCCCGGCACGGCTATAACCTCCGCCTTCGAACCGGGTGGCGCGGCCGAACAGGGCATGCCCAACCGCCCCGAACGTCGGACCGATCACATAGAGGACTGCGAAATGCCCAAGCTCAAGACCAAGAGCGGAGCCAAAAAGCGCTTCCGTCTCACGGCCTCCGGCAAGGTCCGGATGAATCAGGCCTACAAGCGCCACGGGATGCGCAAGCGCCCGCAGAAGATGAAACGCAAGGCACGTGGCACCACGATCATGGGCGATTCCGACGCCCGGATCGTGTTGCGCCACTTCCTGCCGAACGCCTGACGGGAGGTCGCCATGGCACGTGTCAAGCGGGGCGTCACCACGCACGCCCGCCACAAGAAGGTTCTCAAGCAGGCCGAGGGTTACCGCGGCCGCTCCAAGAACGTCTACAAGGTCGCCATCGAGCGGGTCGAGAAGGGGCTGCAATATGCTTACCGCGACCGACGCGTCCGCAAGCGCAGCTTCCGCGGCCTTTGGATTCAACGCATCAACGCCGGCGCCCGCCTGCATGGACTGACCTATTCCCAGTTCATGAACGGCATGAAGCGCGCCGGGATCGATCTCGACCGCAAGGTCCTGTCCGACATCGCGGTGCGCGAGCCCGAGGCCTTCAAGGCACTGGTCGAGACGGCGCAGTCGGCGCTCGCCGAGGCCCCGCAGGGCTGATCCCGAAGGGCCCGGGCCGAATGGCCCGGGCCCGGCCAGTCGGAGCGAATTCTCGTGCCCCCTGTCCCGCGTTGGACCTTCGTATTGCTGCTCGGCCTCGGCGTATTGGGGGCCTGCGCCAAGTACGAGTCGGACATCGAGACGGTCAAGGCGGCCAAGACCACCGGGGCGACCAACGAGGCCTTCGTCACTGACCTGGCGGGCGCGCGCGGCACCTTTGCTTGGTCGGCCAGGCAGGACGAGAAGTACGGCAAGGACAGCGGCATCGTGCTGGTCGAGGCAACCGTGACGCGGACCGGCAGGTCCGGCCGCAAGCAGGTGGTTCTGCTGCAGTGGCTGCACAACCGGCAGACCGGCAAGGTGGCGTTCGAGGACGTGCTGGTGAACGGCCGCTCGCGCGGTATCCTGGGCGCCGCTCTGGATGTCCTGGAGCTGGAGCTCGAATAGGGGAAGGTCGGGTAGACGGGCGATGGAAGACCTGGACAAACTGCAGACACACTTCGTTGAGGCTACAGCAGCCGCGACATCACTGGATATGCTTGAAGTGATACGGGTCGATGCTCTCGGCAAGAAGGGGCAGATCACCGGCCTGATGAAGACCCTGGGCGGCCTGGAGCCCGAGGCGCGCAAGGCCGCCGGCCAGGCGCTGAACGCGGCCAAGGAGGCCGTGGCCGAGGCCATCGAGGAACGCAAGCTGGCGCTGCAGGACGCCGACCTCGACCATCGCCTGGAGGCCGAGCGGATCGACGTCTCCCTGCCGGCGCGTCCGGCCGAGGTCGGGCACATCCACCCGATCAGCCAGACCGTCGAGGAGATCGTCGCGATCTTCGGCGAGATGGGCTTCTCGGTCGCCGAGGGCCCGCACATCGAGGACGACTTCCACAACTTCGCGGCGCTCAACATCCCGCCCGAGCATCCGGCCCGCCAGGAGCAGGACACCTTCTACCTGCCCGAGCGGGCCGACGGCACGCGCAGGCTGCTGCGCACCCATACCTCGCCGGTGCAGATCCGCCACATGCAGGCGCACGAACCGCCGATCCGGATCATCGTGCCGGGGCGCACGTTCAGGGCCGATTACGACGCCACCCACTCGCCCATGTTCCACCAGGTCGAGGGCCTGGTGGTCGACGAGACGACCCACCTGGGCCACCTCAAGGGCACGCTGATCGAGTTTTGCCGCGCCTTCTTCATGGTCGACGACCTGCCGGTCCGCTTCCGGCCCAGCTACTTCCCCTTCACCGAGCCCTCGGCCGAGGTCGACATCGGCTGCTCGCACGAGGGCGGCGTGCTCAAGATCGGCGCCGGCGAGGACTGGCTGGAGATCCTCGGCTCCGGCATGGTCCATCCCAAGGTGCTGGAGAACTGCGGCATCGATTCGACCCGCTACCAGGGCTACGCCTTCGGCATGGGGATCGAGCGGCTCGCCATGCTCAAGTACGGCATCCCGGACCTGCGCACCTTCTTCGACTCCGACCTGCGCTGGCTCAGGCACTACGGCTTCGTGCCTTTGGAGGCGCCCAGCCTGGTCAGGGGGCTCTAGGCCATGAAGTTCACGCTATCCTGGCTGAAGGACCACCTCGAGACCGAGGCGCCGGTCCGGGAGATCGCCGACAAGCTGACCATGATCGGCCTGGAGCTCGAGGCGCTGGAGGACCGCGCCGCCGAGCTCGCGCCCTTCACGGTCGCCTATGTCAAGGAGGCGAAACAGCACCCCGACGCCGATCGGCTCAGCGTCTGCATCGTCGACACCGGGAACGAGGAGGTCCAGGTGGTCTGCGGCGCGCCCAACGCGCGGACCGGCATGAAGGGCGTCTTCGCGGCCTCGGGCAGCTACATCCCGGGCAGCATCCACACGGGCGTGCTCAAGAAGACGAAGATCCGCGGCGTCGAGTCGAACGGCATGCTGCTCTCCGAGCGCGAAGTTGGGATCTCGGACGAGCACGAGGGCATCATCGAGCTGCCCGAGGACGCGCCGCTGGGCGCGCCGGTCGCCGGGATCCTGGGGCTCGACGACCCGGTCATCGACATCGCGATCACGCCCAACCGGGGCGACTGCCTGGGCGTCCACGGCGTGGCGCGCGACCTGGCGGCGGCCGGCCTGGGCAAGCTCCGGCCCTTCGACCAGGCACCCCTGCCCGGCGCCTTCAAGAGCCCGGTCGAATGGCGGATCGACCTGCCCGAGGACAAGGCGGCCGCCTGTCCCTTCGTGGTCGGCCGCTATTTCCGCAACGTCGAGAACCGGCCCAGCCCGAAGTGGCTGCAGGACCGCCTGCGCGCCATCGGCCTCAGGCCCATCTCCGCTCTGGTCGACATCACGAATTACGTCACCTTCGACCTGGGCCGGCCGCTCCACGTCTTCGACGCCAAGAAGCTCAAGGGCGACCTGACCATGCGCCTGGCCGAGGCGGGCGAAGGGGTCCTGGCGCTCGACGGCAAGGCCTATACCCTCGACCCCGAGATGGTCGTGATCGCGGACAAGGCCGCCGTGCAGGGTATCGGCGGGGTCATGGGCGGCGAGCTCTCGGGTTGCACCGAGACGACGACAGAAGTGTTCCTCGAGGTGGCCTTGTTCGACCCCGTGCGGGTCGCCGCGACGGGACGCAGGCTCGGCATCATCTCGGACGCCCGCTACCGCTTCGAGCGCGGCGTCGACCCGCAGTCCGCGGTCTGGGGCGCCGAGGTCGCCGCGCGCCTGATCCTGGACCTTTGCGGCGGCGAGGCGAGCGAACCGGTGAGCGCGGGAACCCTTCCCAAGCCGAAGCGCGAAATCGCGCTCCGGCCCGAGCGCGCCCGGACCCTGGGCGGCCTCGACCTGCCCGCCGAGCGCCAGCGCGCGATCCTCGCCGACCTCGGCTTCGAGGTGGCCGAGAAGGACGGCCAGATCACCGCCGGCGTGCCGACCTGGCGGCCCGACGTCGAGGGCGAGGCGGATTTGGTCGAGGAGGTGCTGCGTATCCACGGTTTCGAGCACATCCCCCAGGCGCCGCTCACGCTCGACACCACCCTGCCCCTGCCGGCGATCTCCTTGCGCCAACGCCGCGTCGCCGCCGCGCGCACGGCGCTCGCCTGGCGCGGCATGAACGAGGCGGTAACCTATTCCTTCCTGGCCGGCGCCCAGGCCGATTTGTTCGGCGGCATACCGGACGCTCTTCGCCTGGCCAACCCGATCTCCAGCGACCTCGACGTCATGCGCCCCTCGATCCTGCCGAATCTGGCGGCCGCCGCGGCCAGGAACGCAGACCGGGGCCTGGGCGACGCCGCGCTCTTCGAGGTGGGTCCCCAGTACCGGGACGACACGCCCGAGGGCGAGGACCTGGTCGCCGCGGCGCTCCGCGCCGGCCAGTCGGGCCCGCGCCACTGGGATGTCAGGCCGCGCCCGGTGGACGCCTTCGACGCCAAGGGCGACGCGCTGGCCGTGCTCGAGGCCTGCGGCGCGCCGGTCGCCAACCTCCAGGTGACGGCCGATGCGCCGGCCTGGTACCACCCCGGGCGCTCGGGCGTGCTGCGCCTCGGCCCCAACGTGCTGGCGAATTTCGGCGAGCTGAACCCCCGCGTGCTCCGCGCCTTCGGACTGCGCGGCCCGGCCGCCGCGGTCGAGATCTTCCTCCAGCATATTCCCGAGCCCAAGGCCAAGTCCGGCAAGCAGCGCCCGGCGCTCGAGCTCTCGCCCCTGCACCCTGTCGAGCGCGACTTCGCCTTCGCAGTCGACGAGGCCGTGCCGGCCGAGAAGCTGATCCGCGCCGCCAAGGGCGCCGAGAAGGCCCTCATTACGAACGTCGAGGTCTTCGACACCTACGCCGGCAAGGGGATCGAAGACGGCAAGAAGTCGCTCGCGATCGCCGTCACCCTGCAGCCCCGCGAAAAGACCCTGACGGACCCCGAGATCGAGGCGATCGCCAAGAGGATCGTCGCCAGCGTCGAGAAGGCGACCGGGGGCACGCTCAGAACCTGATGGCGCCGCGCCCAGGCCGAAGGGTCGAGCAGTGGCGGACGAGGACTATGAAAAAGGAATTCAGCGCAAGCGTCTGGTCCGACAACGGCTGGTTCGTCGCGCAATGCTTGGAGGTAGACGTGGCGACTCAGGGACACAGCGAACAAGAGGCGCTAGACAACCTGAAAGAAGCCCTGGCGCTCCATTTCGAGCCGCCCGTCGCGACGGGCGCGCCCATCTGAGCGAAGGCACCCCTGAAACCCTCTCCCGCCGGGAGAGGATGGCGAGGCGAAGCCGAGCGGGTGAGGGCGCGTTGCTTTGAGCGGTCGCCGAATCGCGCCGCTGCTTTGAGGAGAACTCCGAAACAGCCCGCCCTCACCCTCCCGCTACGCGGGCCCCTCCCTCTCCAGGGGGGAGAGGGCGGACCGTGGCGCCAGTGGCGCCGCGTAAGCCGCCCGAGCGCCGCAGGCTGAGAGGGAAAACTGCGCTGGCGCAAGACTGCGTTTCACCGGACAGCAGTGGATCAAGTCCGGCCATGACGAGCTATCGCATGATGTGGCTGGCACATCGATTGGCTTTTGCGCATTCTGGACCCGGCTCCAAGATCGAAAAATCGGAAGCGTCCACATGAACAACCGTAAGGAAGTGACAGAGTCCGCGGCCCACAGCCGCCCGCAAGGCCGTCGCACCGCCCTGTCGCGCCTGGCGGCGCTGGCCGGCGCGCTGGCGCCGCTCGTTCTGCTGCCGGCCGGCCGGGCCGCGGCCAAGGAGATCGCACAGCCCCGCGACCCCGGCCCGCCGGCCTTCATGAAGCGCGCCGAAAAGATGAAGAATCTCGCGCTTGCCACCGGCGACCAGGGCTATGGCGCCGTGATCGTCAAGGACGACCGCATCGTCGGCCAGGCGCCGAGCCGTGTGGTGGTGGGCGGCGACCCCACGGCCCACGCCGAGATGGAGGCGATCCGCGCCGCCGCGCGCGTCCTGGGCACCCGCGACCTCTCCGGCTGCGTCCTCTACGGCACCTCGTCCGCCTGCCAGATGTGCGAGACCGCCGCCCACTGGGCGAACATCGACGCCCTGGTCCACGGCCCCGCGCTCACCGAGGCCGGACGGCCGCGGTATCGGCGGTGCTAGGATCCCGAAGCCGGGATCGCTTCCGAGCGACCGCCTTCATGTCGGGCTCGGGAGAAAAGCTGTGCCGAAAGGTGCCGGTCATCGGCACTCAAGGCGCACCTTCGGCCAGGTCTTCAGCCAGCCCTTGCGCGCGACCCGCTGCCGAAACGCCGCCATGCGCTGCGCGCGGGCGTGGGGCGTCGGGCGGAGGACCAGATCGACGAGGTCGTCGAGGCCGAGCGGGGCGAGCAGCTCGGGCGCGCGGTCTGGGCCGAGGCGCACCGCGACGGCGGTCGGCGTCTCCAGCCAATGGCAAAGCGCGTCGGCGGTCGAGCCGTAGGGTCGGTCGCCGTTCCTCAGGTGCATGCGCGCCTGGTTGCGGACAGACCAGGGCAGGCCGGGCAGAAGTTCCTTCAGGCGCGCCTCGGCCGTCGCTTCCGCCGCGGGATCGAGGCAGGCCGGGTCGTGATAGACCACGTCGATGTCGTCGAGCGGCGTCGGGTTCCCAAAGCCGTGCAGGGCGTCCCAGACCGGCGCGCGCACGAAGCCAGCGCCGATCCAGCAGTCCGGCAGGTCGAGCGCGGCGACGACCTCCAGCGCCCGGCGGCGCCAGGGCGCGCCGGCGACCCGGCCGCAAACCTCCGCGGCGGTCCTCGGGCCTTCCATGGCGGCTCCGTTCATACCGTCAGGTCCGAGAGCGGACTCGCCGTTTGCCGCTCAAGCCCTGGCGCAGACATCCGTCTGCTTGGCTGGCCTCGCTTCGCTGCAGGCGCGCGGTCGCGCTTGCCAGGGAGCCGACGACCGCCGTCGTTGGCTCCCTGGTATTAGCAGCTCGGCCGAGTCGCGCGAAGGGGCAGTGGCCATCGTCAAGAACGAACTCAAACCACATCGCCTAGGCAAACCCTTGGGGGCAAGGGATGCAATGGCAAAGCGCAGGGCACCCAAGAGAAACCCTCGCCCTTTGGGGTAAGGACGGACCGTGGCGCCGGTGGCGCCGCGTAAGCCGTCCGAACGGCCCCGCCGAGCGGGTAAGCGCGACCACCACCAACTGGCCCTCACCCTCCCACGCGGCTCGCGCCGCGCCGGTCGCGCGAAGCGCCGGGCTGCGCGCCCCTCTCCCGAGGGGCGAGGGTGAACCGCGGCGCCGGTGGCGCCGCCTAAGCCACCCGAGCGCCGCAGGCTGAGAGGGTGGACTGCGGCCGGACCTCCGCTCATCCGCCGACTGGGGGCTCGCGCTGATGAATGCCAGTCGGCAGCTTCATTCGGTGTGGATGAGCCACGCCGTGCGGAACTTCTTGAGCTCGCCGGCCCGCAGGCGGCCCCAGTAGGACGCCAGGTCCTCCTTGACGACCGGAAGCAGAATGTAGAGCCCGATGATGTTGGCGATCGCCATCGCGAAGATGGCGGAATCCGAGAAGTCCACCACGGGACCGAGGGTCATCGAGGAGCCGATCACCACGAAGATGCAGAAGATGACCTTGAAGACGAGCTCCGCCGTCTTGTTCTCGCCCACCAGATAGGTCCAGCACTTCAAGCCGTAGTAGGACCAGGAGATCATAGTCGAGAAGGCGAACAGGATCACCGCCAGGGCGAGGACGTAGGGGAACCAGGGGAACACGCTTTCGAAGGCCGAAGACGTCAGCTCGACGCCGCTCATCCCCGCCTCGTTGGAGTACGAGCCGGTGATGACGATGACCAGCGCCGTCATCGTGCAGATCACCACCGTATCGATGAAGGGCTCGTGCAGCGCCACCAGTCCTTCGGTGATCGGCTCCTTGGTGCGCACTGCCGAGTGTGCGATCGACGCTGATCCGACGCCCGCCTCGTTGGAGAACGCGGCGCGCTTGAACCCTTGGATCAGCGCGCCGATCGCGCCGCCGGCCACGCCTTCCGGGCTGAACGCGCCGGTGACGATGGCCCCGAAGGCGGCCGGCACCTCGGTGATGTTGGCAAGGATGATGACCAGCGCCGCCGTGCAATAGACCACGGCCATGAAGGGCACGACCTTTTCGGTCACCCTGGCAATGGATTTGATGCCGCCGATGATCACGGCCCCGACGACGAACGCGACGACCAGACCGAACAGCCAGCCCTTGTCCGCCATGAAGCCGTCCTGGCCCCCGGTCACGTTCACGAACTGCTGGAAGGACTGATTGGCCTGGAACATGTTGCCGCCGCCCAGCGCGCCGGCGATGCAGCAGACGGCGAAGAACACCGCCAGGAACCTGCCGAGGCCGGCCATGTTTCTTTCCGCCAGGCCCTTGCTCAGGTAGTACATCGGGCCGCCGGAGACGGTTCCGTCCGCGTACTCGTTGCGGTATTTGACGCCGAGCGTGCACTCGGCGAACTTGAGCGACATGCCCATGAGGCCGGCCAGGATCATCCAGAAGGTGGCGCCCGGCCCGCCGATGGAGACGGCGATGGCGACGCCCGCTATGTTGCCGAGCCCGACGGTGCCCGAAAGGGCGGTCGCCAGCGCCTGGAAGTGGGAGACCTCGCCGGCGTCCTTGGGGTCCATGTAGTCGCCCCGGATCAGCTCCAGGGCATGCTTGAAGGCACGAAACGCAATGAAATTGAAATAGACCGTGGCAATGGCCGCGGCGACGACGAGCCACAGCACGATCAAGGGAAACTGCGTGCCAAAGACCGGCACGGAATAGAAGATCACGCTGACGATCGCATTGGAGATCGGCGCGACGGCCTCGTTGATGGCGGCGTCGATCCCCCGTTCCTGCGTTTCCTGTGCCAGCGCGGCCGGGGCCCAGAAAAGCGCCGGCAAGGCGGCTGCAATCTTGTGTCTCATCAATGCCTCCCTAGGCTAGTCGCGTTTGTGGCCTCGGGCTTCCGCAGGCAACCCAAGCAGCGGCCTGCGCAACCCGGCATGGGGCCTTATAGGTTCAGGGGACTACGGTGACAGGAACCGGCGAGATCTGTACCAGCGTGCCGGCCACGCTGCCGAACAGCAGGGCTGCCATCCTCGAGATGCCGCGCCTGCCGATGAAGATCTGACAGGCGCCGGTTTCCCCGGCCAGGTCGCTCAACACCTGCGCCGGGTGCCCGTGTTGCACGATACCCTGCACCTCGAGCCCGGAGCTCTTCAGCGCGGCGACGAAAGGATCGAGCACCTGGGCCTTGGCCCGATCGATCTCCTCCTCGCGCCGCTTGTGGCGCATTTCGTTCTCTTCCGGCGTATTGAAGGTATAGGGCGACCACTCGATCACATAGGCCACCACGAGGCGCGCCTTGGCGGCCTTGGCCCGCGACGCCGCGAATTCCGCGGCGCGCTTGCCGCCTTCGCTGCCGTCTATTCCGGCCAGCAATACATCCGTCATGCTTCCCCTCCCGTGCGTCAACGAACTCTTATAGCACAAACGGCCCAGGGGCCTAGGTCCCTTCGGTGCCCGCTTCGCGGGTCATAGCAGCCCAACAACGGTTGCATTGCGCGGCTGGACGGTCGGCACTCTGGCCGTTAGCGCACTCACCCTGGGCGTCACGCGGCCGGTGATCACGGACATGGAGATCACTGGAGCCATGCGGTTGGATCTGTTTATTTTCAACAACTTATCGAAAGTCATTCACATGAGGAACGCCGTATAACCCCTTGAAAAATCGAAATCTTTCACCGTGCATGGGCTCGTTTGCTCCGTTTGGCCCCGCCCCTTGGCGCTCCCGCCGGCAAGGCGCTACAGTCCCTCCAAGGATCACCGGCCCACGGACCCAGGTCCATGTCGATCCATCTCACCGCGGCCCAGGTGGCGCGCTACGACCGCGAGGGCTACCTCTGCCCGCTGCCGGGGATCGGGGCGGGCGAGGCCGGGCGCCTCGCGCGGCGGCTCGCCGACTTCGAGGCCGAAACGGGGCTCACGGCCGGCCACGTGATCCGCAACAAGGGGCACCTCAAGCTGACCGCGCTCTACGACCTGATCTTCCACGGTGCGATCCTCGATGCCGTCGAATCGGTGCTCGGGCCCGACATCCTCTGCTGGGGCTCCAGCCTCTTCGTCAAGGAGGCGGGCGACCCGGACTTCGTCGCCTGGCACCAGGGCAGTTACTACTGGGGGCTGGACCCGGCCGAGGTCTGCTCGGCCTGGATCGCGCTGGCGCCGAGCACGCGCGAGAACGGCGCCGTGCAAGTGATCCCGGGCAGCCACAGGGGCGAGGCCATGGCGCTGGCCCGCCAGGCCTCGGCGCCGGACAGCGCCAACATGCTGTTCACCCACGAGGAAATCGCGGTCGAGTTCGACGAGCGCCAGGCCGTCGACCTGCTGCTCGCCCAGGGCGAGATGTCGCTGCACCACGTCAAGCTGGTCAACGGCTCGCCGCCCAACCGCTCGGCCGAACGGCGCCTCGGCTATGCCATCCGCTACGTGGCGCCGCACGTGCGCCAGCGCGGCGACCAGAACTTGGCGACCCTGGTGCGCGGCCGCGACGCCTACGGCCACTTTGCACCCGAGCCCGTGCCCGAACGCGACATGGACCCGGCCATCGTCGCCTTCGTCGACGCGCCGCTCGGCGGCCTGCCCAAGGCCGTGGTCGAGCTCTCCTGAAACGGCCCCGCCGCAAGCCCTTGGCGCTTCGGCCCTCGGGTGTTATAGCCACGCCGCATCACCATATTGAGCGTCCATGACCGACCTCGCCCACATCCGCAACTTCGCGATCATCGCCCATATCGACCACGGCAAGTCGACCCTGGCCGATCGCCTGATCCAGGTCTGCGGCGGCCTGGCCGAGCGCGAGATGAAGGAGCAGGTGCTCGACTCCATGGAGCTGGAGCGCGAGCGCGGCATCACGATCAAGGCCCAGACCGTGCGCCTCACCTACCAGGCGGCGGACGGCGAGACCTACCAGCTCAACCTGATCGACACGCCGGGCCACGTCGACTTCGCCTACGAGGTCTCGCGCAGCCTCTCGGCCTGCGAGGGCTCGCTGCTGCTGGTCGACGCCAGCCAGGGGGTCGAGGCCCAGACCCTGGCCAACGTCTACCAGGCGATCGACCACGACCACGAGGTGGTCACGGTGCTCAACAAGATCGACCTGCCGGCGGCCGAGCCCGAGCGGGTCAGGCAGCAGATCGAGGAGGTGATCGGCCTCGAGGCCTCGGACGCGGTGCCGATCTCGGCCAAGACCGGCCAGGGCGTGCCCGAGGTGCTCGAGGCGCTGGTCACCCGCCTGCCGCCGCCCCGGGGCGACGCCGAGGCGCCCTTGAAGGCGCTCCTGGTCGATTCCTGGTACGACGCCTATCTGGGCGTCATCACCCTGGTCCGGGTGATCGACGGGCGGCTCAAGGCCGGCATGAAGGTCCGCATGATGGCGACCGGCGCGGTCCACCAGGTCGACCGCGTGGGTGTCTTCACGCCCAAGATGACCAAGATGGCGGAACTGGCTCCCGGCGAGATCGGCTTCCTGACCGCCAGCATCAAGTCGGTCGCGGACTGCCAGGTCGGCGATACCCTGACCGGCGAGCGGCAGCCCACGGCCGAGCCCCTGCCGGGTTTCAAGCCGAGCGTGCCCGTCGTGTTCTGCGGCCTGTTCCCGGCCGACGCCGCCGACTACGAGATGCTGCGCGAGAGCCTGGCCAAGCTGGCGCTCAACGACGCCAGCTTCGAATACGAGCCCGAGACCTCGGTGGCGCTCGGCTTCGGTTTCCGCTGCGGCTTCCTCGGCCTGCTGCACCTGGAGATCATCCAGGAGCGCCTCGAGCGCGAGTTTTCGCTCGACCTGATCACGACGGCGCCCAGCGTGGTCTACAAGGTGCATCTGACCGACGGGACCATGAAGGAGCTGCACAACCCGGTCGACATGCCCGACCCGGTCAAGCTCAAGACCATCGAGGAGCCCTGGATCCATGCCACGATCCTGGTGCCCGACGACTATCTGGGCGCGGTGCTGAAGCTCTGCGAGGAGCGGCGGGGCGAGCAGCTCGATCTCACCTATGCCGGCAACCGCGCCATGGTCGTCTACCGGCTGCCGCTCAACGAGGTGGTCTTCGACTTCTACGACCGGCTGAAGTCGGTCTCGCGCGGCTATGCCAGCTTCGACTACCAGCTCGACCAGTACCGCGAGGGCGATCTCGCCAAGGTCTCGATCTTGGTCAACGGCGAACCGGTCGATGCGCTCGCCATGATCGTGCACCGCGGCCAGGCCGAGCCGCGCGGCCGGGCGCTCTGCCAGCGCCTGAAGGATCTGATCCCGCGCCAGCTGTTCAAGATCGCGATACAGGCCGCGATCGGCGGCAAGGTCGTCGCCCGCGAGACGGTGGGCGCGCTCAGGAAGGACGTGACCGCCAAGTGCTACGGCGGCGACGTGACCCGGAAGCGCAAGCTGCTGGAAAAGCAGAAGGCCGGCAAGAAGCGCATGCGCCAGTTCGGCCAGGTCGAGATCCCGCAGTCCGCCTTCATCGCCGCGCTCCGGATGAGCGACGACTGAACCACCTGGGCTAAGCTTGCCGCAGGGTCCTCAGTTTACTCAGCCTGGGCAGCGTCCAGGGCAGGCTAGCCAGGATGGCGCCCGGGAGCCCGAAGAGCAGAAGCGCCGGTGCCTTCATCAAGGGGGCAATGACCCCATTCCAAAGCCCGACCGAAAGGTGGCTTTCGACCCCGGTCTTGAGGGCGCTCAGGCTGGGTGAGTGGACCCCGTACCAGAACTCGCCCCAGCTGGACAGCTTGAAGTGGCCGGCCAGCGACAGGAAGTACAGGTCCCAGGCCAGCGCACCCAATCCAACGGCGATCAAGAGGTAACCGACTCCGACAGCGGTGCGCATGATGCGATCTCCTTCATGCAACAGACGCCCGTTTCCCCGGTCACGAGGTGGCGCGATGCCGCCCCCAATGATCACAACCTATCCGTAGGGCCTTAATATCCCCTTCATATTTGGCGGCAATCGAGGGACATTGGGCTTACCGTCGGCCACCAGCAGGCGGACCGGCGGCGCAGGCACCCGGCCTATTGCCGTTTCGCCAGGTCCCTTGCCCGCATGCGGCCGACCCCCGGCCGGTCCCCGGCTCAGTCGCTTCTGTATGCGGCGTCCCGGCGGGTGAAGATTTGGATGACACGGGGCAGGGCGGCCAGCACCGCGCCGGGCACCGCGAAGACCATGAAGGCGTCCCACAGTAGCATGGGCGCCAGGACCTGGTCCCACAGTTTGGTCGAGATGTAGCGCTCGACCACCGCCTGGTAGAGGTTGAGGCTGGACGGGTGCAGCGTGAACCACATCTCGCCCCAGGACGACAGCATCAATTTGCCCGTATCGGCCAGCTGGTAGAGCTCCCAGCCCATGATGGCGAAGGACAGACAAAGCAACGTCCAGCCGACGAACCGAACCATGAGGGACATTGGATGTTACTCCCATAGCGCCGCAATGGCGCGGCCTCCGGCGTCAGGCCGAAGGCGCGCAGGAAGGCATGATACTGCTGTTCCTTGGCAATCTTATTAACAGGAAATCCAAGCCAGATCGCGTAGATTCGACCCTTGCCCGTCGGACCGAGCCGGGACCGTCGGTAGCGGCGGTCAAGCCATCTCGGGCTCGCCCATGCGGTTGATCGCTTCGACCAAACCGGGCAGGGAGGCCAGCAGGAGGCCGGGCAGCGCGAAGACCAGGACGGCATCCCGGAGCAGCAAGGGGGCCAGAAGCCCGTCCCAGAGCGTTGTCGAAACATGCCCTTCCAGCGCGCCCTGGACGACGCCGAGGCTTTCCGGGTGCAAATCGTGCCAGAGCTCGCCGAGGGACGAGAGCTGGAAATTGCCGGTCTCGGCCAGCGCATAGAGCTCCCAGCCCAGCGCTGCGGTCGCCAGGACGATGAGCAGCCAGCCAAGGGTGCGTACTGTGCTAGACATGACCTGCAACTCCCGTAACACACCGGTCCAATGGTTCCATGATCGCGATACGCCGCGGAAACATCTTCTCGAGTACCGTCAATATTTAACCAGACAAAACAAGTATATACTAAAATACTCGGTTTCATGTGTGACAAAGCTGGGGCACTATTGTTAGGATATTGTAGAATATTATTTATGGCCCACGGCGGGCTTGCGGCGTTGCATCGCACCGCGCGGTCGGCTAGGTTGCGCGCCGCGCGCTGGACCGGAGGGGTGGCCGAGTGGCTTAAGGCGCACGCCTGGAACGCGTGTGGGCGGGAAACCGTCTCGTGGGTTCGAATCCCACCCCCTCCGCCACCAAGTCACTGTTTTGCTTATAAAATCGGCGAGATTGAGGCTTTTGGCACGTTGCCTGGGCGCTTGCGGCTCCCGGCGGGCGGGGGCCGTTTCCATATCTCCGGTTGCGATTAGTTCTCATAACCCAGATAATGAACCTATGGCGCGAAGACGCCATACGAAAAAAATAGAAAACTCATGGGAGGAAGCCTTGATTCCTGGAGCCTTCGAGTATCATCGGCCGGCTTCGGTCGATGAGGCGATCGCGCTGCTGTCGCGACACGGCGACGAGGGGCGTGTGATCGCGGGCGGGCACAGCCTCGTCCCGATGATGAAGCTACGTCTGGCGGAGCCCGGTCATCTCATCGACCTGCAGGGCCTGGACAGCCTCAGGGGCATCCAGCAGGCCGGGCGGTGCATCGAGATCGGCGCCATGACCACGCAACAGGAGGTGGCAGCCTCGGAGTTGCTGGCCGAAGTCTGTCCGATCCTGCGCGAGGCCGCGCTGCTGATCGCCGACCCGCAGGTGCGCTATTGCGGCACCCTGGGCGGCAACGTCGCCAACGGCGATCCCGGCAACGATATGCCCGCGGTCATGCAGTGCCTGGATGCCAGCTTCGTCCTGCGCGGGCCGAAGGGCGAACGGGAGGTTCCGGCGCGGAACTTCTACGAGGCGGCCTACTTTACGGCACGCGCGGAGGACGAGCTCCTGACCGCGGTCAGCCTCCCGATACCGCCGGCCGGCCACGGCTACGCCTACGAGAAGTTGAAGCGCAAGGTGGGCGACTACGCCACCGCGGCGGCGGCAGTGGTCCTGATCATGAACGGCGGCACCTGCGAGAGCGCGTCGATCGCGCTCACCAACGTCGGACAGACACCGCTCTTTGCCGAGGCCGCCGGCCAGACGCTGGTCGGCACCAAGGTCGACGAGGCGGCGGTCGCCATGGCGGTCGAGGCGGCCAAGGGCATCGCCGAACCGGTGGCCGACATGCGCGGCCCGGAGGAGTACCGGACCCACGTGACCGGCGTCATGGTCCGCCGCGCGGTCGAGCGGGCGCTGGCCCGCGCACAAGCTTGATAGGGAGGCTCCGAAAACGATGAGCAAGATTCCCGTGAAGATGACGGTCAACGGTCGGGCGGTCGACGAACTTGTGGAACCGCGCCTGCTGCTGGTCCACTTCCTGCGTGGCAAGCTGAACCTGACCGGGCCGCACGTAGGTTGCGAGACCTCGCACTGCGGCGCCTGTACCGTCGATCTCGACGGCATGTCGGTGAAGTCCTGCACGGTCTTTGCCGTGCAAGCCGAGGGTGCGGAAATCACGACGGTCGAGGGCATGGCCAATGCCGACGGCAGCCTCTCGGCGCTGCAGGAGGGCTTCATGCAGGAGCACGGCCTCCAGTGCGGGTACTGTACGCCGGGCATGATCATGCGGGCCCACCGGCTGCTGCAGGAGAATGCAAACCCGAGCGACGAAGAGATCCGCTGGGAGCTGTCCGGCAATCTCTGCCGCTGCACCGGCTATCAGAACATCGTCAAGGCGGTGCGCTACGCCGCCGACAAGCTGAACGCACAACGGGAGGCCGCCGAGTAATGACCGACGCAACGGAAATGACCCTGGAGGAACGTGAGGCGACCCTCGGCGGCATTGGCTGCGCGCGCAAGCGCAAGGAGGACATCCGGTTCATCCAGGGCAAGGGCAACTACGTCGACGACATCGAGTTGCCGGGCCAGGTGTTCGGCGACTTCGTGCGCAGCCCCTACGCGCATGCCCGCGTCAAGTCGATCGACACTGCGGCGGCCAAGGCCGTGCCCGGCGTGCTCGCCGTGCTGACCGCCGAGGACCTGAAGCCGCTCAACCTGCACTGGATGCCGACCCTGGCCGGCGATACCCAGGCCGTGCTGGCCGACCAGAAAGTTCACTTCCAGAACCAGGAGGTCGCCTTCGTGATCGGCGAGGACCGCTATGCGGTCTCCGACGGAATCCAGGCGGTCGAGGTCGATTACGAGGACCTGCCGGTCCTGGTCGACCCCAAGCAGGCCTTGGCCGAGGACGCGCCGGTGCTGCGCGAGGACGTCGAGGACAAAGACAACGTGGGTCAGGGGGTGCGCAAGCACCCCAACCACATCTTCGCCTGGGAGGCCGGCGACAGGGACGAGACCGACAAGGCCTTCGCCGGTGCCGCCGTCACGGTCAAGGAGGAGATCTTCTATCAGCGGGTTCATCCCTGCCCGCTCGAGCCCTGTGGCTGCGTCGCGTCGATGGATCCGGTCAGGGGCGAGCTGACGCTTTACGGCACTTTTCAGGCGCCTCACGTGGTGCGCACCGTGGTTTCGCTGATCGCGGGCCTGCCGGAGCACAAGATCCGTGTCATCGCACCCGACATCGGCGGCGGCTTCGGCAACAAGGTCGGGGCCTATCCGGGCTATGTCTGCGCCACCGTGGGCACGATCGTACTGGGCCGGCCGGTCAAGTGGGTGGAAGGCCGCATCGACAACCTCTCGACCACGGCTTTTGCGCGCGACTACCACATGACGGGCGAGTTGGCCGCCGACAGCAATGGCCGCATCGCGGCGATTCGCGTCCACGTGCTGGCCGACCACGGCGCCTTCAACGCGCACGCCCAACCGAGCAAATGGCCGGCCGGGCTGTTCAGCATCGTGACCGGCAGCTACGACATTCCCTCGGCCCATATCGCGGTCGACGGCGTCTATACCAACAAGGCGCCGGGCGGCGTGGCCTATCGGTGCTCTTTCCGGGTGACCGAAGCCTCGTACCTGATCGAACGCATGATCGACGTGCTGGCCCAGAAGGTCGGCCTGGACAAGGCCGAGGTCCGGCTCAGGAACTTCGTCACGCCGGAGCAGTTCCCCTATACCTCCTGCCTCGACTGGGAGTACGACAGCGGCGACTACCACACGGCGCTGAACAAGGTGCTGGAGGCGGTCGACTACCAGGGTCTGCTCGCGGAGCAGGCGGAGAAGCGCAAGCGCGGTGAGCTGATGGGCATCGGTCTTGCCACGTTCACCGAGATCGTCGGGGCGGGCCCCAGCCGCAACTGCGACATCCTGGGCATTGGCATGTTCGATTCCTGCGAGATCCGCATCCATCCGACCGGTTCCGCGATCGCACGGCTCGGCACCAAATCGCAGGGCCAGGGCCATGAGACGACCTATGCCCAAATCCTCGCCACCGAGCTCGGCATCCCCTCGGACGACATCACCGTGGAGGAGGGGGATACCGATACCGCGCCCTATGGCCTGGGCACCTACGGTTCGCGCTCGACCCCCGTGGCGGGTGCCGCCGCGGCCCAGGCGGCGCGCAAGATCAAGGCCAAGGCCCAAAAAATCGCCGCCCACATGCTGGAGGTCGGCGAGAAGGACCTGGAGTGGGAGGTCGACCGCTTCAAGGTCAAGGGCCTGCCCGAGAAGACGGCGACCATGAAGGAAATCGCCTTCGCCGCCTACCAGAACCTGCCGGAGGGTCTCGAGCCGGGCTTGGAGGCGGTCAACTACTACGACCCGCCGAACTTCACCTATCCCTTCGGCGCCTACCTCTGCGTGGTCGATGTCGACCGCCTGACCGGCGAGGTCAAGGTGCGGCGCTTCTACGCGCTCGACGACTGCGGCACGCGCATCAACCCCATGGTCATCGAGGGCCAGGTGCACGGCGGCCTGACCGAGGCCTTCGCCATCGCCATGGGCCAGGAGCTGACCTTCGACGAGACCGGCAACATCCAGGGCGCGAGCTTCATGGACTATTTTTTGCCGACCGCGGTGGAGACGCCGGTCTGGGAGACCGATTTCACGGTCACGCCCTCACCGCACCATCCGATCGGCGCGAAAGGCGTGGGCGAAAGCCCGAACGTGGGCGGCGTCTCTGCCTTTTCCAACGCGGTGGTCGACGCCTTCGCCCACCTGGGCGTCAGCCACATGCCCATGCCCCACACGCCGTGGCGGGTCTGGAAGCAGTGCCAGGCGCTCGGCATCGGCGAGTGAGGCGGACCGCTCGACCACCGCGCGGGGCGACGCCGTCCTCGCGCGGCGGCGGATCCGGTCATGAGGGTGCCTGAATGACATTGAGCCGCGAGGAGGTGCTGGGGCGGCTGGGCGGAGTCGGCTACGTGGCCGACCCGCAGCTGGCCACGGCCATCGTGCTGATGCAGCAGCTCGGTCGGCCCCTGCTGCTCGAGGGCGAGGCCGGGGTCGGCAAGACCGAGGTCGCCAAGGCCCTGGCTGCGGTCCTGGCCGCGCCGCTCATCCGTTTGCAGTGCTACGAGGGCCTGGACGCCAGCGCTGCGGTCTACGAGTGGGACTATCAGCGCCAGCTGCTCGCCATCAAGATCTGGGAGAGCGAAGAGCGCTCGGCCGAGGAGAAGGAGCGGCACATCTTCGACGAGGACTTTCTCCTCAAGCGTCCGCTTCTCAAGGCGATCTCAATGGCCGAGCCGCCGGTCCTGCTGGTCGACGAGATCGACCGCGCCGACGAGGAGTTCGAGGCCTATCTCCTGGAGGTGTTGTCCGACTTCCAGATCAGTATCCCGGAGCTGGGCACGGTCACGGCCACGGCCGTTCCTTACGTCGTGCTGACCTCCAACGGCACGCGCGAACTCTCCGACGCGCTCCGGCGACGGTGCCTCTACCACTACGTGGACTTCCCCGGCGAGGACAAGGAGCTCAGGATCGTGCTGGCCCGCCTGCCGGGCATCGAGCAGGCCCTGGCCGCGCAGGTCGTCCGTTTCGTGCAGGCGCTGCGCAAGGAGGATCTGCGCAAGAAGCCGGGCGTGGCCGAGACGCTCGATTGGGCAGCGGCGCTCGTGGGTCTCGGTGTCAGGGACCTGCGCAGCGAGCCCGAGGCGCTTCACGAAAGCCTGATGTGCCTGCTCAAAACCCAGGAGGACCAAGCCGTCGTCCCCCTCGAGGTGGTCGAGCGCCTGGCCGGCAGGGCGGTATGAGCGCGGCCGTCGAGATCCTGGGCACCGCTAGCGGCGGCCGGCTGCTCGCCCGGCGTGTCGTCGGATTCCTGCGCGTCCTGCGAGACAACGGCTTTCCGGTCGGTCTGCCCGAGGCCATCGACGGGCTGCGCGTGGTGCGCGCGGTCGAACTGGGCCGGCGGGACGCGGTCCGCTGGGCCTTCCGCAGCCTGCTCTGCGCCTCGCGCACCGATTGGCGGCGCTTCGACCAGATCTTCGACCTCTATTGGCTGGGCCACGGGCGAAAGCGGGCGTCACGGGTCGCCGGCCAAAAGGCGCGCGGCCCACAGGCGGGTCTGCCGGGTGGCCTGGTCCCGGCCGGGCCGCTCGGCCCGGTTCTGCGCAGCCAGCGTGGCGAGGAACTAGAGGCGGAGGGTGGCGATGGCCGTCGCGGCGGCGCCGGCAGCGCGGAATCCCTGGCCGCAACCGACCTGCGCCACGTCAACGACCCGGAGGAGTTGGCCCGGGTTACCGATTTGAGCGAACGCCTCGCGGCCCGCATGCGGTATCGCCTGACCCGCCGCGAGCGGCAACGTCGGCGCGGCCGGCGCCTCGACCTGCGCCGGGTGATCCACAACTCGATCCGTTTCGGCGGTACGCCCATGAAGCTCGCGTACCGCAAACGCTGGCCGAAGCCGCTGCGCCTCGTGGTCATCCTCGATGCCAGCGGCTCCATGAGCCTCTACAGCACCTTCTTCGTGCGGTTCATCCGCGGTGTCCTCGACCACTTCCGCGAGGCCGAGGCCTTCGTGTTCCATACGCGTCTCATCCACATCAGCGCCGCGCTGCGCGAGCGCGACACCGAGAAGGCGCTGGAACGCATGGCTTTGATGGCGTCCGGCTGGGATGGCGGGACGAAGATCGGCGAGAGCCTGGCGACCTTCAACCGCGGCTATGCGGCGAGCGCGATCAGATCGCGGACGGCCGTCATCATCGTCAGCGACGGCTACGATACCGGCCCGCCGGAACGCCTGGCGGCGGAAATGAGGCAATTGAAACGGCGCGCCAAACGGATCGTCTGGCTCAACCCGATGATCGGCTGGGCGGATTATGAGCCGGTCGCGAAAGGCATGTCCGCCGCCCTACCGTTTGTAGATCTCTTTGCGCCGGCCCATGATCTGCAGAGTCTGGCGGCGCTTGAACCCTATCTGGCGAAGCTGTGACGCTGACGCGGCGCGGGAGGAAACGGATGAGCGACGAGAGCGAAGATATCATCGACTGCATGGCGCGAATGAAAGGCGATGGCCGACCGTTTGCCCTTGCGACGGTTGTGCGGACCGAGGACGCGACCGCCGCCAAGGCGGGGGCCAAGGCGGTGATCCGTGCCGATGGCTCCATGGTGGGCTGGATCGGCGGCGGCTGTACCCAGGGCGCGGCCCGGAAAGCGGCCAGCGACGCGCTGCTCGACGGACGACCTCGCCTGGTTCGCGTTTATCCCAAGGAGCGCCTGCCGGACACCGTGGAAACCACGGGCGTGGAGATTCACAAGAGTGGTTGCCCCAGTGGCGGAACGATCGAGCTGTTCGTCGAAGCGATCTTGCCGCGTCCATCCTTGATCGTTGCCGGCGCCTCGCCGACCGCGCGGGCGCTCGCCGCCCTCGGCCGCCGCTCGGGCTTCGCCGTAACAGTGGCCGCCCTCGTCGAGGACCAGCCGGGCTTTGGAGAGGCCGATGCGTGGATCGCGGGGTTCGACCTCTCCGGCGCGGCCCGCGTCGGGACCAGCTTCGTCGTTGTCGCCACGCAGGGCAAGCGGGACCGGGAAGCGCTCGCGGCAGCCCTCTCCTGTGGTGCGCCCTATGTCGCCTTCGTCGGCAGTCGTCGCAAAGCGGCGACACTGAAGTCGGCGATGATCGACCAGGGACTGCCGGCCGCGCGTGTGGAGAGGCTGCGAGCTCCCGCCGGGCTCGATATCGGAGCTGCCACGCCGGAAGAAATCGCACTCTCGATCCTCGCCGAAATCGTTCAGGAGCGCCGCGACGCCGCGCGGCTCGCGACGGCGCCGCCGATGCAGATCGAGGAGACCGATGGGGGCCGCTTCGAGAGCCAAGTCGTTTGGCCGGCGCCCGACTCCTGTCGGGGCAACGAAGGCAAGCACTGATACCAAGGTCGTTTTCAATGACCTTTGGAGCTATTCCGGTTCCCTCTGCACTCGATCGCCGCCCGCCTTGCGGCGGGGCAGCACCAGCATCAGTAAGAACAGTCCGGTCGCCACCACCACGATCGACGGGCCGGCCGGGGTGTCCCATGTCATCGATGAGGCCAGCCCCCCGGCCACTGCCAGGCAGCCGATCGCCGAGGCGAAGAGCGCCATCTGCTCGGGCGTCGCGGCGAGGCGCCGGGCGGCGGCGGCCGGGATGATCAGCATCGATATGATGAGCAGAACCCCGACGATCTTCATGGCGATCGCGATGACGACCGAGACGAGGAGCATGAAGGCGAGGCGGACCGCGCCCGTCGGAATGCCGTCGACCCGAGCCAGCTCCTCATGCACGGTGATGAACAAGAGCGGCCGCCACAATGCGACCAGCCCGGCCAGGACCGCCAGGCCCCCGATGTAGATCCAGAGCAGGTCACCCGCCGTCACCGCCAGGATGTCTCCGAACAGATAGGCCATCAGGTCGATGCGCAGCGTCTCCATGAAGGAGATCGCGACCAGGCCGAACGCCAGGGTGCCGTGGGCCAGGATCCCGAGCAGGGTATCGGTGGCGAGTCCGCCTCGGAACTGCAGGCCGACGAGTAGCGCGGAGACCGCGACGCAGACGGCCAGGATGCCGAGGTTCAAGTCGATTTCGAACAGCAGGCCGAGCGCGACGCCGAGCAGGGCGGAATGGGCCAAGGTTGCGCCGAAATAGGCCATGCGACGCCAGACCAGGAAGCACCCGAGCGCCCCGGAGACCAGCGCGACCCCGATGCCGGCCAAAAGCGCGCGCAGGACGAAGTCAGCCATGGGTGTGTTCCACCACGGTCGGCGCCTGTTCCTCTCCCTCGACCAGGTCCCCGGACAGGCCGTGGCGGTGATCGTGCTCGTGGGTGTAGACCGCGAGGCGCCCGGCCAGCTCCGGCCCGAACAGCGCGAGGTACTCCGGGTCCCGGCTCACCGCCTCGGGCCGGCCGGTGCAGCAGACGTGGTGATTGAGGCAGACCACCCGATCGGTCGCCGCCATCACCAGGTGCAGGTCGTGCGACACCAGAAGCACGCCGCAGCGCCGGCTGTCCCGGATCGACTTGATCAGCGCGTAGAGCTCCGCCTGGCCGGTGACGTCGACGCCGGCGCTGGGCTCGTCGAGCACCAGCAGGTCCGGATCCCTGAGCAGCGCCTGGGCCAGCAGGATCCGCTTCAACTCGCCGCCCGAGACCGTCTGGAAAGGACTGTCCAGCAGATGACCGGCGCCTACCTCGGCCAGTACCTTGGAAAACTGGCCGCGCGCCCGCGGGGCGCAGAGTTTCAGGAAGCGTTCGACCGTGAGCGGCAGGGTCTCGTCGACGTGCAGGCGCTGCGGGATGTATCCGATCCGCAGTCCGGCCTGCCGCCTGACCCGTCCCGATGCGGGTTTGAGCAGGCCGAGGACGACCCGGACCAGCGTCGTCTTGCCCGAGCCGTTCGGGCCGATCAGGGTCAGGATTTCGCCGGCATGGACCGCCAGGTCGACGGCCGAGAGCACTGTCCTGCCGTCGAAATCGACCCCGATCTGCGATACCGAGACCAGCGGTTCGCCCTGACCTCCAACCGTCGCGGGTGGCTCACCGAGCACCGGAAGGAACTCCCTCCGCGGCGCGGCAGGCCGGGCAGACGCCGCTCACTTCGACGGTCTTGGCCTCGACGAAGAAGCCCAGTTCCGCAGCGCCGCGGTTGATCGCCTGGTTGACCCGCCGGTCGTGCATCTCCGCCGCGCTGCCACAGTCACGGCAGATCAGGAACTGTCCGGCATGGGACTCGGCCGGGTCGGCGCAGCCGACGAAGGCGTTGCGGCTCTCGATACGGTGCACGAGGCCCTGCTCCAACAGGAAGTCCAGCGCCCGGTAGACCGTCGGTGGTGCCGCGCCGTCATGCTCCCGGCTGAGTCGCCTGAGCAGGTCATAGGCGCCGACCGGGGCATGGCTCGACCAGACCAACTCCAGCACCCGCTGCCGCAGCCTGGTCAGGCGAACGCCGCGGCGCGCGCAGATCCGCTGGGCGTTCCTCACGGCTCCGGCGATGCAGGCCCCATGGTCGTGGTCCCCGGCGGAGAACGGGGCGGCCGAGACGCGGTTGAATCGGTCCATCCGCGTTTCCTATCTTGTTGACTTGGCGACTCCAAATTCGAACTGTAAGGATATAACATAGCATCTCTGGAGCGCAATCTCGAGCCGAGGACATGGCGGACACCGGAACAAGGAGCGCGCGATGGCGCCAGGCCCCGTTCTCCAGGGGGCTCCTGGTGGCGGCGCTGATCGCGCTCGCTTGGGCGGCGGCACCTGCGGCGGCGGCGCCCAAAGTGGCCGTGAGCATCATGCCGGTCCATGCCCTGGTCGCCGGCGTGATGGAGGGGGTCGGCGCGCCGGTCCTGCTGATCAGGCGTGGCGGCTCGCCGCACGGCCACAGCCTGCGGCCCTCCGAGGCGCGGGCGCTCGGCGAGGCCGAGCTGGTGTTCTGGATCGGCGGGCAGCTCGAGACCTTTCTCGCCCGACCGCTTGCTGCGCTGACCGGGCAGGCCCGGGTCGTCGCGTTGTCCGAGGCCGCCGGGATCCGGCTGCTACCGGTCCGTCGGGGCGGCGCCTGGGATACCATGGGGGAAGAGCCCGGACATCTTGGCGATGAGTACGCCGAGCAGAAGGACGGCGCGGCGGACCCGCATTTTTGGCTGGATCCTCGGAACGCCGTCGGGATCGTTCGCGCCGTCCTTGCGGCCCTGCTTAGGGTGGACCCGGAAAACGCCGACCGCTACCGGCGCAACGGGCAGGGACTTATAGCCGGGATCGAGGCCCTCGACAGCGAAATCGCCAGCCAGCTCGCACCGGTCCGTGAGCGCCCCTATGTCGTGTTCCACGATGCCTACCAGTATTTCGAGCGGCGCTACGCCCTCAACGCCGTCGGCTCGGTGGCCGTAAGTCCAGACCGTCCCCCGGGTGCCCGGCGCCTTGTCGAAATCCGCGCGAGGATCGCGGAAGTCGGGGCGGTCTGCGTGTTCACCGAGCCGCAGTTTCGGCCGGCGCTGGTCGACACGGTGGTCGCGCATACGGCCGCCAGGACCGGCGTGTTAGACCCCCTCGGGGCCGCTCTGCCCGCGGGACCGGATGCCTACTTCGGGCTAATTCGCGGACTTGCCACGTCGCTCGCCCGCTGCCTCTCGCCGGGAAGCTGACGCTTGTCGCCTGCTCGCGGCCCGGCCCCGACCGTCAATCGGTCGCATCGACCTCCGACAGCAGCCGTTCGCAGAACTCCTCGCTATAATCGATGTTCGCAGCCCGGGCCTCCTCGATGCCGGCTTCGAACGCGGCTTTCATATTGGTCTGGAACTCTGTTGATAACTGGTCCAGCTGGTCCATCGATTCGCGAAGGTCCGCCATGTAGGTGGGGCGGCCGCATTGGGTCAGATGATAGGCGCCCTGGCCCATCTGGTTTCCGCTCTCGACGGCGACCTCGGCGGCCATGGCGACCATTTCGTCGTAGGATTCCGTGATCGAGTCCCACTTGATGAAAACCAGTGCGCCCGCCATGACGACGAGCGTACCGACGGCGAACAAGACATACCGCATCGCCCGAGCCTTTCCCCTGGGGAACAAGGCCCCAGCTTGGGGCAAATCGCTTAACAGGCCCTTTAAACAGGGTCTTTTCCAGCCACGGCCCGGGGCCTGCACACTCAGCGCAGGTAGCGGAACAAGATCCTTTTCAGGGTTTCCTCCAGCTGGGTGTTCATGTCGTTCATCACCTTCTGGGTCAATCGGTACCAGACCTCTTCGCGCTCGTGCAGCGTGGCGTTTTCGGGCACGGTTATGGAACGGACAACCCGGGTCATGGCGTTACCCTCCGTCCGGCCGCCGTCGTCGAGGATCTCCACCTCGACGGTCAGGCGCGCCTCGTAGCGCTCCGACTGGTCCCTGGTGACCACGCCGGTCAGCCCGCTCTTGGTCTCGAGCGCGGTCTCGATTACCGGGGCCTCGCGTACGATGTAGCGCATCCGGCGCGACGCGCCGACGGCCTGCAGGCGGTCGCGCCCCCAGTTGGCCGCCGCCTGGCCCGGGCGCACCGGGAACAGCAACTCGACGTTGGGCGCCTCGGACGAGGGCTGGTAGGCCTGCTCGACCTCCACCGACGCCACGTCGAAGCGTAGCGGTGTGAGGTGGGCATACGTCAGCTCGGGAAAGTCGCCACTGGGCGGGGTCAGCTCACAGGCGGCGAGCGCCAGACCCGCGACCGGCAGCAGCGTGGCAACGAGGAGTCTGGAAAGACGGCGCATGGTTGGCCTCCCGTTTGGCGGCTGAGAGAATGGCATCCCAGGAGAATCAATACGCCGCGATTCGCGTGGGATCAAGGCGCGTAGATCCGCTCAAGCGCCGCTTCGTCGAAGCGGTACTCCGCGTTGCAGAACTGGCAGGTCATGATCACCTCGCCACCGACCTTCATCTCTGTCACCTCGTCGCGCGGGAGCGAGCGCAGGATCCGCTCAAGGCGCTCCTGCGAGCAGCGGCAGCCGGTGGTCAGCGGCCGCGGCCGGTAGACCCGGACCCGCTCGTCGTGAAACAGTCGGAACAGCAGGTCGTGGTCCGGCAATGCCGGGTCCAGCAGCTCATGCTCCGTGCAGCTCGCCATGAGCACCACGGCACGGCGCCAGTTGTCCTCCTCGTCGTTGGCCAGTGCGGTGCCGTCGGCCCCGGCCTCCGGCAATTGCTGGAGGAGCAGGCCGCCGGCCCGCCAGGCGCCGTCGACGCGGCCGGCGGCCAGCTTCACCGCTGTCTTGAGCTGCTCGGACTGGCGGAAGTAATGCTGCAGGCAATCGGCCAGCGTGACGCCACGCAGCTCGACGATGCCTTGGTAGCGCTCGGTGTGCGGGCCCTGGTCCACAGTGAAAGCGATGTAGCCTTCGCCCAGCAGGGCCCGCGCGCCGGTGCCCTGACCGTCCGGCGCCGCAGCCGGCGCGGCGAGGCGCGCCGCGTCGAACTCGGCGTAGGCGCGCAGCTCGCCGTCCGTCGTCATGTCGACCACCGCCAGGCCGACCAGCCCGTCGCCCTTGGTCTGCAAGGTGAACACGCCGTCGAACTTGAGCGTGCTCGACAGGACAGCGGCCAGGGCCAGCATCTCGCCCAGCAGGACCGCGACCGATGGCGGGTAGTCGTGGCGCGACAGCACCGTATCGACAAGCGGCCCGAGGCGAACCAGCCGGCCGCGCAGGGCCGGCACTTCGAGCACGAAGGGCTGGATCAGGTCGCTGACGGCCGTCAGGCGAGACACCAGAGCAGAATCCCCTTCTGCGCGTGCAGACGGTTCTCGGCCTCGTCCCAAACCACGGAGCGCGGACCGTCGATCACCGAGGCCGTGACCTCCTCGCCGCGGTGTGCCGGCAGGCAGTGCATGAAGACCGCCTCCGGCTTGGCGAGGCTCATCAGCCGGTCGTCGACTTGATAGCCGCGCAGCAGATTGTGGCGTGCCCTGGCGCCGGCATCCTCCTCGTCGCCCATCGAGACCCAGACGTCGGTTACCACGGCATCGGCGTCGGCGACCGCGGCCTCGGCTTCGGGTGTCACCACGATGCGCCCGCCCTCGGCGGCGGCCCAGTCGAGCATCTCCTTGGGCGGCCCAAGCGGGCCGGGACAGGCCAGGCGCAACTCGAAGTCGAAACGCACTGCCGCGTGGATCCACGAGGTCGCCATGTTGTTACCGTCACCCGACCAGGCGACCACCCGGTCCCTGATCGGCCCGCGGTGTTCCTCGAAGGTCATGACGTCGGCCATCAGCTGGCAGGGATGGGTACGATCGGTCAGGCCGTTGATCACCGGGACGCTGGCGTGCTCGGCCATTTCGAGCAGCTTCTCCTCGGATGTCGTACGGATCATGATCGCGTCGACATAGCGCGACAGCACGCGGGCGGTATCGGCAACGGTCTCGCCACGGCCGAGTTGGCTGCTGGCCGGCTCGAGCACGATAGCAGCGCCGCCGAGCTGTTGGATGCCGCGCTCGAAGGAGACTCGGGTGCGGGTCGAGGGCTTCTCGAAGATCATGGCCAGCGCCTTCCCGGCCAGCGGCCGCGCCGCGCCGCCTGCACGCTTGCACGCCACACTCCGGTCCAGGATGCCGCGCAGCGTGCCGGCATCCAGCCGGTCGAGGTCGAGAAAATGCCTCGGCCCGCTCATGTCACGCCGCCTCGGCCCAGCCGGCCGAGACCCGCTCGAGGATGGCCAAGGCCTCTCCTACCTGCGCCTCGCCGATGATCAGCGGCGGAACGATGCGCACCACGTTCTCGGCGGCCCCGACGGTCAGGAGTCCCTCGTCGCGGAGCCGCGCGACCATCTCGCCGGCCGGCACGACGCACTCGAGGCCCAGCATCAGGCCGCGGCCCCGCAAACCCGCCAGGACCGCCGGGTGGCGCGCGACGAGTTCCTCCAGACGCGCCCGCAAGATGCCGCCGGTCTTCTGCACACCCGCCAGGAAGCCCTCGGCCAGCATCACGTCGAGCACCGCATTGGCTACCGCCATGGCCAGCGGGTTGCCGCCGAAGGTGGAGCCGTGGGTACCGGTGGTCATGCCCGCGGCCGCTTTCTCCGTGGCCAGGCAAGCGCCGATCGGAAAGCCGCCGCCGAGGCCCTTGGCGAGCGCCATGACATCGGGCGCGACTTCCGCCCACTCGTGGGCGAAGAGCTTGCCGGTGCGACCCATGCCGCACTGTACCTCGTCGAGGAGCAGCAGCAGGCCGAACTCGTCGCAGACGCGGCGCAGGCCCTTCATATAGTCGATCTCCGCGGCCCGGATCCCGCCCTCGCCCTGGATCGGCTCGACGAGGATCGCCGCGGTCTCGTCGTCGATCGCCGCGCGCAGCTCGTTCATGTTGCCGAAGGCGACCTGCAGGAAGCCCGGCACCTCGGGACGGAAGCCCTCCAGGTACTTCGGGTTGCCGGCGGCCGAAAGCGTGGCCAGCGTGCGGCCGTGGAACGACCCCTGGCAACCGATGACCTTGTAGCGCCCCGGGTTGCCGGTGTCGTCGTGGTACTTGCGGATCAGCTTGAAGCCGCATTCGAGGGCCTCGGCCCCGGAATTGCTGAAGAACACGCGCTCGGCGAAGCTCTGCTCGCAGAGCCGCTCGGCCAGGCGCTCGCCCGCCGGAATCCGGTAGAGGTTCGAGCAATGCCAAAACTTTTCCGCCTGGTCCTTGAGTGCGGACACCAAGTGCGGGTGGGAATGGCCCAGCGCGTTGACCGCGATACCCGCCGCGAAGTCGAGGTAGCGCCGTCCGTCGGTCGCAAAGAGGTACGGGCCCTCGCCGCGCTCGAAGGCGAGCTCGGCACGCGCATAGGTCGGCATCAGGGCGTCGCTCACGGTATCCTCCTCGGCGTGTCCGCCAGGCGGGGCAAATCCCCAGCCCGGCGCCGGAAAAAGGCGGGCACTATTCGCGCAAAGGCCCGCCCTGTCAACCGAACCCCGGGCCCGCCAGCATGGCACTGGTCAGGCCCTCGGTGGTCTCGCAGGGCGTCGGCGGGCAGAAAAAATTCCCTTTATTTTCAGACTCTTATTTCCCGACCACCGTAAACGTTTCATGAACGTTTGTGTGGTAAGATAAGGTGTGGCGAAGTCTCAGAGAAAAATCGCCACACCTTGTGTTGCCGCGGAGGCTTGGAGGATGCTGCGAAGCGTGACGATCCTGTTTGGCTGGGGCTGGGCGCTCCTGAACGGCGCCGCCTACACCCTGGCCCAGCCGGATTATCTCGCACAACTGGATCCGGTCGCCCGGGCGATTCCCGGGTTCGACCGCCAAGTCGCTGCGCTCGCGCTCATCCCGATGATCCCCGGGCTCGACAGCCAAACCAACGCAATCGCGTTCGTTTTGGCAGGCGTGGTCCTGGCACTTCTCGGCCATGCGTGGTCGGCGGGAAAGCCGACCTCGCGCACCAAGGTGGCTCAGAGGATTTCCGAAATCTCCAACGCGATCGTCACCTTTGCCAGGGAGCGGGAGCGCGACGATTTGGGCGCGGGCATGACCGGCGATCCGTTCTTCGATACCGAGGAACAGGCCGCGCAGTCCAGGGAAAGCCTAGCGCTCTATGAAAAGCAATTCGGCGCCGATGTCCATTGGGCGCGGTCCGCACTCGCCCGCTTCGGCATCACCGACGCAGCCTTCGACGTGTCCTGTGAAGATCCCGGCGATACGAGCGGTATCCGCATCCTGGGCGCGCACCTCGGGACCCTGGCCAAGCGTCTGAAGCGCTTGAGGAAGTAGCCCCCGCGCGCTCACGGCTTGATCTTGTATCCCGTAGCGAAAAGCCGCCAAACTAGAAACCACAAGAACAGGATTGGACCGCCGAGCAGCAGGGCGCCGGGGAACAGCGCGGTCTCGGCGTACCCCGTAAGCGCGTAGCGGACGCCGCCGACGGCGTGGAACACGGGATTGAGAGCGATCAGCGGACGCGCCGCCTCGGGCAGGCTGGAGAGCGTGAAGAAAGTGCCCGAGAGGAAGCCCAAGGGCAGGATCACGAAGTTCTCCGCCATGGCGTAATGCTCCCACCTATCGGCCCAGAGGCCGATGAACGTGCCCAGCAGCGCGAAGAGCAGCGCCGCGGCCAGCGCGAAGCCCATCAGGGCTCCGAGGTCGTGGAGGCGCAGGTCGGCGAAGAGCCAGCCCAGCCCCAGGATCGCCATGCCAGTCATGAGCCCGCTGGTCACGGCCGGTAGAACGTAGCCGGCCAGGATCTCGAGCGGCGACAGCGGGGCCGCCAGGATGTCGCCGATCATGCCCTCCAGCTTGTCGTCGAGCACCGGGAAGGCGGCGTTCTCGAAGGCCGCGTGGGCGAGCTGGAACATCACGATGCCGGGCACCAGGAACTCTGCGAGCGCTATGCCGGGCGCCATCTGGCCGGCCCCGCCGGCGGCCAGCACGAAGACCGCGAGGAGCAGCAAGCTGGAGATGCAGGGCCCGCCCAGGGTGTGCCAGGCCATCTTGAAATAGCGCCAGACGCCGCGCCAGACGAGCGTCCGAAGGCCTCGCCAGTTTACGGCGCCGAAGCGCCGGGGGGCGGGCGGCCCCGCGGCCCCGCTCAAGGCTTGAGCCGGTAGCCGGTCGCGATCATCCGATGGGCGAGCGTCCAGAGCCCCAGGTTGACCGCTGCCATCAGCAGCACACCGACCAGAAGCGATCCGTCGGCATGGCCGATGAACCCGTAGCGGAAGCCGTCGATCACGTAGAAGAAGGGGTTGAGGAGCGCGACGAAGTGCCAGCTCTCGGGCAGGCGCTCGATGGAGTAGAAGGTGCCGGATAGGAAGGAGAACGGCGTGATCACAAAGTTGGTGACCGCCGCGATGTGATCGAATCGCTCGGCCCAGATGCCGCCGATCATGCCCAGAAGGGCCAGCATCAGCGAGGCGTTGACTGCGTGATAGAGCACGAAGAGCGGGGCGTGGATGGAGAGCGGCACGAAGAGCGACATGCCGAGCCCGACCACGAAGCCGACCAGGAGGCCGCGGGTCACGCCGCCGCCGGCCACGCCCAGGGTAAGCTCCCAGGGGCTCAAAGGCGGCATCAGCAGATCGACGATGTTGCCCTGTACCTTCGAGATGACGATCGAGGACGAGGTATTGGCAAAGGCGTTCTGAACCATGGCCATCACGATCAGGCCGGGCGCCAGGAACTGCGCGAAGCCGACGCCGCCGACCTGCTGGACCGATCGGCCCAGGGCCAGCGTGAAGATCGCGAGGAACAACAGCGTCGTAATCATCGGCGCCAGCAGCGTCTGGGTGAAGACGTTGAGGAAGCGGCGCACCTCCTTCACGTAGAGGGTCCAGAGGCCGCGGCCGTTCACCCGGCCGATCAGGCGCGGCGCGGGCGGGCGCTGCAGAGTCGAGGGGGCATGCATGGCGCTTCACATAAGCCGATGGAGCGGCCGAAGCAAGGCGCTGGCACGGGGGCGCCGGGCCATGCCATGCTGGACCGGCGATGACGGACTCGAAGAATGGATCGGAGCGCCGCCGGGAGCGGCGGCGACTCGGGCCGCGCAAGGCGACGCCAAGTTATCTCGAGAAGGCGGCGCTGTTCTACCTGGAGCGCTATGCCGCCCCGGCGGAGCACCTGCGGCGCTTGCTCCTGGCCAAGGTGGCCCGCTCGGCCCGCGTCCACCAAACCGACGCCGAGGCCGGGGCGGCGGCGGTGACCGAGCTGATCGCGCGCCTGACGCGGGCCGGGCTGCTCGACGATGCGGCCTATGCTATGGCCCGCGCACGCAGCTTGGCGCGCCGGGGCGCCTCGGCCCGGGGAATTCGCAGCCGGCTGCTGCACAAGGGTGTTGCGCCGGATCTGATCGACCAGGCTCTAGCCGGCCTTGCCGAAACAGCGGGCGAGCCGGAGCTGGCTGCGGCGCTGACCTTTGCCCGGCGTCGGCGCCTGGGGCCCTACCGGGCGGCGGCCCGCGCCGAGCGCCGTGAGCGCGACCTGGCTGCCCTCGGCCGCCAGGGCTTCGACTTGGCGCTGGCCCGCCGGGTGATCGATGCGCGCGACATCGAGGAACTGGAGGAAGAAGCGGGGGTGACCCCCGGATGAAGACTCACTCCGCCATGATGCCCTGCGCCGCTCTAGAGCCGCACCCAGCCGGTTCCCTCGTGGCCGAACGAAAAGGCTCGGGGGTGCAGGACCTCGACCAGGATCTCGGCCGATTCTGCCAGGCGCGGGCCCGGTCGATTGAAGTACCGGTGGCCGTCCAGAATGTAGACCCGGCCAGCCCGCACCGCGCGCAGTTCGCCCCACCCGGGCTGCGCGATCAAGGGCGGCAGCTCGTCCAGGGCCCGTTCGATGGTGAAGCCGCAGGGATGCAGCAGCAGAACCTCGGGGTCGGCTGCGGTCAGCTCCTCGAAGGTGATCCAGTGCGAGGGTGCGCCGCGCCGGCCTAGCAGTTCGCGCCCGCCGGCTGCGGCGATCAGCTCGGGCATCCAGTTACCGCCTGCCATGAGCGGGTCGATCCATTCGATCGAGACCGCGCTGGGTCGCTCGTCCGTGCCTTCCAGGCGGGTGCCCAGCGCCTTGAGCCGCCCGGTCAGTTCGGCAATCAGCACGGCGCCCCGTTCCGGGACGTCCAGCGCCTCGGCGACCCGCTGCAGGTCCTGCCAGACCTCGGTGAGGCCGACCGGTTTGAGGGCGACGATGCGAGTCTGCGGACCGGCCCAGTCGGCCAGCGCCTCGGCCACCTGAGCCTCGCTGACCGCGCAGGCCGCGCACTGGGTCTGGGTCACGACCAAGTCCGGCCGGAGCGCGCGCAGCTCCTCGGCGTCGACCAGAAAGACCGATAGCGTCTGCTCTACCAAGTCACGAATCCGCCGGGCGATCTCCCCGCCGGGAAGTGCCGGGTCGAGCTTGGGTCGGGTCAGTGCAGGCAGGTCTGCCACCTGCGGTGGATGGTCGCACTCGTGAGAGCGGCCGACCAGGCTATCGCCGAACCCGAGTTCGGCGACGATCTCGGTTGCCGCCGGCAACAGCGAGACGATGCGCGCGGGAGCGTCGGGCGCGCTCATGGCTTGGCCGCCAAGAGGACGAACAACCGGTGTGGCACGGCTAGCGGGTCCTCGGGAAATCTTTCGGCGAGCAGCGCGGCCAGCGCGGCATCGAAGCGCGCGACCGCTTCCGCGGACAGGCTGCCGCCGACCCCGGCGCTCGCTCGGATCCGGCCGCGCCAGGCCTCGTGTCCATAGGGCACGGTCAAGTCGCGGCTACAGGTCTCGATCTCCGCGAAACCGGCCTCCGCCGCATCGGCCAGCCAGGCGGGATAGAGCCCGTTGCCACCGCCCAGGCGCCAATCGGGATTGTGCTGTTCGATCAGGGCTTCAGTTGCCGCCACTACGTTTGTCCCCGACGGGATCCAGTCGAAATGGCAGATTACCAGATGGCCACCGGGTTTCAGCAAGCGCCAGGTTTCAGCCGCCGCGGCCGCCCGCTCGAACCAGTGCCAGCACTGGCCGGCGGCGACCAGGTCGAAGGCCGCATCCGGCAGGCCCGTAGCCTCAGCCCGGCCGGCCAGGAACTCGACGGCGAGTTCCTCCGCCCCGGCCAGACGCCGCGCTTCTGCCAGCAGGGCCTCGGCCGGGTCGAGCGCGACCACCGCCGCGCCGCGCCGGGAGAAACCGCGCGCGAGCGTTCCCGTGCCGGTCCCGAGATCCAGCACCCGCCGACCGGCGAAGCCAATTCCGCGCGCCGCCAGTTCATCGAACAGCCGCTCCGGGAAACCCGCGCGGAAGCGGGCGTAGTCCGCAGCGGTCCTACCGAAATCAACCTGCATGGCGTT
>CAMYKD010000011.1:70533-80479 GCA_947258885.1 uncultured Kiloniellales bacterium | reverse complement strand
GGTTCCGGTCGCCATCGGCACCTCGCTGAGCGCGGTGTCGCGCAATCTGCCGGCGATGACGCTGTGGGCCGGCTTGATTGTTATCTTCACAACCGCCGCAATCGCCACGCTCTTCGTCGGACTCACGGTCTGCCTGCCGCTGATCGGTTACGCCTCGTGGCATGCCTACCGGGATGTCGTCGCGGTGGACGGTGAAGACGAAGAGACGGGGTGATGCGTGCCAGTATCGTCGATGGGCCTCAGCAGCTTGTAGATTTCGGCGGCAACGAGCAATGAAAGGGCAACGCCGGCGATGCCGGCCCAGGTCTCGAACGCAATGGGCTGAAGGTCGAGGACAGTGCGCAATCCGGGTGTGTACATGGCGCCAATGTGAACCGCCTGCGCGGCGACCACAGCCACGACCAGGAATGGATTGGCGGAGAATGGAATCAGGAAGACCGAACGCCGCTCCGAACGGGCGTTAAAGGCGTGCACGTTTTCAAACAGCACCATCAGCAGCAGCACAATATTGCGCGCCTCCGCTTCCGGCATGCCGCGCCCGAGAAGATACCAGAACGTAGCGAACGCAACGGCCCCCATCCAGCTTCCGAGCAGCACCACCTGCTCGATCATGCGGCGGTCGAACACAGGCTGATCGGGCGGACGTGGTCGCCGCATAAGGACGCCGGGCTCGCCCGTTTCGAATGCCAGCGCAATATCCTGTATGCCGTTCGTGACCAGATTGAGCCACAGCAACTGCACCGCGAACAGCGGCAGCGGGAGCCCGAATGCGATGGCCAGCAGGAAGAGCACCAACTCGCCAACGCCCGTCGCCACCAGAAGGAAAATCAGCTTGCGCACGTTATCGTAGGCGATGCGACCTTCCTCGACGCCGCCGACGATGGAGGCGAAATTGTCGTCGGCGAGCAGCAGGTCGGCGGCGCCGCGCGCCACGTCGGTCCCGCCGCGGCCCATGGCGACGCCGATGTCGCCGGCCGAGAGCGCCGGCGCGTCGTTGACCCCGTCGCCGCTGACCGCGACGACCTCGCCGGCGCGCCGCAGGGCCTGCACGATGGCGAGTTTCTGTACCGGCTCGACCCGGGCAAAGACGCGTGCGCCCGCGACCCGCCGGTCGAAGGCGCCCGGGTCGTCCCCGGCCTCGGCCAGCGCGGCGCCGGTCACCACCTCGGCCGCGTCCCTGGCAATGTCGAGCTGGCGCGCGATGGCCAGCGCCGTATCCGGATGATCGCCGGTGACCATGACGACGGTGATCCCGGCGGCGCGGCACCGCGCCACGGCCTCCGGCACCTCCGGGCGCACCGGGTCGATCAGGCCTACCAGGCCGAGCAATTCCAGGTCGCGCAGGGCCTCCGGCGCCGCGGCGAGCGCAGCGTCCATGGCCACGGCGCCTCGTGCAACCGCGATCACCCGGTAGCCATCGGCGGCCAAGCGATCGGCCTCGGCGAGCGCGGCGGCCCGGTCCAGACCCGCGCACATGGGCAGCAGGACTTCGGCGGCCCCCTTGACGTGGGCGACGGCCTGCGCCTCGCCCGCTTGGCCATCGCGGATGAAGCCGGCGCCATAGCGCCGGTGCGGCTCGTAGGGAATGAGACCCAGTTGCGGCGCCGAGGCGCGCAGCGCCCGCGGGTCGAGACCGAGCTTCGCGGCCAGGACCAGGAAAGCGACGTCCACGGTATCGCCCAGATGCTCCACCTCGCCGCCGGTGAAGCGGATACTCGCCTCGTTGCACAGCGCGCCGGTCTCCGCGAGACGCAGGAGAGCGGCCCGCTCCTCGGGCGCCGGTTCGCCTCCCGCCAGCACGATCGCGCCCCGTGGCCGGTAACCTTCTCCGCCGACCTCCGCCAGTAGCGGCGGGGCGCCCGCGCCGGTGCGCCCGGCGCCGAACAGGAGAACCCGTTTGACCGTCAGCTCGTTGCAGGTCAGCGTCCCCGTCTTGTCGCTGGCGATCAGCGTACAGGCGCCGAGCCCCTCGACCGCCGGCAGGGCGCGGACGATCACGTTGCGGCGCGCCATGCGCGTGCTGCCGATCGACAGGGCCACGGTGATGGCCACCGGCAATCCCTCGGGTATCGCCGCCACGGCGAGCGCGACCGCGAACAGGAAGACGGTGACGACCGGTAGGCCCTGTGCCAACTGGACGCCGGCGAGCAGGACGATCAGACCCAGGGTGACGAGGCCGACCACGCGGCTGAGCTGCTCGAGCCGAACCACAAGGGGCGGCGGTGCGGCCGCCCCGGACACCAAGGCCGCGGCGATCCGCCCGACCTGGGTCGCGCCGCCGGTTGCCGCGACCACGCCGATCACCCTGCCCAGCAGCACGGTCGTGCCGGCGTGCAGCATGTTGCGGCGCTCCACCAGCGGCGTGGCCGGGGCGAGCACGGACTGGGCGTCCTTTGTGACCGGTGTCGATTCGCCGGTCAGCAGGGACTCGTCGACGGTCACCTCCCACCCCACCAGCAGGCGCAGATCGGCCGGCACCAGCGTGCCGGACTCCAGCTTCACGACGTCGCCCGGCACCAGCTCCGCGGCGTCGACCTGCCGGGGTGCGCCGTCGCGCAGCACGACCACGACGTTGCGGATCAGCGCGTCCAGCGCGGCGGCGCTGGTCGCGGCCGTCCATTCCTGGTAGGTGCCGATCGCCGCGTTGGACTGGAGCACCACAAAGATGAAGGCGGCGTCGGTGAGCTCGCCGACACCGAGCGACACGGCGGTCGCGCCGAGCAGCAGGTAGACCAGAGGGTTCTTGAACTGGTGCAGATAGATCCGGACCAGCCCCGCCCGCGCGGGCCGCGGCAGCTCGTTCGGCCCGTGGTCGCGAAGCCGCGCAGCCGCTTCGTCTTCCGCCAGGCCGTGCTCGGCCGAGGCCAGGACCGTCAGGGCTTCCGACGACGTCAGGGCGTGCCATGCGCGCGCGGCGAAGGTCGCCGGCCGCGGTTCCCTAGACTCCGCCCGGTCGGTCGCGCTTGGGGCCTCGGACTCCATCACGGGGAGCAGCATGCGAGGTTCCGCGCCGCGCAACAAGCGCCGCGTCAGTTCACGAACTGGCTGAGGCCCAGAAGGACGAAGTGGAGAACCAGAGTCGTGCGGACAAGCATCGTCGGGCTGGTCCGAAATGCGCCTGGAGAAGCGGTTGGTCCGCTACGACCGACCCGCTCTCAGATGCCCGGCTCGCCGGCCGGGGCGTCGAGGCTGCGCCACTCCTCGCCCGCGGCCACCAGGCAGCTCATGCCCCTGGGCGAGGTCACGATGATGGTCCAGGTGCCGCCACTGGTGTTGCTCAGGACCTCGACCAGCTTGCCGTCGTTACCCACCCCGATGGCCACCGAGGTCTCCTGATACTTCTGCGCCAGCTGCTCGACGATCTTCTTCCGCGTCTCGCAGGTAGGCGCGGCCGAAGCCGCCGAGGCCATGATCGACAAGGCCGTGCCAAGGGTGAGAATTTTCCACATCGCTGCTTTTCCTGGTTCCGTGGTGTCCTTAGGGTCTGGAACGGAATTATCGATACGTTTGGCGGGAGCGAATTCTCGCCAGGGTTAGGAGCGGGCGGCGCGGTGGGGTGGGGTCCCCATGAGCCGTCCGCGACGCGGGCCCCGTCCCGCGGGGATCGGGCGCAATCGGCCCGCTGCCGCGTCGCTCGTCGTCGAATATGCCCGGCATGTTCTTCCTCCTCGCTCCTAACAGCGGGCCGATTGCGCCGCGACCAAACGCATCGATAATTCCGTTCCAGACCCTTAGGGTCCGACTCGAACGCCCCTATCCAGGCACCAACTCCCCGGCCGGCTCGAAATGTGGCTTCGGGGTCTTCGGCCCCGTTCGTCTCGCCGCTCCCGGTATGATTGCTCTTGCCTTCGGCAGAGCGAATCGGGAGCGTCCTGATGCTAGAGCTAGCGGAATGCGGCCCGGGGCTAAATCAGGTATTCCACGATCAGATATCTTACCTATGCGCCGGACGGCCGCCCCAAGGCCCGGGGCGTTCGGCGGACCAAGGCGCCGAAGAACGGGACGACGGACGGCCGGGAGGACGAGTAGGCGCGTCCGGGCGCGCCGCCTCCGTCACACGCGCAGCACCTTGCCCGGGTTCATGATGTTGTCCGGGTCGAGCGCCTGCTTGACCTGGCGCATCACCGACACGGCCTCGCCATGCTCGGCGGTCAGGAAATCCATCTTGCCATAGCCGATGCCGTGCTCGCCGGTGCAGGTGCCGCCCATGGCGAGCGCACGCAGCACCATGCGGTCGTTGATCTCCTGGCTTCTTGCCATCTCGGCCTTGTCGTCCGGATCGAGGATGAAGCAGACGTGGAAATTGCCGTCGCCCACGTGGCCCACGATCGGCGCCAGGAGGCCGGATGCCTCGATCTCCTGCTTGGTCTCGGAGATGCACTCGGCCAGGCGCGAGATCGGCACGCAGACGTCGGTCGCCCAGCCCTTGGCCCCGGGCCGCAGCGCGAGCGCCGCATAGTAGGCGTCGTGGCGGGCCTGCCAGAGCTTGCTGCGTTCCTCCTGCAGGGTGGCCCAGCGGAACGACCCGCCGCCGTACTCGCCGGTGATCTCGCCCACCGTCTCGGCCTGCTCCTGCACGCCCTGCTCGCTACCGTGGAACTCGAAGAACAGGGTCGGCAGGATCGGGTAATCGAACTCCGCGTACTTGTTGATCGCATCCATCTGAACTTCGTCGAGCAGCTCGATGCGCGCCACGGGGATGCCCATCTGGATGGTCGTGATCACGGTATTGACCGCCCCGTCCAGCGTCTCGAAGGAACAGACCGCCGCCGAGACCGCCTCGGGGATGCCATAGAGCCGGAGCTGGATCTCGGTGATCACGCCCAGCGTGCCCTCCGAGCCGATCATGAGCCGGGTCAGGTCGTAGCCCGCCGCGGACTTGCGCGCCCGCCCGCCGGTCCTGATGATCCGTCCGTCGGCCAGCACCACCGTGAGGCCCAGCACGTTCTCGCGCATGGTGCCGTAGCGCACGGCGTTGGTGCCCGAGGCCCGGGTCGCGGTCATGCCGCCGAGCGAGGCGTCGGCCCCGGGGTCGATGGGAAAGAACAGCCCGGTATTGTGCAGGTGCGTGTTGAGCTGCTTGCGCGTGACGCCGGCCTGGACCCGGCAATCCTGGTCCTCGGCGTTGACCTCGAGGACCTGGCCCATCGCGGTCACATCGATCGAGATGCCGCCGTGGAGCGCGGCCACATGGCCTTCCAGCGAGGTGCCCGTGCCGAAGGGGATGACCGGGCGCTTGTGCGCCGCGCAGATCCTGACGATCTCGGCGACCTCCTCGGTGCTCTCGGCGAAGGCGACCGCGTCGGGCGCGTGGGTCGGGTGATAGGACTCGTCGTGCCCGTGGTGCTCGCGCACCGCCGCCGAGGTCGACAGCCGCTCGCCCAGCAGCGCCCGCAGCCGCTCGATCACCGGATCCTTGGTTTGCGTCTCGGCCATGAAGGCGGCCTCCTGTTTCGGCTTCCCCGGATTCGGCTTTCAGCATAGCAGATCGCCCCGGCCGCCGCACCTTCCGGCGGCAGAGTCTTTCCCGCCTCCGGTTGCCACGCTGCTTGACCGACCTTGCGGCGTTCCATACTTGTCCCTTCTGCTATGCTTGCGCCCGAAGGCGTGCCGCGCGGCGTGGCCGGAATGGAGAGCCGATGTTTCCGAAGTTGTTTGGTACACGCGCCGGCGACATGGCGATCGATCTGGGGACCGCCAACACCCTGGTCTATATGAAGGGCCGGGGCATCGTGATCAACGAGCCGTCCGTCGTCGCCATCCTCGACGCCGGCGGAACGCGCAGGGTCCTGGAGGTCGGCGAGGAGGCCAACCGCATGATCGGCCGCACGCCCGGCAACATCCGGGCGATCCGGCCGATGCGCACCGGCGTGATCGGCGACTTCGAGGTCGCCGAGGAGATGCTCAAGCACTTCATCCGCAAGGCCTACCGGCGGCGCCTGCTGGTTCACCCGAGGATGATCGTCTCCGTGCCGTCGGGCGCCACCAAGGTGGAGCGGCGCGCGATCAAGGACGCCGCCGACGCGGCCGGCGCCAGCAAGGTCTACCTCATCGAGGAGCCCATGGCGGCAGCGATCGGCGCGGGCCTTCCGGTGACCGAGCCCAGCGGTTCCATGATCGTCGATATCGGCGGCGGCACGACGGGAATCGCGATCCTCTCCCTCGGCGGCATCGTCAACTCCCGGACCCTGAACGTCGCCGGCTACCGCCTGGACGAGGTCATCAGCGCCTATATCCGCCGCGCGCACAACGTCGCGGTGGGCGAGACGACGGCCGAGCGGATCAAGATCGAGATCGGCTCCGCGCTGAGGCCGAGAAACGGTACGGGCAGGACCGCCGAGGTCAAGGGTTTCGACCTGTTCCGCGGCGTCCCGCGGGCCCTCGAGATCACCGAGCGCGAGATCGCCGAATGTCTGGCCGAGCCGGTCGGCGCGATCATAGAGGGCGTCAAGCAGACCCTGGAGCAGATCGCGCCGGAGCTGTCGGCAGACATCTCCGACCGAGGCATCGTCCTGACCGGGGGCGGCGCCCTGCTCGGCAATCTGGACACCACACTGCACCTCTCCACCGGTTTGCAGGTCAGGATCGCCGAGGATCCGCTCACCTGCGGGGCGATCGGAGCCGGGCGGGTGCTCGAGGAGCATGAGGTGCTGAGCGACTTCCTGCAGGACTGATACTCGAAGCCGCGAGTTTTCCGTTTATCCCGGGATGCCGAGCGCGCATGATCGGGTGCGGTGCGGCGGTGCTGGCCGCGCCGCAGCCTGAGGCCCGCTTGGCCGCGCGCTTCGGACCACGATTCCTTGTTCCTGACCCATGAAGCATCATCTCAAAGCGATGTTCGCCACCAATCAGCCGGGAAAGCGGCGGCGCGGAGTCGCCCTGGTTACGGTGCTCTGGGTCCTGGCCCTGCTGGCCCTGATCGCGGCGAGCTTTGCCACCAACACCCGAATCGAGGTCAACCTGGCCCGCAACCTGGTCGAGAACGCCAAGGCCGAAGCGCTGGCCGAGGCCGGCGTCTATCAGGCGATCGTCGGGCTGATGGCGGAGGGCGGCGTCGAGCCCTGGCGGGTCGACGGCACGGTCTATGCCTGGCGCTTCGCGACGGGCGAGGTCCGCGTGGCCATCCGGGATGAAGGCGGCAAGATCGATCTCAACACCGGAAGGGACGATATCCTGCGCGGCCTGTTCCGCGCGATCGACCTGGATCTGCAGGAAAGCGACTCCCTGGCCGACGCGATCCTCGACTTCCGCGACGTGGATGACCGCCGGCACGTGAACGGCGCGGAGGATTCGGATTACGAGGCCGCCGAGCTCGAACACGACGCCAAGGACGGACCCTTCGAAATAGTGGAGGAACTGCAGCAGGTCTACGGCATGACCCGCGAGATCTACGAGCGGGTCGCCTCGTCCCTCACTGTCTACTCACGCCAGCCCGCGCCGGACCAGTCGATCGCATCGCCCCTGGTCCTGGAGGCTATCTTGGGCAGGGACAACACGGCGGAAGACGAAGACGCGGGTAGCGACGGCCTGCAACCGGGCGAAGTGTCGCCGGAGGATATCTCCGACACGCCCAGAATCCTGCGGCTGGGCGACAGCAATGCCCGTTCGGGTGTGTCGGTCTACACGATTCACGCCGAGGGGCGGATGCCGAGCCGCGCGGTTTTCGCGCTGGAGGCGGTCGTCCGCCTGGGGGTGGCCGCCGACGAGCCCTACCAGTTCTATGCCTGGCGCCGCGCAAAGCGCGAACTCTTCGAGGACGAGAAGGAAGAAGACGAGGAGAGCGGCTCCGGTGCGTGATACCAAAGGTCACAGATAACGACTTCGGTATGAGCTGTTGGCGCGCGTCAAGCCCCCCGAAACACGCCTGTCCGAAAAATCCTGGAGCCCCGCTTGGCAGAGATTCTCCGACCCGAAATCCTCCTGTTGATCCTCGCGGCACCCTGCATCGGCAGTTTTCTCGGGGTGATCGCCGAGCGCCTGCCGGCCGGCCGACCGCTCGTCTGGAGCCGCTCGTGTTGTGTCCACTGCCGACAGACGCTGGGCGCACGCGATCTGGTGCCGATCGCCGGATGGCTGATCAACCGGGGGCGCTGCCGTCACTGCGGGCAGGCGATCGCCGCTTTCTATCCGGCGGTCGAGGTGGCGGCTACGCTCGTCGCCCTGTGGAGCCTCGTGGTCCTGCCCGGCTGGCTGGCGTGGGCCGGTTCCGCGCTCGGCTGGACCCTGCTCGCGCTCAGCGTGATCGACGCCCGGCATCTCCAGCTGCCCGATGAACTCACCCTGCCGTTGATTCCGGCCGGCTTGGCGGTAGCCTGGATCGTCGATCCGGCGACTGTGCCGGAGCACGCGCTCGCGGCGCTCGGCGGTTTTCTTCTGGTGGCGGCCCTGGCATTCGTCTACCAGCGCCTCAGGGGGCGCGAGGGCATCGGCCTCGGCGACGCCAAGTTGCTGGCCGCCGCCGGAGCCTGGGTCTCGTGGCAGGGCCTCCCGGGCATCGTGCTGCTGGCCGCCGCCGGCGGCCTTGCGGGCGCCCTGATCAAGGGTTTCCTGGCGGGCCGCCTGGAGATCCGGCAGGAACTGCCTTTCGGCCCGTATCTCGCCGGCGGACTCTGGCTGGTCTGGCTCTACGGCCCGATCGGATTGGGTTAGGGTCCGCTTTCAACCGAGCACAGGCCGCAGATAGCCGTAGAGATCGAAGCGAATGACCAGCTCCGGATCCTCTTCGGTTCCCTTCTTCGCCTTGCGCGCCCGGCGGTTCTTCACGTCGAGGTTATCGATGAACACATAGGGTTTCCCCGATTCCAGGGCATATAGAATCCGGGCGAAGGAACCGAGCGTCGCGGTCAGCTGAACGCGCACACTGACCCGTTTGAATTCCCCGTCGGTCCTGACCGGCAGAATCTGCATGCTGCGCACCTTGCCGCCGTTCTTCTTGATCTTGGCGCTGACGTCCTCCTGCAACCCGGCTGCCGCCAGCGCGTCGGTGTCGCCGGCCAGGTAGACGCCACTCCGCGATTGCTGCTTGGAGAGCTTTTCCAGCTCGGCCTTGCGGTTCGGATTGGTCTTGGAGATGTGCTCGTAGCGGGCCAGCTGTTCGAGCGCCTCCCGGGACGCCTCATCGGTGCTCCGATAGGCCTCTATCACAGGCGAGACGAGCAGCAGGTACAGAGCGCCGATCACGAAGACCAAGAGCGACAGGGCAGCGGTGCGGCTGACCCATTTGGGCAGGTCCATCATGCTCGTTCACCTGGTCCGGCCTTGCCGGACATCTCCGTTAGGGGCGCCAATCTCGTACCAGGCCGCGAGTCTAGTGTGCGTGCGCCGCCAATGCCAGTCCGGGGCCCGATCACTCATTCTCGGCCACCTTGTCGGTGATCTCCACGCGTCCGCTCAGCCAGTCTACCAGGATGTAATAGGTGTTCCCGTCGCGCGCCAGCGTGATCTGGCCCCCCGTCGACGTGCCGTCCGGGAAGAATCGGATCCGCCCGACGCCCTCGCTGTCGACCTCCGTGGTCGCGGTCAGCAGCTTGAGGTCGATGTCGGGATGGATCTCCCGTGCATCGGCCTGGCTGTCCCGGCGATACCAACCTTCCTCCACGTCGAGCGTGAACGCCGCGTCCCGGTTGTCGCGGATCGCCGCGCCACGTGTGCTGCGCAACGCGCCCGCGACCTCGCGCGTCGTCGTCCTGAGCTCCAGGCTCGGCATGGCGCGGTGAAAAGCCATGGGCGCCAGGGCCAGGAGCAAGCCCAGGATGAGCAGCACGACCAGCAGCTCGACCAACGTGAAGCCGTTGGGTTCGCGGGGCGGGTTCATGGCTGTTGTCGGGTCCGGCCTCTGCTGGCGGGCTACCAGTTCGTGATGTCCTGGTTTTCGCCCTCGCCGCCCTCCCGGCCGTCCTTGCCCAGCGAGTAGAGGTCGTACTCGCCGTGGTCGCCCGGATGGCGG
>CAMYKD010000011.1:5833-70385 GCA_947258885.1 uncultured Kiloniellales bacterium | reverse complement strand
CCGTGTCGCGCTGCGCGCCGCCCAGAAACTTGATCACCTGCGGTGCCGCCAGGGTCGCGATCAGGCCCAGAATCACCAGAACCACCAACAGCTCCACCAACGTAAAACCCCGCGCGCGGCGCCGCTGTTTCGCCATGGCATCGTTCTCCGCGCGCACGGCGCGCTCATCCACACAGTCGACCAGCTCAGCCATGACAAGCTCCCATCAGACTCGTCGGCGACATCCGCCAAGACCTTTCTATCACCTCAAATCGGGCAGAAAAACGACCCTGCCCGCCGCCCGGACGGCCGCATCTTTCAGGAGCAGGCCCTGCCGCGACCACAACCCGCCCAATCTCGCCCAAACCCGCTTTCCGCCGGGTTAACGCCGGCTGTCGTCTCACCAACGGAAGCTCGGGACAACCCAGTCGGGCCAGATCTCCGGAGCGGCGCCGAGCGACCGCAGGGCACGGGCGCAGCCGCCCGGGTCGGTGACCCCTGCGAAACTCTCGTGGTGGATGCCGCCGGCAACCAGGACCGTAGCAAGTCCGGCCCCTCGGCCGCCACCGATGTCGTGATCCAGCGAGTCGCCGACGGCCGCGACCCGCCCCGGCGGCAGATCGCCCAGCGCCGCCAAGGCCGCGACATAGATTTCCGGATTCGGTTTGCCGATCCACCGGACCCGGCCGCCCAGTTCTTCGTATCGACGCGCGATCGACCCGGGACCGAGCAGCAGCCCCGCCGGGGACACGCGGACCAAGTCCGCGTTGGCGCAGACCAGGGGTAGACCGCGCCGGACGCCGTCCTCCAAGAAGGGCTCGTAGTCGGCCAAGGTCTTCTCCGGCGCCTCCGAGCCGCTGACCAGGATGAAGTCGGCCTGCCCGGCCGTCGCGACGAGCTCCAGGTCGAGCCCTGCCACGACCGAGCGGTCGTCATGGCGGCTGAACAGCAGGCAGCGCCGGCCGAGCCCGGCGAAATAGGGGTCCATCCGGCCCCGGAAGGCCTGCCAGACGACCTCGCCCGAGGAGACCATCGCGGTATAGTCCGCGGCCGAAAAGCCGATCTCGGTCAGCAGCGCGGCGTTGGGCGCGGCGCGCCGGCCCGAGTTGGACAGCACCACGACCCGCTTGCCGAGCGCAGCCAGCCGCGCGAGGCACTCGCGCGCGCCCGGATAGGCCGCGGCACCGTCGTGCAGCACGCCCCACTGGTCGACCAGGAAACCCTCGAAGTCGGCCGCGATGGCACCCAGGCCCTCTGCAAATCGCGGTTCCTCCATGGACGGCACTCACGGCGCTCCCTGGTAGGCCTGGAGCTCCCGGTCTATGGCGCCGAAGGCGCCGGCGCCTTCGACTCGCGGGAAGGAAATGTACCTCTTCACGGCTGCGGTCCTTCGCCCCTGCATCAACCGGTCTTGGAAAGCGATCGCCGCGCCGTGATCTGTTCGTTGTCCGGCGATAGCGTGCGCGACCTGCAATTTACCATCGTTTCAGAGAATACCCGTGTCAAGGACGCCGGCCGCCCGAGTCGAGCGCCTTTCGCGTGCAGGCAGCTCTGCGCAGCTGTGGCAGGAGCCGCGCGCCGACTGCGACCAGCCGTCATGACGCTCGTGCGCGAGCACGGAAGCGGCTAGATATTCCTGCCGGCCGTGGAACGGCCTGAAACAAACAGCATCGGGGAGGCTCGCATGTTGGACTGGTTGACGGATCCTCAGATCTGGGGCGCGCTGCTCACCTTGACCGCGCTCGAGATCGTGCTCGGGATCGACAACGTCATCTTCATCTCCCTAGTGGCCGAGCGCTTGCCGGCCGAACAGCGGGCCAAGGCGCGGGCGATCGGGCTCGGCGCGGCCCTGGTGATGCGTCTCGCCCTGCTTGCCGCCATCGCCTGGATCATTGGGCTTACCGCCCCGGCCATCACGGTGTTCGACTTCGCCCTGTCCTGGCGCGATCTGATCCTGCTCGCCGGCGGCCTCTTTCTTCTCGTCAAGGCGACGCTGGAGATCCACCGCAGCGTCGAGGGCGAGGATCATGAGGCGGATCAGGGCCCGGCGCAGGGGAGCTTCGGGCTGGTGATCGCCCAGATCATGCTGCTCGACCTGATCTTCTCGCTCGACTCGATCATCACGGCGGTCGGCATGACCAGGCATCTTCCGATCATGATCACCGCGGTGATCATCGCCGTCGCGGTCATGTTCTTCGCCGCCGCGGCGGTCAGCGGGTTCATCTCGCGCCACCCCACGACCAAGATGCTGGCGCTCAGCTTCCTGCTGCTGATCGGGATCGCCCTGGTGGCCGACGGGCTGCATTTCCACATCCCGCGCGGCTACCTCTATTTCGCGATCGCCTTCTCCGTTCTGGTCGAGCTGCTGAACCTCTCGGCGGCAAGGCGGCGGAAAGCGTCTCGGCAATGAGCGGGCCGGGAGTCGCGGCGGCTTCGCCAAGGACCATCGCGGTGCGCCGTGGCGGGCGCCTCACCGGGCAGCCGCTCCGCCATGGCGAGCTCGCGCAAAGCGTTCGGAAGGGGCCGCACGGCGGGCGGTGCGCTGGCATCGTCGAAGGCGAAGGCTTTCGCCTCGGCCCCCTCGCCGAGGATCAGGCTGTCGGTGAAGACGTCGCGCTGCGGGCCGGGGCCGCCGGCTTGCGGCGCGGGTTCCAGCTCCAGGATGCCGGACTCGCGGATCAGCTTGAGCAACCTGTCGCGCAGCTCTTCGGGCAGTTCCTCCGTGTCGGCACGATAGCCGAGCGGCTTGGCGGCGAAGAGGCTGCCGTAGCCGCCGGAAAATTCGACCTCGATGTACATCGCCTGATCCCTTCCCCGCGTTGCCGCCCGCAGGCCGGGCCTACCTGGGCCGCGTTCGACCTGCGCGATACCGGCGGGGCCGGGCTCCGGGTCGGGTCGGCAGCCCGACGTCCTTGAAGGCCAGGCGCACGGTCTGGGTCGTGCCCTCGGGCACGACGCCGTCTCCGACCAGGGTCCCCGCGGACTCGACGATGACCTCCACGGCGTCGTTGAAGTCCGCCGTCGGCCACAGGTTCTGCAGCGCATGATACCAGATTTTGGCGGCGTCCTGGGTACCGATCTGGTCCGTGGCGGCGAGATAGAACGCCCGGTTCACGATTCCGCTGTTGATGGCACGCCGCGACTGTCGTTGGGACCGTTGTAGTAGTCCTTCATGTGCGCCGACTGCGGGTCCTTGCCCAGGAGCGGGTTGTCGTAGGCCGTGCCGGGCGCCTTCATGGACCTGAGCGCCTCGCCGTAGAGCGTCGGCCCCATGATCTCGTTGCCGGCAGGCGCCGTCGACTCTACCCGCGGCGTCTCTCGGTTCAGATGCGGCAGCGGCAGCGGTGCGGCCGCAATCTCGAACAGCGGCGCGACCGCGGGCGAGGACGCCTCACACGATCTCGATCTCGACCGTTCCGACGCCCTCGACACCGCCGGTCACGCGGTCGCCGCGGGCGAGCGGTCCGACGCCCGCCGGGGTCCCGGTGAAGATCAGGTCGCCCGGCAGCAGCCGGAAGGTGCGCGACAGGATCGAGATCAGCGCCGGCACCGGCCAGATCAGCTCCGCCAGGTCGCCGGATTGCTTCGGCTCGTCGCCGACCCTGAGCCAGATCGGCCCGGACGCGGGATGGCCGATGGCGCTGGCCGGTTGGACCGCGCCGCAGGGCGCGGAGCGGTCGAAGCCCTTGGCGACCTCCCAGGGGCGGCCCATCTTTTTCGCCTCGGCCTGCAGGTCGCGGCAGGTCAGGTCGATCCCCACGGCATAGCCGTAGACGTAATCGAGCGCCGCGCTTTCCGCGATCTCCGCGCCCTCCCGGCCGATCGCCGCCACCAGCTCGATCTCGTGATGGAGATCCCGGGTGAAGGGGGGATAGGGGAGCTTGGCGCCGCTCGGCACGATGGCCTCGGCCGGCTTCATGAAGAAGAACGGCGGCTCGCGGTCCGGGTCCTTGCCCATCTCGCGCGCATGGGCCGCGTAGTTGCGGCCGACGCAGAAGATGCGGCGCACGGGAAAGCGCCCGCCCTCGCCGACGACGTCGAGCGAGGGAGCCTCGGGAAAGGGAACCACGTAGGTCATGCCGGCCTCTTTGCTGGTCGATCGGAACGGGCGGGCGCCCGGCGTCGATACGCCGGAGCGGCCCGCCCGCGCCACACTACCGGGCGCGGGCCGCCGGCGCAGCACGAATCTTCGGCTTACGGTTTCCTGGGGCGCACGGAAAACGGCAACACGGTTTGGTCGGCCGGACGGGCGGGGTCCGACACCGCCGCCTCGCGGACCGGCTCGGCGCGGGTATCCAGCCAGGTCTGCCGCCAGGCCTCCGACCAGTGAAGATAGACCGGCCGTTCGTTGCGCAGCATGTCCAGCACGGCGGCGAGCTCGTCGATCGGCATGTGGCCTTGCGGGCGGCCGAGCGGGTCGATCCAGTCCTGCCGGGACTCCAGCGCCTCGGGCCGGTAGAAGCGAGACTGAGCCACGCCTTTAGGTCCTGCGGTCCGTAGGCGCTCGTCCCATGATGCCGGACCCGGTAGTGATCCACCCTGTTGACCACGTAATCCATTTCGAATCCCCAAGCGCCGGCGTGTCACGGACACGAACCGGCGGTCTCCCCCTCCATGGTCTAGCCCGGCGCCACGCGGAGGGCTGTGAGTTTTCGCACAAGCCGCGCGGAAGCCCTGGCGCCCACGCACGGACGCGACCGGCCAAGCATCGCCCGCCCAGGCCGGCAATCCAAAACGCTCCGGGATTCCAAGTGCAAGAGCCTTCGCCACGTCCGCCGGCCGCTGCGCAGGATGGACGCGCAAAGGACATCCGGTCCTGCTGGCGAATTCTCGGCCCGGTGCCTCCACGCCACGGCTTCATCGAGGCCTTGATGCGGGCCTCGGCAAGACTTTTGTGCAACCCGAATCTCCGAAGCCGCATCGACACCGTTGGATGTGGCTCTGCGTCGCGGGGCAGGACGCGGCGCTCGACAACGCGTTCGCCACCGGAACGTAGCCCCGATGTGCCCGGGGGTTGCTCCAGCGCAAGGTCGAATTTCGGCTTCTAAGGATCAAATCGGCACATATGGCGGTTGATCCTGGCAGGCACCTACTACATATTGGGATGTCATGTGCCGGCTGATTCGACAGACGCCGCACATGGTTCCTCGGTCGAAGGCCTTTCAGGGGAGTCGTCGCATTGTCCGGAAAGCAACGCATGGCAGGCGCAATGCGTGGTGGCAAGCGCCGGGCGCGGCGGGTCATCGCCCGCCCGCCCAGTTTCCTCGGTTGGAACACGACGGACCAGGAGGAGGTCGAGCGCCGCCGCTGGCGCGGGCGGGCCGAGGTCATCGAGGTCGAGGCGCGGGAGCCGGACCGGGAGTTCTTCGGGACCTTCCGCGTGCGCTCCGCAAGCGGCTCTCGCTACGACGTCGAGATCCGCTCGCTGGCCTCGCTCGACAACTCCTGCGGCTGCATCGACCACAGGGTCAACGGCCTCGGCACGTGCAAGCACATCGAGGGCGCCCTCTTTACCCTGCGCCGGGGACGGGCGCGGCTGTTCGATCGCGCGGCCCGACTTGGCAGCCCGCGGGCAGAAGTCTATCTCCGCCGGCACGGCGAAGCCCGTGTGCGCATCCTCTGGCCGGCGACAGAGCGGGCAGGACCTTTTCGCGAGGTCCTGACGAGCTTTTTCTCGGACGAGGATGTCCTTCTCGGCGATGCGCTCGTCGCCCTGCCGGCCTTGCGCGATGCCATCGCGGCGCTGCCCGAGGATCTGCGCGACCTGATACGGCTTTCACGGCATCTGGAGGACTGGCTGGAGGATGAGCGCGGGCGGGTCGCGCGACGGCACGAGCGCGAGCGTTACGTCGCCGAGGCGGCTCACAGCCGAGTCGAGCTCGAGTTGTTGCGCCATCCCCTGCTCCCCTATCAGCGCGACGGAATGCTGCACCTGGCCTTCGGCGAGCGCGCGCTGTTGGCGGACGAGATGGGCCTGGGGAAGACGGTGCAGGCGATCGCCGCCTGCGAGTTGCTGCGCCGCAGGCGTGGAATCGCCCGTGTCCTGGTGGTCTGCCCGGCCTCGCTCAAGGCCGAGTGGCAGGAGCAAATCGCCCGCTTCACCGACCTGTCGGCGCGGATCGTCGAGGGCGGTCGCGCCAAGCGGCTGCAAGCCTACCGGGACCCCGCGTTCTTCAACCTGGGCAACTACGAGCAGGTTATCCCGGACGGTCCCGACATCAACGGCATACTCGAGCCGGACGTCGTGATCCTCGACGAGGCACAGCGCATCAAGAACTGGCAGACCAAGACGGCGCGCGCCGTCAAGGGCCTCAAGAGCCCTTACGCCTTCGTGCTCACCGGCACGCCGCTGGAGAACCGCATCGACGAAGTCTACTCGATCGTGCAGTACCTGGACCCGGGGTTGCTTGGACCGCTGTTCCGCTTCAACCGCGACTTTTACGAGCTCGACGAGCGCGGACGTCCGGTCGACTACCGCAACCTGGAAGAGCTGCATCGGCGCCTCGGGCCGGTCATGCTGCGCCGGCGCAAGAGCGAGATCGAGGACCAGCTCCCGGCGAGGACCGTGACCAACTACTTCGTCGCCATGACGGGCGAACAGCGCCTGCGCTACCAGGACTACGAGGCGCGGGCCGCCCGCCTGCTGGCCGTCGCGCGCCGGCGCAGCCTCACCAAGGAGGAATTCGACCGGCTGCAGAAATGGCTCGCCTGCATGCGTATGACTTGCGACACGCCCTACATCCTCGATCAAGACTGCCGGGACTGCCCAAAGCTGGAGGAGCTGGAGGGCATCTTGGCCGACTTCCTGGCCGAGCCCCAATGCAAGGTCATCGTCTTCTCCGAGTGGGTGCGCATGCTCGAACTGGTCGGCGAGCTGGCGCGCGAAATGGACCTGGAGACGGCCTGGCACACCGGCGCCGTGCCGCAGGCGCGACGCCGTGCCGAGATCAGACGGTTCAAGGACGACCCGGACTGCCGCCTGTTGCTGTCGAGCGACTCGGGCAGCGTCGGCCTCAACCTGCAGGCGGCCAACGTGGTGATCAACCTCGACCTCCCCTGGAACCCGGCAAAGCTCGAGCAGCGCATCGCGCGCGCGTGGCGCAAGCACCAGCGCCGAGCGGTCAGCGTCATCAACTTGGTCACGGAGGACTCGATCGAGCACCGGATCCTGCATCTCCTGTCGCAGAAGCAGGACTTGGCCGAGGGCGTGCTCGACGGCCGGGGCGATCTGAAGGCGCTGCGCATGCCCTCGGGCCGCAAGGCCTTCATCGAACGCCTGGAGGCGGCGATGGCGACCGGGACGGGCGACGCACCGCCGGCCGGCCGCGAGACCTTCGCCGAACGGCTGCACGCGGACCTCGTCGCGCGGCACGGCGACGGCCTGCTGCTGCTCGAGGCGCACAGCGACGCCAACGGCCGGGAGAGCGTGCTGGCGGTCATCGACGGCGCGCCCGGAACCGCGGCACAGGAGATCGAGCGGCTGGCGCGCGCGCCCGGCGCGCCGGACGGCGACCCCGGCCTTGCCGCGCCGCGCATCGAGGTCCTGGACCGCGCCGGCTTTGCCGCGCTCAAGCGGCTGGCCGAAGCCGGCATCGTGAGCTTCGCCGGCGAGCGGCGGCAGCTGCACCGCGCGCCTTCCCTCGACGACACCGCCGAACGTCACCAGCAGCGGCTGGCGCATGCCCGCACGCTCTACAGCGATGCGGAACGGAAGCTGCGCATGGCGGCGCTCCTGGCCGGCGGCGGATTCGCGGTCGAGGCCCGGGCGCCGCTCCAGGACGCGGTCACGGCGGCCGTGACCTCTATGGCCGTGTTGAGCACCGGAAACGGGGCGGGCGATGCCGAGCCGGCCGCATCGTTGTCTGAACGCACGGAGGATCTCGTCGCCAAGGGTCTGCTGGGTGGCGAAACCGTCGCCGCCGTGGCCTCGATCCAGGCCTCCGGCCCAGACGAGGAGTCGGCGGCCGTGCACATTGCCGCTCTCATCGACTCCGCCGAAGGAGTCCTCGCGCGCGTCGGCTCCTCGATCGAGTGCGCCGCGACGCCTTGAGAGAGAGGCTGCGTCGCTACGCCGGGACGCGTAAGAGCGGGCACTTGTCCTTTGAAATTCGGAGTTTGAGCGGATCCGGCGTACCATAGGGGATGAAAATGAGTACTGGGTGCTAGTGGTGCCGTTGGTGCGCGGCAGCGGCCATTCCGACACCAGAAGCCACCTGCCATAGATAGCTACGATCTTGACAAATATCCGGATAATACGTATATTAAGTGTAATCCTTAATACAACGGGGATGCCTGTGCGCCGCGTATCGTCGACCGAGTTCCAGAAGAAAGTCGGTCTCTACCAGGATTTGGCCCTGCGCGAACCCTTGACCGTCACCCGTAACGGCCGGGACAAGATCGTGGTTCTTTCCGCTGACGAATACGGCCGCCTCAAGCGTCGCGATCGCGATGTCCTGCGGGTCGAGGACCTGAGCGCCGAGGACCTCGAGGCGATCGCCGCGGCCAAGCCGCCCGCGGCGTCCGTGTTGCGCAATTTGCTTGAGCGGGCACAACGACAAGGCGGCAAGAAGATCGACCGGACGCTGTTGAGAGAAAAACAGAGAGAAATTTCGCGACTACCTGTCGCGGACGATCGAAGCGCGGACGAGCTTCTGGAGTATGACGAGGCCGGGCTTCCGCGCTGATGGTGGTCGATACCTCGGCCTTGATCGCGATCATCTATAGCGAGCCCGGTCACGAACGGCTCGAACAGGCGATCGAGCAAGAGAGTGCCCGGCTCCTCTCCGCGGCATCGGCGATAGAGGCATCCATCGTGGTGGCTCGCCGAGCCGGTCCGAATAGCGCTCGACACGCACTGACCATCCTGGACGGCGTCATACGAGACCTGGACCTGACGATCGAATCCGTCACTGCGGCGCAGGTGGAACTGGCCCGCGACGCCTACCTGCGCTACGGCAAGGGCATGAACGTCGCGGGCCTCAACTACGGAGACTGCTTTTCCTATGCGCTCGCCAAGGACAGCGGCGAGCCCATGCTGTTCAAGGGCGACGACTTTGCGCGGACGGACATCACGCCTTGCCTATGAGGCGAGGCGTCGGCCCCTGGAACCGAGAATTTCGAGCGCCATAGACCGACCCTGGCGGCGTCGATGTTCGTGATATATCCAGCTTTTTGAAGTGGAACACGCGCCCGATGAGAGATCCGCGGGCAGAAGGCCAAGACAATTTGGCGTCCCCTAGGGGAGTCGAACCCCTGTTTTCGCCGTGAGAGGGCGATGTCCTAGGCCACTAGACGAAGGGGACAGGTGGCCGCGCGCGGGCCATTGATGTAGCCAATCGCGCGGCCGGATACAAGGGCCTCGTGGCGGTTCCGGGGGCTCGCCGCCTCAGGCGGTTTCCGGCACCGCCGCGCCGGCCAGCCGCCGGGCGGCGGCCAGGAAGGCCTCCACGTCCTCGGGCGCCGTGTCGAAGGCGGCGACCAGGCGCACGGCATTTTCGCCCCCGGCAGCCCAGCGGTAGAACTGGAAGCCCGCGGCGAAGAGGCCCTCGATGACCGGCTCGGGCAAGACCGCGAAGATTTCGTTGGCCTCGACCGGATGCAGCAGGCGTGCCCCGGGCAGGCCGGCCAGGCCTTCGGCCAGGCGGGCGGCCTGGGCGTTGGCGTGGCGCGCGTTGGCGAGCCAGAGGCCGTCCGCCAGATAGGCGTCCAGCTGGGCCGACAGGAACCGCATCTTGGAGAACAGGTGGCCGCCGCGCTTGCGCCGGTAGGCGAAGGTCCGGGCCAGCTCCGGCTTGAACAGCACGACCGCCTCCGCGGCCAGCGCGCCGTTCTTGGTGGCGCCGAAGGCCAGCGCGTCGACCCCGGCTTTCCAGGTGATCTCGGCCGGGCGGCAGCCGAGCGCGACCAGCGCGTTGGCGAAGCGGGCGCCGTCCATCTGCAGGCCGAGGCCGCGTTGCCGCGCCAGATCGCCGATCGCCGCGACCTCCTCCGGCGTATAGAGCGTGCCGGATTCGGTCGCCTGGGCCAGGCTGACCGCCGCCGGCTGGACGTGGTGCACGTCGCCGACGCCGCCAATCGCGCCGGTCAGGATCTCGGGCGTCAGCTTGCCGTGGGCGCCGTCCAGGGTCACCAGCTTGGCGCCGCCGGTGAAGAACTCGGGCGCGCCGCATTCGTCGACGTTGATGTGCGAATCCTTGTGGCAATAGACCGCGCCGTAGGGCGGCGTCATCACGGACAGGCCGAGTACGTTGGCCGCGGTACCGGTCGCCACCGGAAAGACCGCGCAGTCGGTCTCGAAGACCTCCCGCAGGCGGGCCTCGACCCGGCGGGTCAGGTCGTCGTTGCCGTAGGGCATGACCTTGCCCGCGGCCTCCCGCGCCAGGGCCTCCAGGATCTGCGGGCTGGCGCCCGCCGTGTTGTCCGAGCAGAAGTTGGTCATGGTCTCCCTTCCCGCCCCGTTCCGAGGGCCGAGTCTTCACCACAAAGACACCAAGATACAAAGACTTTCGAACCCTCCTTCGTGTCTTCGTGTCTTGGTGGTGGAACCGTTGCTATCCGTCTCGCGGGCGCCAAGGACCGGCCACCCGTCAGGGTCCCGGCGTCGCGGTGACCCGGCCGAGCACCTGGCCGCTCTCCAGGTCGACGACCACGGCCTGCTGGCAGCCCCGCTCCGGCGGCCCCTCGAGACGCAGGATCAGGCGCCCATCGGCGGCCTCGGCCTGGCCCAGCGCGCAGCCCACCGGCACGGCCACGGAGACCTCGCCAAAGCCCGCGGACTGCGCCGGATCGCCGTTCATGCGCTGGACGAGAGTGACGATGATCACCGCGACAATAGCGAGGATCGCGACCCCCATCCCGATGACCAGCGCCTTCAAAGCTTGCACGGGCCGCACTCCCTATTTAGACCAGAAAGCGACATGCGACCCGATCCGGACCCAGACCGCCGCGAGGTGACCGTCGGCGCGGCCGAGGCCGGCCAACGGCTCGACCGCCTGCTGGCCGCTCGCCTCGACGGACTGTCGCGCTCGCGCCTCAAGGGCCTGATCGAGGCCGGCATGGTCGGCGCGGGCGGCGCGACGATAACCGAGCCCTCGACCAGGGTCAAACCCGGCCAAACTTTCGCCATAGTCATCCCCGAGACTGTAGATGCTGAACCCGAAGGCCAAGCCCTCGCTCTCGACGTCGTCTACGAGGACAGTCATATCATCGTGATCGACAAAGCCGCCGGCATGGTGGTCCATCCGGCCCCGGGCAATCCCGACCGGACCCTGGTCAACGCGCTGATCGCCCACTGCGGCCGGTCGCTGGCCGGCATCGGCGGGGTGCGCCGTCCAGGCATCGCGCACCGTCTGGACAAGGACACCAGCGGTCTGATCGTGGCCGCCAAGACCGACGCCGCCCACAAGGGCCTGGTCGAGCAGTTCGCCCGGCGCAGCGTCGAGCGGGCGTACAGCGCCGTGGTCTGGGGCCTGCCCGCGCCCGCCGCGGGCACGATCGCGGGCAACATCGGCCGCAGCCCGCGGAACCGCAAGAAGATGGCCGTGCTGACGCGCGGCGGCCGGCCGGCCGAGACCCGCTACCGACTGCGGCGCAGCTTCGCCGACGGCGCCGTCGGCCTGCTCGACTGCCGGCTGCTGACCGGCCGGACGCACCAGATCCGGGTCCACCTGAGTCACATCGGCCACCCACTGATCGGCGACCGGGTCTATGGCCGGCAAGGCGCCCGGCGCCTCGGCCGGCTGCCGGAGCGGGCGCGCGCCGCCGTCGAAGCCGTGTCGCGCCAGGCGCTGCACGCCCGGACCTTGGGGTTCCGCCACCCGGCAACCGCGGAAGACCTGAGGTTCGAGAGCGATTTGCCGCCGGATATAAAGAGCTTGATATATTCTTTGGAAAAGTTATAAGATGGGGGAAACCGGAGTGAAGCAGTCCGGATTTCAGAACAGCGAGGGGGCCAGGGCGCCGAAGCGGCAGCAGCCGTTTGCGACCGCCCGTTTCGCGCGTCGGAAAGACTGCTGTAGCCCGACGGAAAGGCGCAAGCTGGCCCTGCGTGTCTGGGCGCCGTATCGCACCAACGTAAGACGGAGAGTTCCCTAGATGGCCGCTCCCAAAGTCCCAGTCCTGGGTTCTGAAGGCAACCTGTCCCGTTACCTTCAGGAAATCCGCAAGTTCCCCATGCTGGAGTATGACCAAGAATACATGCTGGCCAAGAGCTGGCGCGAGCATGACGATGTCGAGGCCGCGCACAAGCTGGTCACCAGCCATCTGCGCCTGGTCGCCAAGATCGCCATGGGCTACCGCGGCTACGGCCTGCCGCTGTCCGAGCTGATCTCCGAGGGCAACGTCGGCATGATGCAGGCGGTCAAGCGTTTCGACCCGGAGCGCGGCTTTCGTCTGGCGACCTACGCCATGTGGTGGATCCGCGCCTCGATCCAGGAGTACATCCTGCACTCCTGGTCGCTGGTCAAGATGGGCACCACGGCGGCACAGAAGAAGCTTTTCTTCAACCTGCGCAAGCTGAAAGGCCAGATGCGCGCGATCGAGGAAGGCGACCTGCATCCCGAGCAGGTCAGCAAGATCGCCGAGACCCTGAATGTCCCCGAGGACGACGTGGTGCAGATGAACCGGCGACTGGCCGCGCCCGATCACTCGCTGAACGCGCCGCTCAGGATCGACGGCGACGGCGAGTGGCAGGACTGGCTGGTCGACGAGACCGAAAGCCAGGAGACCCTGCTGGCCAACAGCGAGGAACTCGCCAAGCGCCGGGCGCTGCTGGTCAAGTCGATGGAGACGCTCAACGAGCGCGAGCGTCACATCCTACAGGAGCGCCGGCTCAAGGAGAACCCGACCACGCTCGAGGAGCTGAGCCAGGAGTACGGCATCAGCCGCGAGCGCGTGCGCCAGATCGAAGTGCGCGCATTCGAAAAGCTGCAGAAAGCGATCCGCAACGCGGCGATCAAGGAACGCCTCGCCAGCAACTGAAGCCATGGTCCGCGGCCGGCAGCCGACCCGGCGGCGCTGACGGGAGCCTCGGCGGGCGGTGGAACGGCGGCCGGCGTCCCGTGCCGCCCTTGACCAAGGCCCGAGGTCGGGCGCAAAAGGTACGAGCGACCCCAAACCGAACCGGCCGGCAGACCGGCGATCGAGCGATGAACCCGACCCGGCAAAGCGATACGATCGATAGGTCTGCCGGCGGTCAAGCGGATCGGCTTTCGCCCTGGTGGTGGCTCGTGCTTCCGCTCGCCGCCGCCGCGATCCTGTCGCTGACGGCTCACGCGGCGCCGGAATTCTACCTCCGCCGGATCGGCGGGGAGCGCGGCTTGCTGGAGCTGTCCCAGCTGCTTTTGGCGCTCGGCGCCTGCGGAGTCGCCCTCAGGACCCTGCTGCTGCCCCGGGTCAGGGGCCATCGCCTGCTCGCCGCCTGGATCGCGCTCGCGGCGGTTGCCAGCTTCTACATCGCCGGCGAGGAAGCGAGCTGGGGACAGCACTATTTCGACTGGCAGACACCGGACTACTGGTCGACGGTCAACGACCAGGGCGAGACCAACCTGCACAACGTGAGCTCCTGGCTGGACCAGAAGCCGCGCACGTTGCTCGAGATCGGCGTGATCCTGGGCGGCATCGTGGTGCCGCTCGCCGCGCTCCGGCGGCCGCGCATCCGTCGCCTGCCGTGGGCCGTCATCCTGCCGCCGCAGCTCTGCCTGCCGACCGCCCTGCTGGCCGAATTCGCCCGCTTTTCCGAGCGTATTCTCGATGCCTTGGGTTACCAAGTCTATCCGTTCCACCGGCCCAGCGAGGTGCAGGAGTTCTACTTCTACCTGTTCATTCTACTCTACTTGATCGTGCTGAACCGACGGCTCTCCTCGGTCGGATCCTGAGGGAAGCGGATACAGGCCGGCGCCGAGAAACCGCCTTTCGCGGCTCACCCGGCCCCCGGGGCGCCGCCCGTTTCGGGGGGCTGGGTAACGGCCTCGCCCCAGACTTCGACCAGCTTACGCTGATCGTGTTTCAGCAATTGCACGTGGGTTTGACTGGCCACCCGGCAGTACGACGCCACGATGGGCGGCATGAGCAGATAGATCAGCCAACCGATACCGGCCGCGCTGTAGGCGACCAACCAGCCGAAGACATCGTGCAGCACGGGTCCGATGGCGGCGAAACTCTGCCCCCCGGACCAGAGCTTCACCACCGCCGGCAGGCTGCCGCAGAAGTTCATCAGGCCCACCGTGACGACCAAGTGGTTCTCGCGGCTGCGTTCGGCCACATAGGCGCCCAAGGTCGGCAGCATGGCCAAGGCCAGCACCGTCAAGGTCGGCAGGAACAATCCGGCGACGGGCAGCAGCACGGTCCAGAACAGAATTCTGGGCCGCCAGGGGGCGGTCGCTTTAGCGGCTTTGGTCCGTTTGGCGGCTTCGGCCATCGGGGACGTTTCCTCACATCGCGTAGAACACCGTCAGCACGACAAGCATCAGTCCGGAAAGCACGGCGGAGACCATGCTTGCCGCCTGCCGACTGGCGCGCAGCACGTTTTCCGGCCCACTCAGCCCCCCCTGCTCCAGCCAGGAGATTCGATTGGCGGCCTGCCGGTACTGGGCGCGGGCGGCCGCGAAGCCCTGCTCGTCGGCCCGGACCGCGGCCGGATTGTCGAACAGGACGCTCAGAAGCCCCAGCTCGCCCTGTTCGACCAAGCGCGCGATCTCGTCGGCCAGCTGTTTTCGGTACGGCCGGTTGCGGTATCCATCGATGGCGGGGGCAAGCAGGCTGGCATACCAGCGGGTCAACGCCGGAAGTCGGGCCGGACCCGTACGTCTCTGAACGTCCGCCAAGAGCTGCAACATGGCCATATGCCTGACGGTCGCGCTATCCGCGGCCAGATTATTCAGGAGACGCTCCGGTACCTGTCTGGTGCGCGCCGCGCAGAAGGCGGCAATGTGTTTGTCGACCGGTTCTTCCGACGGCATGCCACGCCCGGCGATACGCTCCAGAGCGGGCAGCAAGTCTTTGACATAACAGACATACTCCTGTGCCAGCAAAGGACTCTGGCAGGGCCACTGGGGATTGAGCTGATAAAGGCAGCGCTCGATGCCGAACCCGGCCCGGGCCCGGGTTGCGAAAGAGCACGCTTGTTCGATCAGTTTCTTGACGGACAGGAGTTCCGGCCGGTTCGCTAGCTGGGCGTCGAACCAGGCCAAGGGAAGCCGGCCCCTCAGCACCTCCACGAACAGCTGGACTTTTTCCGGTTTTTGGTAGTTTGCCGCCAGCGCCGGGCCCAAGCCCTCGATGTTGACCGCAAGCCCCTTGTAGCGAAGCGGCGCCTCGGGATCGAGCGCCATCAAGATGCGCGAAATGGTCCGGTCGTCGCTACCGCCATCCTCGGCCGAAGCATACTGACGCCGGCGCATCGTATTGCCGATCAATTGGGCGCGCGGCTCATTACCCAGGCTACGAAGCATCCAATCGGCGATCTTGCCGTTGTATAGGCTGGGCCCCGCATTCGGCCAGTCGTTGCCCAGGGCGTAGGCCAGCGAGCGGGCGTCCAGATACTCGGTCCCGGCGAACCTGAAGGGCCGCGTCGCCTTGGGCGGCAGTGCCGGAAGCTTGGGTGTCAATTGACGCCCGCCCAGCCACGATTTTAGATCTCCCGTGGTCCAACGCTCGCTCGAATCGTCGCACAACAGCCCCCGAAGCGGTTCCAGCATGGCAAGCGGGATCCGCGCCCTGCCGCAGAGGGCTGAATAGGAGCCACGCTTGAGCTTGGCCGCGACGATCTCCTGATCTGTCATGTCGGCGCATGGGATCTCGCCGGTCAACAAGACGACCAGAAGCACGCCGAACGCATAGAGATCATCGGGCGGGTATCCCGGACCGCGGCCCGACGCCTCAGCCATGCCGTTTTCGATGGTTTCGAAGACGGCCTTCTGGGCCAGACCGGGCGGCGTGGAAACGCTCTCGCCGAGAACTACTTTGCTGCGGCTTTCGTCGGTGTAGAACAGATTATCCGGACGAATCGCCCGATGGGTAATCCCGCGCTCGGACAACTCCTGTAGCAGGGGCACCAGCGGAGCTATGACGGATCGCCTGATATCTTCCAGCCTCATCGGCGCGAACTCGCCCGGCGAGCCACCGAACACACGCCCGCCGCCCGGCTGTTCGAAAACGATCGCGAAACGTCTTCCCCCGGCCGGGTGCCAGTCGACCACGCCCCACTGTCTGGGCTTGATCATCGAACTCCGGTCGATCCGCGATACGCGTTCGAGAATGTCGACTCTGGGCAGCAATTCTCGGCGACAGATCAGTGCAAAATGAGGTCGGTCCGGTTCCCTCATGTCACGCGCCTCATACGCCTCGGCATGGGGTGAGTCGAGCCGCGGCAGACGCACGCCGGGCAGCAGCTCGAAACGCCCGTCGGGACCCAGCGACACGCCCCCGCTGCCCTGACCGGCTTGCCCCTCGCTTGCCTCGCTGCGGCTCATCGCCTCCTCGCCATGCACTCGTCCGATCCTGTCATTCGACAGTCAGATAGGCGGATTTATTTAATCCCAATAGACCAAACGGAAGGTTAATGCTTCGGGATCGGGCGGCCGGATCGCCCAATGCGCCTGCGCGCCGGAATCCCCGGCTCCGGCTTAACGGCAGCCGAGAATTCGAGCACTTGGTGTGATCGAAGGCAGCTTCGTCGGGAATATTCGCCGCACGGCCCCGGGGCGGCGCGGACCTCTCCCCCTAGCCGGCAAAGGGGTCGCACACCAGGATCGTGTCTTCGCGTTCGGGGCTGGTCGACAGCAGGGCGACCGGCGCGTCGATCAGTTCCTCGATGCGCCGGATGTACTTGACCGCCGTGGCCGGCAGGTCGGCCCAGGACCTCGCGCCCCGGGTGCTGTCCCGCCAGCCCTCCAGGGTCTCGTACACCGGCTGTGCGGCCGCCTGCAGCGCGCCCAGGGCCGGCAGGTGATCGACGGTCTCGCCGTCGATCCGGTAGCCGACGCAGACCTTGAGCTCGGAGAGACCGTCCAGCACGTCGAGCTTGGTCAGCGCGATGCCGTCGATGCCGCCCACGGTGACCGCCTGGCGCACCATGACCGCGTCGAACCAGCCGCAGCGCCGGCGGCGCCCGGTCACCGTGCCGAACTCGTGGCCGCGCTCGCCGAGCCGCTGGCCGACCTCGTCTTCCAGCTCGCTCGGAAAGGGACCGCTGCCGACCCGCGTCGTGTAGGCCTTGGTGATGCCGAGCACGTAGTCCAGTGCGCCGACCGCCACGCCGGCGCCGGCTGCGGCCTGGCCGGCCACGGTATTGGACGAGGTCACGAAGGGATAGGTGCCGTGGTCGATGTCCAGCATGGCGCCTTGGGCGCCCTCGAAGAGGATCCGCCTGCCGGCCCGGTGCGCCTCGTCCAAGCGATGCCAGACCCGGTCGGCGAAGGGCAGTACCTTGGGCGCGACGGCCTCCAGCTCCCGGATCGTCTCGGCCCGATCGAACTCGGGCTCTCCCAGGCCGCGCAGCAGGGCGTTGTGGTGGAGCAGCAGGGCATCGACCCGCTGGCCGAGCGCCTCCCGGTCGGCCAGATCGCAGAGCCGAACCGCCCGGCGGCCGACCTTGTCCTCGTAGGCCGGACCGATGCCGCGCCCGGTCGTGCCGATCGCGGTCGCGCCGCGTGCGACCTCGCGGGCGCGGTCGATCTTCCCGTGCAGCGGCAGGATCAGCGCCGCGTTGTCGGCGATCTTCAGGGTCTCCGGCGTGATCTCGAGGCCCAGCTCGCCCAGCCGCGCGATCTCCTCGATGAGTGCCCAGGGATCGATCACGACGCCGTTGCCGATGATCGAGATCTTGCCGGAACGCACCACGCCCGAGGGCAGCAGGGAGAGCTTGTAGGTCACGCCGCCGACCACGAGCGTGTGGCCGGCGTTGTGGCCGCCCTGGAAACGCACCACGACGTCGGCGCGTTCGGACAGCCAGTCGACGATCTTGCCCTTGCCCTCGTCGCCCCATTGCGAGCCGACCACGATGACGTTCGCCATAGTCCTAGAGCTCCTCGATACCTTCGGCGGTCAGCAGATGCGTACAGGCCAAGCGCCGCGCCTCGGCCTTCGGGTCGGCCGCCGCCTCGAGGCCGGCCAGGGTGATCCAGCCGGCCGCGCGCAGCTCGCGCGTTCGCGCCGGGTCGCCGCCGACCGGCAGATAGAGCCGGCGCGGCGGCGCGGCCTCGGGCAGCGCGCGCAGCACCGTGTCCATGTAGAGCGTGAATCCGGTCGAGAATTCCGGTCCATTGCCCGGCGGCTCCGCTACATAGCGGCCGCCCCGGCCCAGCTCGCCCCGGACCCCCTGGGCGAAAAAGGTGAAGCTCACCCCGGTCTGGTACTCGAAGCCGCGATGCTCGACCGGATCGACGGTCAGCGTCAACTCCGGCGCCGCCGCGCGGATCAGCCCGATGACGCGCGCGAGGCGGGCGATATCCGCCGAGGCGGGCTCGGGCAGCGCGACGGCGGTCAGGGCCTCCAGGGCGGCCTCGGCTGGGCCGGCCGCGCGCAACAGGGCCTGGAACAGCGAGGCCCGGTCCCCGGCCAGCGCGTCCACCGCCGCGGCGTCCTTGCGGTCCAGCGCCTGGAGCAGGGCCCGGCCCGGACCGTCGTCGAAGCCCAGCTCCCGGGCCAGCGCGCCGACCAGGGGCGGCAGGCAGAGGTCGATCGAAAGCCGTTCGACCCCGACCGCGCCCAGCGCCTCGGCGGCCAGCAGGACGACCTCGGCGTCGGCCCCCTCCTGCGACGCGCCGATCAGCTCCACGCCGGCTTGGCCGAACTGCCGTTCGCTGCGCAACTGGCTGCCGCTGACGCGCAGGACCTGGCCACCGTAGCAGAGCCGCAGCGGCCTGGGCGCGCGCTGCAGACGGGTCGCGGCGATCCGCGCCACCTGCGGCGTCATGTCGGCCCGCAGGCCCATCATGCGCTGGCTGACCGGGTCCATCAGGCGGAAGGTCTGCTGCGCCACGGCGGCCCCGGCGCCGGCCAGCAGGGTCTCCTCGAACTCGAGCAGCGGCGGCTTGACCCGCTCGTATCCCTGGCCGGCAAAGGCGGCGATCAGCCGCTCGACCACGCCGGCCTCGTGGGCCGCTTGGGGCGACAGGATGTCTTCCAGGCCCGCGGGCAGAAGGGCGGTGTCGCCGGGGTCGTTCATCGGGCGCGTGACTCTCTCAGCGGAGTACCGGGCTGGTTCTGGCCCTTGGGCGAAACCCGGAGGCCGCCAAGGGAAATAGCCGGTTTGGCCCTTTACGGCAAGCCGGTCGGGGCTGGCGGTCCTTGCAGGCGGCGGATAATGTGTGGCCGCCCCGAGGCTCTGGCGTGTAGGAGAGGTGTGATGGAACTGGACGCAAGCAAACTCTTGGAAACGTACGGCGAGCTGGCGCTGCAGTACGCGCTCGATATCCTCGGCGCCCTGATCCTTCTGGTCGTCGGCTGGATCCTGGCCGGCTGGGCGCGGCGCGCCCTGCGGCGGGCCCTGCTTCGACTGCCCCGCGCCGACGCGACGGTGAGCGGCGTACTCTCGAACCTGGTCCGCTACATGATCCTGGTCTTGGTGGTCATCGCGGTATTGGCGCAGTTCGGCGTGCAGACTGCGAGTATCCTGGCGGTGCTCGGCACCGCAGGCCTCGCCGTCGGTCTGGCCCTGCAGGGCACGCTCTCCAACATCGCCGCCGGGCTGATGCTGCTGTTCCTGCGCCCCTTCAAGGTCGGCGACTACGTCGACGCCGAGGGCATCGCCGGCACGGTCGAGGAGATCGGCCTGTTCAACACCGAGTTCACGACCTTCGACGGCATCTACCGGTCGGTGCCCAACAGCCAGATCTGGAGCCGCTCGATCCTCAACTACTCCCGCCTGCCGACCCGCCGCCTCGACCTGACGGTCGGGGTCGACTACGGCGACGACCTGGAGCGTGCGCTGGGTGCGCTTCGCGACTTGCTGGCGGGCGACGCCCGCGTGCTCGGGGATCCCGAACCCCAGGTCATGGTCAGCGAGCTGGCCGACAGCTCGGTCAATCTCAACCTGCGCTGCTGGGCGAACACCGGCGATTTTTGGGCGCTCAAGTTCGACCTGACCCGCCAGGCCAAGGAACGCATCGAAGCCGCCGGCTGCACGATTCCCTTCCCGCAACGCGTCGTTCACACGGCCGCGCGGGATTGAACGCGGGCGCAATGGCCGGCCCACACCCCAACTCCCTGGCCGCCAGGGCGCGCGGGCCCGACCGCCTGCTCGGCTGGGTCTTCCTGGTCGCCGGGATCCTGCTCGTGCTCGGCTGGACCCTGCCGATCATGACGGTCGAGAAGCTGTGGTTCCTGTCCGAGCGGGTCTCGGTCCTGCAGGGCGCGGCCGAGCTGTGGCGCCATGGCGACCTCTTCCTGTTCGCCGTCATCGTGGTGTTTTCCGTAGTCTTCCCGCTGCTCAAGCTGGTCCTCGCGCTCTATCTCTGGTACCAGGCGGACGCCGGCGGCGCCCTGCTCGGCCGCGCGCTCGGCTGGATCGAGCAGCTCGGCCGCTGGTCCATGCTCGACGTCTTCGTGGTGGCGCTGCTGGTCGTCGCGATCCAGGCCTCGCTGATCAGCGAGGTCGCCATGCATTCCGGCATCTACGTCTTCACGGCGGCCGTCCTCGTCTCGATCCTGGCCGTCCAGCGCATGACCAAACTGGCCCGCCGGGTTAGGGCCGCACACGAGGATTGACGGCCGACCGCAGTTTCGGTTATTATAATAAATATAATAATACGGATGCGTCATGCTTAAACTGAAGCTCACCACGGTCGGTACCTCGACCGGCGCCATCGTCCCCAAGGAGATGCTGGCGCGCCTCAAGGTCGGCCGCGGCGACACGCTGTTCGTCACGGAAACACCTAGCGGCTATCTCCTGACACCCTATGATCCGGCCGTCGAGGAACAGCTCGAGCTGGGGCGCGGGTTTATGAAGGAGTATCGCGAGACCTTTCGCGCCCTGGCCAAATGACCGAGCCGGTCTGGGTCGACCGTCAGGCGCTCATCCTGCTGCATGGCGAGACTCTCGCCGAACACGGCGGACCAGAGGGCATACGCGACAACGGATTGCTGGATTCCGCCCTCGCCCGGCCGGTGAATCTCCATGCCTACCAACCGGCGACAGACTTGGAACGGCTGGCGGCGGCCTATGTGGTCGGTATCGCCCGTAATCATCCTTTCGTCGACGGCAACAAGCGAGTCGCCTTTCTGGCACTGGGCCTCTTCCTGGCGCTGAACGGCCGGCGGCTAACTGCCGACAAGGTGGAGGCGACGCGAGCCATGCTTGGCGTCGCCGCGGGAGAGGTCGGCGAAGAGGACTTGGCGGAATGGCTGCGCGCCCATACCGCACCAAGACGTTGAAGACCGCCGACTCGGGAACCTCCGGTTAGCGAAGCAGCAGCACCCAAGCGCCGTCGGCAAGGCCGTAGGCGATGTCGTCGCGGCCGTTGCCGTCCTGGTCGCCGACCGTGAAAGCGGTGTCGATCTCCCGCTCGTGCTCGAGGCGGCCAAGCTCGGTGAAGCGCCGGCGCGCGAAGGAGACCAGCCTGAGGCTCCGCCGCGTCGCGTCGGGCAGCAGCAGGTCGTCGCTGCCGTCGCCGTCCAGGTCGAGGACCGCCGAGAGGCCCAGCTCGCGCGAGCCGATCGCGTGGTTGGAGAAGCCATGCAGCTTGCCGACCTGTGCCAATTGGTCCCCGATCAGCTGCCAGATGCGCAGGGTCCCGCCGATGTGGGGGGTCTCGACATAGGCCACCTCCGGCCCGCCGTCGCCGTCGAAATCGCCGATGCCGACCGGGTTGAGCCAGCGGTTGGAACGGCCGATGGCCGGCGTCTCGGCGCGCGGGCTGAGGCTGCCGCCCTCGACGTGGAACACGGCCAGGGCCGCCCCGGCACCCGGCCTGGACCGGACGACAATGATCTCCTCCCGGCCGTCGTTGTCGAGGTCGGCGACCCGGGGCTGGAGGTCCTCGAAGACGGAGTCGTCCGGGAGCCGGTACGACAGGCGGCGGCCGTCGCGCAGGATCACCAGCAGGCCGGCCGCCTCGACCGCGTCACCCAAGACGCCGTGGCCGTAGCGGGTCGTCGGCTCGACCAGCCAGGCCTCGGCGACGTCGAGGGTACCCAGGCCCGGCCGGCTGTCAGGCACAAGGTTGGCCGGCGGCCAGGCATGGTCGAAGGGCCGCAGCGGAAGCGGCGGCCGGGCCCTCGTGGTCTGCACTTCGATGCCCAGCTGGTCGAGCGGACCGGCATCGGCCAATCCGGGCCACAGGAGGAGCGGCCAGAGCACCACCCAAGAGATCCGGCGGTCCATGGCGGAGCCTAGAACCTGAGCGGCACGGCCTGCTTGATATGCGGCAGGGTGCGCACCTTGGCGAGCACCTCGGGGGCGATCGCCTCGTCAAGCTCGATCAGCGCCAACGCGTCGGCGCCGGCCTCGGCGCGGCCCAGGTGGAAGGTCGCGATGTTGACCCCGGCGTCGCCCAGCGTCGTGCCCAGCGCGCCGATCAGGCCGGGCTTGTCCTCGTTGGAGATATAGAGCATATGCGCGCCCAGCTCGGCCTCTATGGGGATGCCCTTGATCTCGACCAGGCGCGGCTTGGTGCCCCCGAACAGCGTGCCGGCAAGCGAGCGCTCCTGGGCCTCGGTCAGCACGGTGACGCGGATCAGGGTCTGGTAGTCGCAGTCCCGCTCGTGCCGGATCTCGCGAATATCGATGTCGCGCTCGCGCGCGATCACCGGCGCGTTGATCATGTTGACGGACTCGAGGATCGGCGCGAGCAGGCCGGCCAGTGCGAGCTGGGTGAGCGGCCGGGTGTTCAGCCCCGCGACCTGGCCCTCGTATTCGATGGTGACGCCCTTGAGGCCGGAGCGGGTCAGCTGCCCGGCGAAGGAGCCGAGTTGCTCGGCCAGCGTCATGTAGGGCTTGAGGTGGGCCGCCTCCTCGGCGGTCAGCGAGGGCATGTTGAGCGCGTTGGAGACCGCCCCGGTCAGGAGGAAATCGGCCATCTGCTCGGCGATCTGCACGGCCACCTTCTCCTGCGCCTCGCTGGTCGCCGCGCCCAGGTGCGGCGTCGCCACGAGCAGGTCCGAGCCGAACAGCGGGTTGTCGCGCGCCGGCTCCTCGGCATAGACGTCGAGGGCCGCGCCCGCGACGTGGCCCGAATCCAGGGCCGCCTTGAGGTCCGCCTCGACCACCAAGCCGCCGCGCGCGCAGTTGACGATCCTGACGCCGGACTTGGTCTTGGCCAGGGCCGCGGCGTCGATGATGCCGCGGGTCTGATCGTTCAGCGGCACGTGCAGCGAGATGAAATCGGACCTGGCCAGGAGGTCCTCCAGCGAGACCTTCTCGATGTTCAGGTCCTCGGCGCGGTCAGGCGAGAGATAGGGGTCGTAGGCGACCACGCGCAGCTTCAGGCCGAGCGCCCGGTTGGCCACGATCGAGCCGATGTTGCCGCAGCCGACGATCCCGAGGGTCTTGCCGGTCAACTCGACCCCCATGAAACGCGACTTCTCCCACTTGCCGGCCTGGGTCGAGCGGTCGGCGGCGGGGATCTGGCGGGCCAGCGCGAGCAGCAGGGCGATCGCGTGCTCGGCCGTCGTGATCGCGTTGCCGCCCGGGGTGTTCATGACCACGATGCCGCGCTTGGTCGCGGCCTGGATGTCCACGTTGTCGACGCCGATGCCGGCCCGGCCGATCGCCTTGAGGCGCTTGGCCGCGGCGATCAGCTCCGCCGTCGCCTTGGTGGCCGAGCGCACGATCAGGCCCTCGCAGTCGGCGATCTTCCCCGCCAGCTCCTCCGGCGGCAGGCCGGGAGCGACCTCCACCTCGACGCCGCGTTCGCGCAGCAATTCGGCGGCGAGCGCGCTCATCTTGTCTGAAATCAGCACCTTGGGCATCGTCGAATCCTCATGTCGCGGCGGCCTGGCCGGCCTTGACCTCGGCATAGGCCCAGTCCAGCCAGGGCAGAAGGGCCTCTATGTCGTCCCGCTCGACCGTCGCGCCGCCCCAGATGCGCAGGCCGGGCGGGGCGTCGCGGTAGGACCCCAGGTCGTAGCCGGCGCCCGCCTCGGCGACCCGCGCGGCCACGGCCTTGGCCGCGGCGGCCTGGGCGGCCGGGTCCAGGGACCGGAACCAGGGGTCGACGACCTCGAGGCAGATGCTGGTGCAGGACCGTGTCGCCGGGTCCGCGGCCAGGAAGCCGGCCCAGTCGCTCGCCTCGACCCAGCGGGCGACGGCCGCCAGGTTGGCCTCCGAACGGGCGATCAGCGCCGCGAGCCCGCCGATCTCCTCGGCCCAGGCGAGCGCGTCCAGAAGGTCCTCGACGCAGAGCAAGGACGGCGTGTTGATGGTCTCGCCCCGGAACAGGCCCTCGTTCAGTTTGCCCGCCTTGGTCATGCGGAAGATCTTGGGCAGCGGCCAGGGCGGCCGGTGGCTCTCCAGCCGCGCGACCGCGCGGGGCGAGAGCGCCAGCATGCCGTGGGCCGCCTCGCCGCCCAGCACCTTCTGCCAGGACCAGGTGACGGCATCCAGCTTGTCCCAGGGCAGGTCCATGGCGAAGACCGCCGAGGTGGCGTCGCAGATCGTCAGGCCTCCGCGCTGGTCCGAAATCCAGTCGCCGTCGGGCACGCGCACGCCCGAGGTCGTGCCGTTCCAGGTGAAGACGACGTCGCGCTCCGGATCGACCCGGCCGAGGTCGGGCAAGGCGCCGTAGCCCGCCTCCAGCACCCGCAGGTCGTCCAGCCCGAGCTGCTTGGCGACGTCGGTCACCCAGCCCTGGCCGAAACTCTCCCAGGCCAGCATGTCGACGCCACGCGCGCCCAGGAGCGACCAAAGCGCCATCTCGACCGCGCCGGTGTCCGAGGCCGGCACGATGGCCAAGCGAGTGTCGTCCGGCATCCCGAGCAGGGCGCGCGAGCGCTCGATCGCCTCGGCGAGCTTAGCCTTGCCCTCCTTGGCGCGGTGCGACCGGCCGAGGCAGGCGCCCTCGAGCCCGCCCAGCGACCAGCCCGGCCGCTTGGCGCAGGGCCCCGAGGAAAAACAGGGGTTGCGCGGGCGGACGGCGGGTTGGTCCGGAGCGGGCTGGGTCATCGAGCGCGGTCCTCCGTGGAGCTGTCCCGACCGCGGCAGCGGTATGCCGGCGGCCGCGGTGGCGCGATACTAGGGATTATGTTGCAGTGCGTCAACGCAGGCCATGGAAATTGCTGCGCTGCATCTAGCGCGCTATCCGGAGCGGCGAGGAAATGGGGTCAGACTCGATTTAGCTCCACCTTCGGTCTGATTCTCAAAGAGATATGCGCAGTAAATCGAGTCTGACCCCAATTCCTAATTCCTAGATGAAGTCGAGCGCCGAGAGGTGGTCGTGGAGGGCCTGGCGGTTGTGCAGATCCTCGTCGTCGAAGATCTCGAGCAGGCGGTCGTGGGCGCCGACCAGCTTCTTGTGGGCGCTTTCGACCAGCGAGTCGCCCGGATCGAAGTAATCGCCCCGGCCCGCCGCGCGCCACGCCTCGAGGTAGCGGCGCTGCTCCGCGATCGCCTGGTAGACCAGGGCCTCGACCGGCAACAGGCGGCCGGGCGTGTCGAGCGCCAAGATGCCCGAGAGGATGGCGTCGTAGTTGGACGTGCCGGGCTCGACCGGCTCGCCCCTTTGGAGCTTGCCCTGCGTGGCCACCCGCTCGGACACGGCCGCGTCGGTGAGCGCGAAGAGCGCCCCCAGGTAATCCGCCTCGTCGCGCGACGCCTTGGCCTGCTTCGCGCGGAAGAGCGTCCGCTGATGCGGGATCTCCCGATAGGCCTGTTCCACCGGCATGGCATGCCAGATGATGCCCGTCTTGCCCGAGGCGTCGTGCAGCTGCTTCTGCAGGGCATAGTCCGTGTGGCCGCTCGGCGCAAGGAAGCCGCCGAAGTAGACCGCTGCGGCCGCGGCCAGCAGCAGCGCGAGGCCGCCGACGACGATCCACCGCCTCATCGCTCGCTCACGCGCATATCTTCGCTCCCACCTCAGGTCTCGTCCGGCCCGCGGGCGAGGATCATGGTGGACAGAAAGCTCATCACCGCCTCGCCGTGCTGGTTCCTGACCTGGAAGGCCATGTCGACGCTGCCGCGGTCCGGCTTGGAGCGCGAGGGGCGTTTGCCCGTGATCTCGGCTTCGCTGTGCAGGGTGTCGCCCGGGCGCACCGGCAGCAGCCAGCGCAGCTCCGACATGCCCGGCGAGCCCAGGGAACAGGCGTTGACCACCTTCTCCTGATAGAACATGCGGAAGCCCAGCGCCAGCGTCTGGAAGCCGCTGGCGATCAGGCCGGCGTAGGGCGAGGCCGCGGCCGCCTCCTTGTCCAGGTGGAAGGGCTGCGGGTCGTAGGCGAGCGCGAAGTCGAGGATCTGCGACTCGCTCAGCGTGACGCCGCGGCTGGTGAACCGCTCGCCGACCTCGAAATCGTCGAAATACCGCTCGCCCATGGCCCCTTCTCCCCTACTTTTGCGGCCGGATTATGACCCGGCGGGGCGCCCCGGCATAGCCCCGACTTGCAACTCCGCCCCCAGACTTGCAAGCGCGCGCGCCATGGCGCAGAATCCGGCCGAGAGGGGATGGACGGCCCCCGAGGCTGTCGCACAGGGAGACCACCATGACGCATTGGATCCGCTTCGAATACGCGGGACGAACCGGTTTTGGGACGCTGGAGAACGGCAGCATAGCCGTTTACGAGGGCGAAATGTTCGCCGCGCCCGTAGCGACGTCCGAGACCGTGGCGCTGGACGCCGTCAAGTTGCTGACGCCCTGCGTGCCCACCAAGATGGTCGCGCTGTGGAACAACTTTCACGCGCTCGCGAAGAAGCTCGAGCTTACGCCGCCGGAGGAGCCGCTCTACTTCCTCAAGGCCAACAGCTCGTTCCTCGCGACCGGCGAGACGATCCGGCGGCCCAAATCCTACGATGGCCGTGTCGTCTACGAGGGCGAGCTCGGCATCGTGATCGGCAGGACCTGCCGCGCCGTAGCGGAGGACGCGGCCGGCGACCACATCTTCGGCTACACCTGCATCAACGACGTGACCGCCGCCGACCTGCTCAACAAGGACCCGACCTTCGCCCAGTGGACGCGGGCCAAGAGCTTCGACACCTTCGGCGTGTTCGGGCCGGCGATCGCGACCGGGCTGGACCCTTCGGTCTTGACGATCCGGACGGTCCTGAACGGCCAGGAGCGGCAGAACTACCCGGTGAGCGACATGATCTGTCCGCCGGCACGGCTGGTCAGCCGGATCTCCCAGGACCTGACTCTGGAGCCCGGCGACGTCATCGCCTGCGGCACCTCGCTCGGCGTCGGCTCGATGAAGGAGCCCAGCAATACCGTCGAGGTCACGATCGAAGGCATCGGCACGCTCGCCAACGTTTTCGAGCAGTAGGCACGGACAAGAAGAACAAGGAGTGAGGACATGAAGATCTGCATCGTCGGGGCCGGGGCGATCGGCGGCCTAATGGGCGCGAAATTCGCGCTGGCGGGCGAGGAGGTCACCCTGATCGACCAGGGTGCCCACCTCGCCGCGATCCAAAAGAACGGCCTCAAGCTGATCTGGGAGGACGGCAGCGAGGCGGTGGCCCGCAACGTCACCGCAACCGACAAGCTGGCCGAGGCCGGCCCCCAGGACCTGGTGATCCTGGCCTTGAAGGCCCACTACCTGGAGCAGGTGGCCCGTCAGGTCCCGGCCCTCATGGGCCCCGAGACCGTGATCGTCACGGTGCAGAACGGCATTCCCTGGTGGTACTTCCACAAGCACGGCGGTCCCCACGACGGCCACCGCCTGGAGAGCCTGGACCCGACCGGCCTGCTGTCCAGGAACATCGACGGCGACCGCATCATCGGCTGCGTCGTCTACCCGGCGGCCGACGTGCCCGAGCCCGGCGTCATCCACCACGTCGAGGGCGACCGCTTCCCGATCGGCGAGCTCGACGGCCGCGAGACCGCGCGCGTGCGGAAGCTCCACGACCTGCTGGTCGAGGCCGGCTTTCGCTCGCGCGTGCTGGACGACATCCGCTCCGAGATCTGGCTCAAGGCCTGGGGCAACCTGTCGTTCAACCCGATCAGCGCGCTGACCCACGCGACCCTGGCCGAGATCTGCCAGTTCCGCGACACCCGCGACCTGGCCGCCGCCATGATGGCCGAGTCCCAGGCGATCGCCGAAGCGCTCGGCATCACGTTCAGGCACACCATCGAGAAGCGCATCGCCGGCGCCGAGAGCGTCGGCGCCCACAAGACCTCGATGCTGCAGGACGTCGAGCTGGGCCGCTCGCTCGAGGTCGAGGCGCTTATGGGCGCGGTGCTCGAGCTGGGCGGTTTGACCGGGATCCCGGCACCCTCGATCAAGGCGGTCTACGCCTGCGTCAAGCTCCTGAACAAGATCATGCTGCTGCAGGGCGCCGGGGTGCGCGTCGCGGCGGCGTGAGGCGGCCCTCCAAGGGCATATGGCGCCATGGGTGGCCGCGCGCGCCGGGTCCGCTAATCTCGAGACTGCTCTGGCCCAGCGTGGATATTCTACACAAATGGCCTGTGAATGATAATCATTCCTAAGTAAAATTTCAGCGATATTTCATATCTCTTGTCGAATGGAGGCTTGCCAAGGGCAGGTTGGGTTATCGGCCGGTGCTTTTGCCGTCGGCGGAAGCACGTCACAGAGCCGAGACAACCTGTCTCCATCGGTAACGCACAGAAGGCGGCATCGCGGCCACCGGCTACCGTACGAAGGGATGCGGTGATCCCGCCTTGAACAGTATTGGGAGATGTATGAGATGTTGTCGGAATTTTTCCTAATGGAGCAGCACAGCGACGCAGCTGTCATAGGCCAGTCATACGACGTTTGGCTTGTTTTCTTGTCTTATACGGTGGTTGTCTTCGCATCCTATACCTCGTTTCATCTGGTCGAACGCGTTATCGCCGCATCCAATCCCGCGGCCAGGATGAAGTGGCTGGTGATCGGCGCGGTCGCCATGGGCACCGGTATTTGGACGATGCACTTCGTGGCCATGCTGGCCCTTGAAATGGGCTATGGCCGGACCGCGCGCTATGACCTGCTGATCACAGCCCTGTCGGCCGTGTTCGCCATGGCGGCGAGCGGCTTCGCCTTCAACTTCGTGAGCCGGAAATCCCGGGGCCTCGGGCGTCTCGTTCTCGGCGGCACCGTGCTCGGCGCCGGCATTGGCCTCATGCACTACACCGGCATGGCGGCCATGCGCATGGACACCGCGATCCGCTACGATCCGATTTGGTTCGGCGCCTCGATCGTTGTCGCCGTGCTGCTGTCGTGCCTGGCCCTGCGGCTGATGTCCTACACCGTCGAAGCCAGAGCGAACGAAAAGCCGGATCACCGCATGATGACGGCGCTGGTGATGGGACTTTCCGTCACCCTGATGCACTACACCGGTATGGCCGCCACGAATTTCCTGTTGGCGGGCGAGTCGAACGCCGGTGCGCCCGGAGGCTTGGCCCTGGACGATTCCAAGCTCGCCCTTATCATCGGCGTCGTGGCCTTCGTCGTCCTCGGTCTGTCTTGGCTCGTCGCGAACGTCGAAGAAAAAAGGGATCTCGGTACGCGCAGCCTGCAAGATTCTGGACAAAGCGCATAGGAACCAAGCGTCGAAGAGCCTGATGTCCGCTTCGAGACAGGCACGCATCGGAATCGAGGCAAAGAGGCTCGGGCACGCAAGGGTGCAGTCTTGCGCCGCCCGAGCCTTGAGCCTTGCCGCCAGGCTCTCCGAGCGTCGGCAAAGACCGGAACTCCGCCGCCTTCTAACGTTCCACGGCGCCGCGAGTGTCGAGGTCCAGTTCCAGGTAGTCGGCCCCGGGATGCGGGTTGTGGTAATAGGCCTCGGTCTCGCGGAAGCCCAGGCTCTCGTAGAGCGCACGGGCCTCTTGCATCTGCCCGCCGATAGTGTCCAGCCGCATGGTGCCGTAGCCGGCGGTCTGCGCCGCCGCGACCGCGGTCTCGGTCAGACGGCGGCCGAGGCCGTGGCCGCGGAAGGCCGGCCGGACCCAGAGCCGCTTCAGCTCGCAGACACCCCCGTCCAGCGGGCGCAGGCCCACGACACCGGCCGGGACTCCGCCCACCCTGGCGAGCCAGAGCCCGCCACGCGGCGGCGCGTATTTGCCCGGGAGCGTCTCCAGCTCCTGTTCGAAGCCTTGGAAGCAGAGGTCGAAGTCGAGCCATCCCGCGTACTCGAGGAACAGCTCGCGCACCGCGGCCATCTCCGCCGGTCCTTGCGCCGGGTCGATCGAGATCGCCTGCGCCGCCGGCCCGGTCATCGGTAGGGCGTGCCCGTCTTGTCGGTGAAGACCTGGCCGTTCCGCCGGCTCGGCAGGAACAGGTCGATGTCGGAATACCGCACCTCGTCGTCGGCCGAGCGGTCGCCGATCTCGAGGTAGGCGGCCCACCGGCCGCTGTTGTTGACCAGGTGGTGGCCGTCGGCCACGCCGGCGGGGAAACCGGCCGCCATGCCGGCCGCGAGCGCCTGCTCGCCCGCGTCTGTGACCAGGGTGAGCTCGCCCTCGAGGACATAGACGAACTCGTCCTCGTGGCTGTGCCAGTGGCGCTGGGCCGACCAGGCGCCAGGAGCGAGGCGCACGTGGTTGACGCCGTAGTTCGTGAGGCCAAGGATCTCGCCGAGGGCGCGCTTGCCGCGTCCCTCGACCGGTCCCTTGAACGGCTCGGGATAGGAAGACCCCTGGCGGGACGGCACGGACTGCGGATCCAGCGCAGGCGGATGGACGTCACGGGCCATCGTTCCCTCCTGCTTCTGCGGTGTGCCCTTTATACGCGGATGCGCCCCTCGAGATAAGGCGCGACGCGGCCCGAGATCAAGACCCGCTCGCCGCGGTCCTCGACCACCAGCTCGCCGCCGCGCGCCGAGACCTGGCGGGCGCTCAAGCGTGCCCTGTCGAGGCGCCTGGCCCAGTAGGGCGTCAGCACGCAGTGCGCCGAGCCGGTCACCGGGTCCTCGGGGATGCCGGCATGGGGCGCGAAGTAGCGGGACACGAAATCGTGCTCCCGGCCCAGCGCCGTGACGATCAGGCCGTCGCCCGGCAGGGCAGCCACCTTGGCCAGGTTCGGGCGGGCCGCCAGAACGGCCGCCTCGTCGACCAGCACCGCCATGGTCTTGTCGGCGCGCCACAGCTCCTCGACTGCGCTCCCCAGGGCGGCCTCGGCCGCCGCATGGTCGCCGAGCCGCTCGGGCGGCTTGGACGGAAAGTCCAGGGTGAAGAGCGCACCGTCGCGGGTCACGGTGAGCGGCCCGCTCTTCGAATGGAACACGATCTGTTCCCGGCCCGGCTCCAGATAGGTTGCGACGACATAGGCGCCGCCCAGGGTCGCGTGGCCGCAGAGATCGACCTCAACGGCCGGGGTGAACCAGCGCAGATCGTAGTCCGCGCCGTTCCTTACCATGAACGCCGTCTCGGACAGGTTGTTCTCGGCGGCGACCGCCTGCATGACCTCGTCCGGCAGCCAGGTGTCCAGCGGGCAGACCGCCGCCGGATTACCGGCAAAGACCTCGGACGCGAAGGCGTCGACTTGATAGATCGGCAGTTCCTGGGGCATCGGGTTTCTCCTTCGTTACGACGGTTTGCCTTGTGCGAGCGCCACGCCGCCGATGATGACGAAGGCGGCCAAGAGCAGCGGCCAGGTCAACGCTTCGCGCAGGATAAGCGCGGCCAGGACCAGGCCGACTACCGGCTGGGCGAACTGGATCAGGCCGGTGCGCGCGATGTCGCCCTGGCCGAGCGCCCAGTACCAGGCGGCATAGGCCAGGATCGACGCAACGCCCGCCAGGTAGAGCAGGCTGAGCCACACGCTGGCCTCGGCCTGGACCAGCTCGGCGGGAGCCACCACGAAGGGCAGCACCGGCAGCAGGGCGAGGCCGCCCAGGGCGAGGCCCCAGAAGGTCACCGCCCAGGTGCCCGTGTCGCGCGCGGCCCTGGCCCCGGCGACGTAGCCGGTCGAGGCGGCCAGCGCCGAGGCCATCACCAGCAGGTCCCCGCTCAGGCTTGCGCCGGGGCCCGCGAGGCCGAAGCGCCCGGCGATCAGCCACACCGTGCCGGCTATGGCCAGGCCGGCGCCCAGCCACCAGCGCGCCCTGGGCCGGCGGCGCTCCAACGCGGCGGCGATCAGCCCGGTGAAGATCGGCAACACGGCCAGGATCAGCGCGCCGTGGGCCGCGCTGGTCCGGCCGAGGCCGAGACTGAACAGCAAGGGAAAGAGCACGAAACCGCCCAGGGCCGAAACGGCGAGCAGCGCCCGCCCGGCCGGCGCCTTGGGCGGCGCGAGACGCGCCAAGGCCAGCAGGGGCACGGCCAGGAGGCCCGCAAGCAGGGTGCGCAGCAGGCCGACGGCGAGCGGGTCGAACCCCGAGACCGCCAGCTTGGTGGCGACCGGCGTCGCCCCCCAGAAAGTCACGGCCAGCAGCGCGGTGCCGAGCACCGCCCAGCGGCCCCCTGCCGGGGCTGCGGCCGCGGACCGGACCGATCCGCCCGACACGAGCCTAGGCCCGCCAGAACGGCTTCGCGGCCTCGGCGGCGGCCACGCCGCGACTGAGACCCATGTCCTCGAGCAGACGGTCGTCGAGCGTGGCCAGGGCATGGCGCTGTGTCGCCCGGTCCTGCCAGAGCAGCAGGATCTCGAGGGCGCGCCACGCCAAGCGCTGCGGAGTCCAGCGATGGCCGAGGGCCGTCAATCCGTCCTGCAAATCGGGCTGCCCAGGAATTGTATGCATCGAACTCTCCTAATTGTATCAATACAATATATTGATATCCCGAAGAATGATGATAATTCTTGCCAATTGTGACCGTCAACAGCTACATTGTCACCATGACAACTTGGCACCCCTCTCTCGAAGGACACGGCGGCCCGCGTTACATCGCCATCGCCGAGGCCCTGGCCGAAGACATTGGCGCGGGCCGTCTGGCCGCGCGCGAGCGCCTGCCGACCCACCGCGAGTTGGCTTGGCGGCTCGGCGTCACCGTGGGCACCGTGACCCGCGCCTATGGCGAGGCCGAGCGCCGCGGCCTGATCGCCGGCGAGGTCGGCCGCGGCACCTTCGTGCGCGAGCGGGTGCCGACCGACATGCCCTTGCCGGTCAAGGATGAGGCGGAAAGCGGCTTCGTCGACCTGTCCTTCAACCTGCCGCCCAGCCCCCCGGATCAACAACTCGTGGCCGATACCGTCGCGGAGATCGGCGCGGACGGTCAGCTTGGGCGCTTTCTGGCCTATGACATGGGTCTGGGGTTGGCCGGGCACCGTGCCGCCGGGGCACACTGGATGAGCGCGGGGGGGCTCGCCGCCGCACCCGACGACGTCGTAGTCACCGCGGGGGCGCAGCACGGCATGCTGCTGGCCGTGGCGGCCCTCGCCCGGCCGGGCGACGTGGTGCTGACCGAGGAGCTGACCTACTACGGCATCAAGTCGATCGCCGCGCTGCTTGAGCTGCGGCTGCACGGCCTGCCGTTGGACGAACACGGCGTGCTGCCCGAGGCCTTGGACGCCGCCTGCCGGGCGACCGGGGCGAAGGTGCTCTACTGCATCCCGACGCTGCAGAACCCGACCGCGTCGGTCATGCCCGAGGAACGGCGGTGCGAGATCGCGCGAATCTGCGAAAGACACGACGTCGCCATCGTCGAGGACGACGTCTACGGATTCCTGCCCGGGCGGGCGCCGGCGCCACTGTCGAGCTTCGCGCCGGAGCGCTCGGTCTACGTAACCGGTCTTTCGAAGAGCGTCGCGCCCGGCCTGCGCATCGGCTACCTGAGGGCCGACAAGCGCCTCCTGGATGCCATCGGCGCCGGCCTGCGGGCCAGCACTCTGATGGCTTCACCCCTGATGGCCGAGGTGGCCGCGCGCCTGATCCGCAGCGGCCAGGCCCGGCGCATGGCGCTGTGGCAGCGCGCCGAGGCCAAGGCGCGGCAGGCGATCGCGGCCGGCGCGATGGCCGGCGCGGAGATCGAGACCCATCCGGAGGCCTTCCACCTGTGGCTCAAGCTGCCCGAGCCCTGGCGGCGCGAGGTCTTTGCCGCCGAGGCTCGTGCGCGCGGCGTCGGCATCGCCCCGGCCGAGGTTTTCGCGGTCGGCCGCCAGCAGGTGCCTCACGCCGCGCGCGTCTGCTTGCAGGCTGCACGCAGCCGGGCGCAGGTCGACAAGGCGCTGGCCGTCTTGTCGGACCTTCTGGCGAGCCGCCCCGAAAGCCGTTTCCCCCTGGTGTGATACCGAAGGTCAGTGCGCCATCAGGACGGGCAGGCCGGCCTCCGCCAGGATATGGCTGGTCGCCCCGCCGAAGATCATCTGGCGCAGCCGGCTGTGGGTATAGGCGCCCTTGACCAGCAGGTCGGCGCCGAGCGAGGAGGTCTCCTCGAGGATCGCCTCGCCAATCGACCGGCCCTCCGGCCGGATGCCGGTCGCCTCGGCGGGCAGGCCGTTGCGGACGAGATGCTCGGCCAGCTCTCCGGCGTTGGGCCCCGGCACGGAGCCGCCCTCGACGGCGAGCACATGCACCGTCCTGGCCTGGGCCAGGAAGGGCATGGCCAGGGCGACCGCCCGGGCGCTTTCCGTGCTGCCGTTCCAGGCGACCACGATCACCTCGCCGAGCGCTTCGGGCGGCGCGGGCGGGGCGATCAGGACGGGCCGGCCGCTCTCGAAGATCAGGGCCTCCAGCGTGCTCATTCGGGGCACGGCCGCCCCGGGCGCCGGGCGGCCGGCTACGATGAGGTCGTAGAGCCGGCCGCGCTGGGTGACGGCCTCATCGCCGGGCGGAAGCTCCGGCACCCATCCGGCGGAGACCTCCTTGGAGGATTTTCCCGGGCCGCCCCAAGCAACGCCCCGATCCTCCATGAAGCTGCGGAACAGTTCGCGGGCGCGCCGCATGCGCTCCTGCTCCTCGACTTCGAAGCTCTCCAAGGCGGCCGAAGTCGCCGCCGACATGCCTTCGACGACCACGAAGGCGCCCATCGCGGACCTGGGGCAGAGACCCTCGATCGTGCTGCCGAACCGCTGCGCCGCGAGCAGCGCCGTCGTCAGGACCGAGGACAGCGCATCGCTCTCCTCGACAGAGACAAGAATGGATTTCATGACCATGACACGCCTCCGATCGATTTCGGGTCGCCCGCGGCGCCCGAACTCCCAGAAGGTCGCGCATACTAGCATCGGACAGCGACGAATTCGACACCCGCCGGCATCCGGAAAATCCGGGGCGCGCCGGCCTCGCGCGGCGAATTCCCGCTTTCGTTCCGCGGCAAGGCGGGGTAAAGCCTTCCGAGCACGTTCACTTCCGAGGCAACGCCATGGCCCGCACCGCGTTCAATGCGACCGGTTTCCTGATCCGCTGGGTCGTCGCCCTGATTTTGGTCTTCGCGACCTTCAACCCGACGCAATACTCGTACTACCGCTGGGTGACCGCGCCGGGCTCCGACAATCTGGCCCTCCAGGCGCTCGTCGGCGTGGCCTTGCTGATCCTCTACGTGATCTTCATGCGGGCGACGTGGCGCTCGATCGGCGTGATCGGCCTGGCGCTGGCCGTGGCTCTCTTCGGCGCGATCGTCTGGGTGATGATCGACGTGGGCTTGCTCGACGCGGACCGCCCCAAGATCATGACCTATGTGATCCTGGTCATCCTCGCCACGATCCTGGCCGTGGGCATATCCTGGTCGCACATTCGCCGGCGCATGACCGGCCAGTCGGACATCGACGACGTGGACCAGTAGGCCGCGAAACAGATCCAGCCTTTGGGGGCCTCGGGTCTCCGCCTAACCGTCGAAGGGCCGCACCGTGTGGCCGTGGTTGAGCGGGCCGCTGCCGTGGCCCAGGCCCGGAGCGGTGCGAATCGCCTCCTGCAGGTAGGCGCGCGCGCGGCTGTAGGCCTTGTGCAGGCTCAAACCCTGGGCGAGCCCCGTGGCGGTCGCCGAGGCCAGGGTGCAGCCGGTGCCGTGCAGGTTCGGCGTGTCGATCCGCGGGTTCTCGAACTGCACGACCTCCTCCTCGCGGGCCAGCACGTCGACTACCGTGTCGCCGCCCAGGTGGCCGCCCTTGAGCAAAACCGCCTTGCAGCCGATGGTCAGCATCATGCCCGCCGCGTGCTTCATGTCGGTCACAGAGCCGATCGTCAGGCCGGTCAGCCTTTCGGCCTCGTGCACGTTGGGGGTCAGGAGCGTGGCGCGCAGAGCCAAGCGCCGGACGAGCGTCTGCACCGCCTCGGATGCGAGCAGGGAGGCGCCGCTCTGGGCCACCATGACCGGATCGACGACGACCGGGATCCGGTCGTCCAGGTCGTCGAGAACGTCGGACACGGCATCGATCACGGCGGCGTCGTGCAACATGCCGGTCTTGACCGCATCGGCACCGATGTCCTCCAGCACCAGGGTCATCTGCTGGCGGATGAAGTCCGGGTCGACCGGTACAATGCCGAAGACACCCTCGGTATTTTGCGCCGTCAGGGCCGTGACCGCCGTGGCCGCATAGCCGCCCAACGCGGTGACCGTCTTGATGTCCGCCTGGATTCCGGCGCCACCGCCCGAGTCCGATCCGGCAACGATGAGAACGCGCCCGCTCATTCTCCCCCCATTTCTCGCCGTGTCCTGCGCACTCAACCGGCGACCCGTTCGATGGTCTCCACGATACCCTTGACCACGCGGCCCACGAGCTGCTCGTCCTCGCCCTCGGCCATGACCCGGATGACGGGCTCCGTGCCCGACTTGCGGATCAACAGCCGGCCTTGGCCGCCCAGGGCCGCTTCGCCCTCGTCGATCGCCGAGCGCACACGCGAATCCTCGAGCGGCGCTGTCTTGCCGACCCGGACATTCCTCAGCAGCTGGGGCAGCGGCTGGAAAACCTGGAGGACCTTGCTAGCCGGCCGCCGAGCCTCGACCAACACGGCAAGCACCTGCAAGGCGGCAATCAGCCCGTCGCCGGTCGTACTGTAGTCGGAGAGGACGATATGGCCCGACTGCTCGCCGCCGACGTTACACCCCAGCTTGCGCATATGCTCGACCACGTAGCGGTCGCCCACGGGCGCGCGAACCAGATCGAGACCGAGGGCCTCGAGCTGGCGTTGCAGGCCCAGATTGGACATGACGGTGCCCACGATGCCGTTGCCGGCGAGGCGCCCGGATTGCTGCCAGGACCGGGCGACCAAGGCCAAGAGCTGGTCGCCGTCGACCAGGCGTCCCGTTTCGTCGGACAAAATCAGGCGGTCCGCGTCGCCGTCCAGGGCGAGGCCCAGGTCGGCGCAATGCAGGATAACCGCCTCCTGCATGTGCCGGGGCGCGGTCGCTCCGCAGTCGCGGTTGATGTTGAATCCGTCGGGGCCAACCGCGATTTCGACCACGTCCGCGCCCAGCTCGTAGAGCACCTTGGGCGCGACCTTGTAAGCGGCGCCGTTGGCGCAGTCGACTACGATCTTCAGGCCCTCGAGCCGCAGCTGGCGCGGAAATGTGCTCTTGACGAACTCGATGTAACGGCCGAGCGCGTCGTCGAGCCGCCGGGCCCGGCCCAACTCGGCGGAGGGCGCGAGATCGTCCGATACGCCCTTGACGATGCGCGCCTCGATGGCCCGCTCGACCTCGTCGGACAGCTTGTGACCGTCCGGTCCGAAGATCTTTATGCCGTTGTCCGCATAAGGATTGTGCGAGGCCGAGATCATGACACCCAGATCCGCCCTCAGCGAACGGGTCAGCATGGCCACCGCGGGCGTCGGCAGGGGGCCGAGCAACACCACGTCCATGCCGACCGAAACGAAGCCCGCGGTCAGGGCCGGCTCCAGCATGTAGCCGGACAGCCGCGTGTCCTTGCCGATCACGACCAGATGGCGGTGGTCGCCCCTGGTGAACTGCGCGCCCGCCGCCATGGCCACGGCCAGCACGGTTTCGGGCGTGATCGGTTCGCGGTTGGCCTTGCCCCGGACGCCGTCCGTTCCGAAAAGCTTGCGCGCCATGCTCGACCGACTCCAGATAACAGCGTCCTTCCCGACCTCGGCCTTCTTCTAGCAGAAGGCCATACCTTTTGTCGCGGCATTAGATGCCCCTGGTGCTACGACAGCGCCGTGCTGGCTGCTTCCGGCCGGGCCGAAGCGATGGCACGCCAGACCGCGACCGCCTGCACGGTCTCGGCCACGTCGTGGACGCGCAGCAGCTGCACGCCCCGTTCCAGCCCGGCCAGCGCGGCCGCCAGCGAGCCCGGAAGCCGCGCCTTGGGCGGCACTTCGCCCGACACGCGGGCGATGAAGCCCTTGCGGCTGACTCCCAGCAGCAGAGCGCAGCCGAGGCCGTGGTAGATCGCCAGCTGCTCGAGGATCTCCAGGTTGTGGCGTACGGTCTTGCCGAAGCCTATGCCCGGGTCCACGACGATGCGGGCGCGGTCGATCCCGGCCGCCTCGCAGACCGCCACGCGCGCGGCCAGGCTGTCGAAGACGTCCAGGGCGGCATCGTCGTAGGCCGGACCGTCCTGCATGCTGCGCGGCTCGCCCTGCATGTGCATGAGCACGACGGGCACGCCGGCCCGCGCCGCGAGCCCCAGGCTCTCCGGGTCGCCGGCCAGCGCCGTCACGTCGTTGATCACCGCCGCCCCGGCGTCGAGCGCCTCCGCCATGACGCGGGCATGGCGGGTATCGATCGAGACGACGGCCCCCTGCTCCGCCAGGCCGCGCACGACCGGAAGGATCCGGCGCAGCTCCTCGTCCAAGGGCACCGGCTCGGCCCCCGGCCGCGTCGACTCGCCGCCGACGTCGAGCAAGGCCGCGCCGGCCGCGAGCATCTCGAGGCCGCCCGCGACCGCCCGGCCCGGGTCGAAGCGGTCCCCCCCGTCGGAGAAGCTGTCCGGCGTCACGTTGACCACGCCCGTCACCTGCGGGCGGTCCATCGGCAGGCCGGCAAGCGGCGGACGGGCCCGGCCGAGGCGCTCGAGCCGGACCCCGGCGGCCTCGGCCAAGGCCGGGTCGCGCGCGCGCAGGGTCTCGTCCAGGGCCGCCGCGGGCAGGACCTCGCGGCTGATGGTCCCCTGGCCGGAGCGGAGGATCACCTCGCAGGCGGCAAAGCCGAGCGGCCCGCCGGCCAGCGGAACGAAGCCCTCGGTCGCTCCGGACCGAGGCGCCAGACCCAGGGGCCTGAGGTAGAGGCTCTCACCCTTGGTCCGTCGATCCGCGCCCATCACGTGCTGCTGGGGGATAGATCCGGGTCTGCGCTTTGATTCGCTTCACCTTCCCGGTTGGGGTTCGGGCTCCAGGCCGCCGGGACGGTCCTTGCCGGGGCCCTTGGCGGCCTTGCCGCTGGAGGGCACCGAGGCGCGCCGGCCGCTCTCGCCGGTCGTCCCGGTAGGATCCGAACGATCGATCGGCTCGTCGTTGAGGATGGACTTGACCTCGCTGCCGGACAGCGTCTCGTACTCGAGCAAAGCCTTGGTGACCTTCTGCAGGTCCTCCATGTGCGTGGTCAGCACCTCGCGCGCCTTGGCTTCCGCCTCCTCGATGATCCGCCGCACCTCGTTGTCGATCATCTTCGCCGTCTCGCCCGAGATGGTCTGGCTGCGCGTCACCGAATGGCCCAGGAAGATCTCCTCCTGATTGTCGACGTAGCGCAGCCGGCCGAGCTTGTCGCTCATGCCCCATTCGGTGACCATGGCCCGCGCCATGTTGGTCGCCTGCTGGATGTCGCTGGACGCCCCCGTGGTCACGTTCTCGGGGCCGTAGATCAGCTCCTCGGCCACGCGACCGCCGAACATCATCGCCAGCCTCGCTGTGATCTCGGTCTTCTTGAAACCGTAGCGGTCGCGCTCCGGCAGGTTCATGGTCACGCCGAGCGCCCGGCCGCGCGGGATGATCGTCACCTTGTGCAGCGGGTCGTTGCCCGGAACGAAGAGGCCGACCAGGGCATGACCCGCCTCGTGATAGGCCGTCAGCTCCTTTTCCTCCTCGGTCATCACCATCGAGCGCCGCTCCGCGCCCATCATCACCTTGTCCTTGGCCGCCTCGAAGTCCGCCATGGTCACAACCCGCTTGCCCGAGCGCGCCGCCAAGAGCGCCGCCTCGTTCACCAGGTTGGCCAGATCCGCACCCGAGAAGCCCGGCGTGCCCCGCGCGATCACCCGCGCGTCCACGTCTGGCGCCAAGGGCACCTTGCGCATGTGCACCTTCAGGATCTTCTCGCGGCCCAGGATGTCCGGGTTCGGCACCACGACCTGCCGGTCGAACCGACCCGGCCTCAAGAGCGCCGGGTCGAGCACGTCCGGACGGTTGGTCGCGGCGATCAGGATCACGCCCTCGTTGGCCTCGAAGCCGTCCATCTCGACGAGCAGCTGGTTCAGCGTCTGCTCGCGCTCGTCGTTGCCGCCGCCCAGGCCCGCCCCGCGGTGCCGGCCGACTGCGTCGATCTCGTCGATGAAGATGATACAAGGCGCGTTCTTTTTGCCCTGCTCGAACATGTCGCGCACCCGAGACGCGCCCACGCCCACGAACATCTCGACGAAGTCCGAGCCCGAGATGGTGAAGAACGGCACGTTCGCCTCGCCGGCGATCGCGCGCGCCAACAGCGTCTTGCCCGTGCCCGGCGGGCCGACCAAGAGACAGCCCTTCGGGATCTTGCCGCCCAGGCGCTGGAATTTCTGCGGGTCGCGCAGGTACTCGACGATTTCCTCGAGCTCGACCTTCGCCTCGTCGATCCCCGCAACGTCGTCGAAGGTCACACGGCCGAGCTTCTCGGTCAGAAGACGCGCGCGGCTCTTGCCGAAGCCCATCGCCTTGCCGCCGCCCGACTGCATCTGGCGCATGAAGAAGATCCACACCCCGATCAACAAGAGCATCGGGAACCAGGAGACGAGGATCGACAGCAGCGCGTTGCCGTCGTCCTCCGCCGTCGCCTCGATGCGAACGCCGCGCTTCAGGAGAACGCTCACCAGGTTCGGGTCCTCGGGCGCAAAGGTCTGGAACGACCGGCTGTCGTTGAAATGGCCGGTGATCTGCTGGCCCTGGATGACCACGTCGCGGACCTGGCCGTCCTCGACCTCGGCGATGAATTCGGAGAAGGCCATCGGCTGCGCCGTGCCACGGGTTGCCGTTCCCTGGAACAGGTTGAAGAGCAAGAGGACGAGCAGCACGACGAAGATCCACAATGCTGCGTTCCGGCTGAAATTCACAGTCGCTATCCCTTCCTGTGACAGATCCATCCTCGGCCGTCCGCCGGTCGGATGGCAGAAGCCTAGGGCTTCAGCTTAGCATAGAGATAATGCACCGCGCGACCTAAGCAACTGTAAAACGTGATCCGGTCAGGGCGTTTTCCGGCGCGAACCGGCATTTCTTCAGGGCCGGGGCTTCCTCGGGAACGCGGCAATAGCCCAGGTGCGGCACCATGAGAAGGCCCTGGCGGTCCGAAAGAGCCGGCAAACCGGCCCGCGCGGCAGCCGGAATCACGCCTGCTCGAGCCTGGTCGAGGTCTTCGGAGATCCCGGCCAGACCCGCCTCACCCAAGGGACCGAGCACCAGAGACCCGCGTCCCCCCCCAGCGTCCCGCGCCAGCACCACCTCAAATCGTCCATCCCAGCGCAATTGCGCGCCCGGCAATACAGCCACCACCGCCGCCGCCGCGGGCTCCCGCACAATCAGCAGCCGGCCGCGGCGCGGCAGAATGCGGCAGCCTGCCAGGGTGGCGCCACGGCCCAGGCCCATGCTCAGACGGTCGTACAGGCGCGAGAGACGTTCGAGGCGCGGTGCGTAGGCGCCGCCACCGACAGCCATCAACACGCGTGCCAGGGCCCGCTGGCCGGTCTCCGGGCCGGCGCCGACCAGCGGCTCCGGCTCGAGCCAAGCGTACCCGGACGGGTCGACAGCAACCGCGCCGGCCAGCAGCGAGGCCACCGCCCGCTCCAGGGCCGCGCGGGCCCGGCCCAGATGCCCTGCGGCGGCGGCCAGGCGTGGCGCCGTCAGGCCCCGAGCCTCGAGTTCCGGCCGGAGACGGCGCAGCCGGGTGCGCACATAAGCCGGGTTCCGATTGCCCGGATCCTCGATCCAGGGATGGCCGCGCTTGCGAAGCGTGGCTTCCAGACGTGCCTTGGGGACGGACAGAAGGGGGCGCAGAAGACGCAACGCGGCCAGCTCCCTCACGGCCGGCATGCCGGCCAAGCCGTCCAAACCGCTGCCGCGCCCGAGGCGCAACAGCAGGGTCTCGGCCTGGTCGTCCCGATGATGGCCGGTGGCAAGATGCAGCACCCCGTGCCGTCGGCACCATTCGGTCAAGAGAGCGTAACGTGCGACTCGGGCGGCGGCCTGCTGGTTGCTCCGGGGTTTGGGCCCTCGCCACGCGAGCAGGTGATGTTCGAGGCCGAGCGCGGCGAGCCAGCCGGCGACCTGACGGGCCTCCGCCGCGGAGCCGGCGCGCAGGCCGTGGTCGACGATCAGGGCCACCGCGCCGCCGCCCCGCACCGCCGCCCAGGCCTCGAGAAGCAGGGCGAGCGTCATACTGTCCGCCCCGCCGGACACGCCCACCGCAATCCGCGGCGCCGGTTCGAAGGGGCCGAAGGGCGCCATCAGGCGCGTCATGTCCCGCTCGGTCAGGGCCACGGCCGACGGCACCGGCGGCTCCGCCGCCCTGCCCACGCCGCGGTCGGCGGCGGCCGTCACGGACAGGCCAGGCGTTTCTGCTCGCTCTTGGCTTGCCGCAGTATCGTCGGCGATGCGCCCCCGTAGCGCTTGAGCAACTCGCTGAAAGTGCCGCACGCATCGGATGTCTGCTTGAGCGCCGCCAGCGATTTGCCGAGCTTCAACAGGTTGTCCGGCGCCTTCACGCTGTCGGGATAGGTCTGATACCCTTCGGCGAAGGTCACCGCAGCTTCGGCATACTGGCCGCGGACATAATAGGTTTCGCCCAGCCAATACTTCGCGTTGCCGGCCAGCGGATCGCTCGGATACTGCTCGAGGAAAGCGGTCAGCGCGCGCTCCGCGCCCGGATAGTCGGTTTGGCTGAGCAGTTTGAACGCGTGATCGTAGTCTCCCTTCGGCGTGCCTTCCGGTGCCGTGCCACCTTCCTGACCGCCAGGTGCGGCAGCGGCCAGCTCGCCTTCGGAGATCGTGCCCAACACCTTCGGGCCCTCGTCCCATGCCGGTTGTTCGGACCCGGCCTGCCCAGCAGCAGTATCCGGCGTCTGCCCTTCGGCCGGTTGCAGTGCGACGCCGGTCTCGAGGAGCTGCAGACGCTCGTCGACGTCTTCGACCAGGCGGTCCAGCCGCTCGGTCACCTTATTGATCCGGAACGACTGCTCCTCGATTTGTCCGGTCAGCGTCCGCAACTCCGTCTCGAACTGCGAAAGACGCACTTCGACGCGCGCGGCCTGGGTCCCGGAAAGCTCGGCGCCCGCAGCAGCGGCCGGCGGTGCTTCGCCCCGGTAAACGTGACGCTGCAGTGTATTCAGGTCGCGTTGCAGTCGTTCGATTCGGTTGAGCAGGCTGTTCAGGTTGGTCTCCTGAGCCTGCACCGCCGGCATCGCGGCCAGCATCCCAAGAACGACGGCGAACACCGCGGCCAGCGGCGCGGTCCCAGTCTGTCCCAACAAACGGAACGGACTGAGAAAATGGTAAATCGGCGGGGTCATCGGCTTACCCTTCGCAACGGCACGGCCCGGAGAACAGCAGTGCATCTACATGGCGAAGATTCTTGGCAAAAATGTGACGCGTTGCCTGACGCCTCACGGAGTAGCACCTCCCGGGAGTATCCCCGAGGGCGACCCGGCCCCGCAACAGGACAAACGCCCAAACAGCGCCGCCCGGGACTCCCGCTTTTGGCGGGGCCCGGGCGGACACTGTGTCTCAAATGATCGAGAGGCGTATCAGTTGACGACGAAAACGTCCCGGCGGTTCTGCGCCCAGGCATCCTCGTTGGATCCGAGCACGGCCGGCCGTTCCTTGCCGTAGCTGATCGTGGTAACACGCCCCCCGTCAACGCCCAGCGCGACAAGATAGTCACGTGCCGCATCGGAGCGCCGTTCACCGAGCGCCAAGTTGTACTCGCGCGTACCGCGCTCGTCGCAATGACCCTCGATGGTAATGGTGACGTTTTGGTAGGTGGTCATCCAGGAGGCCAACTTCTCGAGCGTACCACGAGAATCGGCGTTGAGGTCGCTGCGGTCGAACGCAAAGAAGATGCGATCGCCCACGTTAAGCAGCAGATCCTCCTGGGAACCAGGCGTGGGCCCACCGGGCGAGGCCGGCTGAGCCGCAGGTTGCTCGACGACTCCGCTGGTATCGACCGCGGCTGTCTCTTCCGGAGCCGTTTCACAGGCAGCCACCAATAGAGCGGCCGCGAACAAAGTCAGAAGCTTAAAGCGCATGTTTTGCCCTCTTCAAGACTGCCCCCGGGACGTCGCCTCTCAAAGCGTCCCCAGGGCCTAGTCAGGTTAGATTCGGAAATTTTCTCCGGCAAAAGAGGCGGTCGCGACAAACTGGACTAGCCCCCGATTCCAGGCCTCTTGCCTCGCGAAGGCCTGCGGACTATACCGACCGTCCTTTACGGAATCAAGGGGGACCACGCGGGATCGGACGCATCGATGGGCGTGGTCAGTTCTCGCTCGTTGAATCCAGTCAGATCAATGGTATAGACCTTGCTGGTCACCCGTCCGCGGGAGTCCGCGGGGGTTTGTCGAAAATACGACAGAACCCGACCGTTGGGGGCCCATGTCGGACCCTCGACCAGAAACCCCTTGGTCAGCATGCGTTCCCCGCTGCCGTCGGGGCGCATGACGCCGATATAGAACTCGCCGTTGGACATGCGCGTGAAGGCGACCAGATCGCCGCGCGGCGACCAGACCGGCGTGGCGTAGCGGCCCTGATTGAAACTGACCCGCCGCACGTTGCCGCCGTCCGAATCCATGACGTAAAGCTGCTGGCTGCCGCCCCGGTCCGAATTGAACGCAATCCGGCGGCCGTCCGGTGAATAGGAGGGCGAAGTGTCGATCGCGGGATGGTTGGTCAACCGCTTCACGCCCCGCGTGCGCAGATCCATGGTGAAGATGTCGGAGTTGCCGTTGTCCGCCAGGCTCATGATCACCTTGTTGCCGTCCGGCGAGAAGCGCGGCGCAAAGGTCATGCCGGGGAAGTCGCCCAGCACCTCCTGCTGGCCGGTGTTCAGGTTGAATAGGTAGACCCGCGGGATCTCGCCGATATAGGAGAGGTAGGTGATCTCCTGGGTCGTCGGCGAGAATCGCGGGGTCAGCACCAGCTCGTTGCCGGCGGTCAGGAATCGGTGGTTCTCGCCGTCCTGGTCCATGATCCCGAGTCGCTTGACGCGGCGGTTCTGCGGCCCGCTCTCGGCGACATAGACGAGTCGCGTGTCGAAATAGCCGTCCTCTCCGGTCAGGCGCTTGTAGATGACGTCGGCGACGATATGGGCCACGCGCCGCCAGTTGGACGGTGTCGTGAAGTACGCCAGACCGGTCATCTGCTGTTCCGCGAAGACGTCCCACAGCCGGAAATTGACGCGCAGACGACCGTCGGGCTGCATCTCGACGCTGCCCTGGATCAGAGCCTGGGCGTTGATCAGGCGCCAGTCCGAGAAGCGCGGGCCCTTGCGCAGGCTCGCGGCGTCCTGAATGAAGGCGCCGTGGTCGATCGGTCGGAACAGGCCGGAACGCTCGAGGTCGGCCGATATGACCCCGGCCAAATCCTTACCGGTCTTCGATTCCTCGAGGGTCTCCGCGTAGAAATCCGTGATGGCGACCGGCAGGGGCTCGACGAAGCCCTGGGTGATGTCGACGTTGAGCTCGGCGCGCGCCGGCACGCCGGACCCGAGGGCCACGGCCAGCACTAGGGCCACGGCCGATACGAAGGAAGTCGCGCTGTTGTTCATGTCCCACTCATCCCGTTTCGATTCGATTGTCTAGCTCCCCGACCGGCGTTGTCTCCGAAGCCGCGCCTAGCTTGCCATCCATCACGCCAGGGGTCACCCACCGAACATCTCGCTCGGATTGAACGTGAAACGCATTTCCTGCCATACCTCGTAGCGCTTGATCGGCAGCGGGAACGGCTGGCAGCTCAGAATAGCGCGCCGCGCGTTTTCCGCCGCGCTGCGGTAGAAGGCGTCGGCGGCCATACGGCTGCTGTCGGTGATCTTCACGGCGCGCACCGAGCCGTCCCGGTTCATCTGGACCTTGATCCCGACCACCAAGGATTGGGCGTCGCGGGCGCCCGGCTCGATGCGCCAACAGCGAGACATGTGCTGCGTGACGATTCGCACCAGTTCCCTCTGCTCCAATGGGCTGGTCTGGGGCCGGACCTGGGCTCCGCTCGGCTCCGGTTCCTCCGCCGGCTTGGCCGCCTGCTGTTCCTTGAGCTTCTCGACGTTGCGCAGGATCGAGGTCAGGCGGTTTTCTTCCGGTTCCTGGGGCTGGTCCGGGACCGGGATTTTGAGCTGCGGCTTCTTGCGGGGCGGCTTGGGCGGGGCCTCGGCCAGCTCCTTGTCCTTTTCGGGCTCGGCCTGGCTCGGGCTCGGGCTCGGGGGGCAGCACGACCTGTTCGGGTTCGGGCTCCGGTTCGGGGGCGATCGGCTCGGGCTTCGGCGCCGGCGGGATCTCGGCCTGCTGCGGCTCGGGCTCCGGCTCGGGTTGTTTTTCGGGCTCGGGCTTGGGCTTCGGCTTGGGCGCCGGCTTCGGCGCCTCCTCGTCCAGCTCGACCAGCTCGACCGGGATCGGCGGGGCCACGTCGGGCACCGACACGAAGGACGGCAATCCGATCACCAGGACCAGGATCATCGCTACGTGCAGCGTGCCGGACAGGAGGACCCCTTTGCCCATGGGTCAATTCCGCTTCTTCTTCCTGGTCTTGCCCGCGCCTTTGCGCGGCAGCTCCGAGACCAGCGCCAGGCGCGTGAACCCGGCGCTGTTGACCCGCGCCATGACCTCCATGATGCGCCCGTAGTCGACCTTGCGGTCGCCGCGCAGATAGATCCGGGTGTCGGGCTTGTTGTCCGTGATCGCCGCCAGGCGCGGCACCAGCTTCTGGAGCGCGACCTCGGTCTCCTGGATGAACACGATGCCGGACGAATCGATCGAGATGACGAGCGGCTCCTCCGGCTGCGAGAGCGCCTTGGCCTTGGCCTCCGGGAGGTCGACCGGCACGCCGACCGTGAGCAGCGGCGCGGTCACCATGAACACGATCAGCAGCACCAGCATGACGTCGACGAAGGGCGTGACGTTGATCTCGCTCATCGGCTGGTAGCGGCCGCGTCGCGACCCGCCCCGCCGGGCGGCGTAGGGGCCGGCCATGGCTATCCCTGCTCCTCGAGCTGGCGCGATAGAATCGCCGTGAACTCGCCGGAGAAGGCCTCGAGCCGCACCGAGTAGCGCCCCAGGTCGGTCGACAGCTTGTTGAACCCGATCACCGCCGGGATTGCCGCCACCAGTCCGAGCGCGGTGGCGAACAGCGCCTCGGCGATGCCCGGCGCGACGACCGCCAGGGTCGTGTTCTTGGCCGCGGCGATCGAGGTGAAGGCGTTCATGATGCCCCAGACCGTGCCGAACAGCCCGATGAAGGGCGCCGAGGAGCCGACCGAGGCCAGGAAGATCATCTGCTTTTCGAGACGCTGCATTTCGCGCCCCAGCGTGATGTCCATGACCCGCTCGACCCGCTCCTTGAGGCCGGCCTTCAGGCGCTCGGCCTTGAGGCCGATGCCGGCGGTCGAACGCCGCCATTCGCGCATCGCCGAGACGAAGATGGCGGACATGGGATCGGGCGGCCGATTGTCGAGTTCGTCGTACAGATCGTCCAGCGAGCCGCCCGACCAGAAGCTGTCCTCGAAGTCGTCGGCCAGGGTCCTGAGGCGGCGGATGCGCAGGACCTTCTCGAAGATGACCGCCCAACTCCAGAACGAGGCCAGCACCAGAAGCACGATCACCGCCTGGACGATGATGTCGGCTTCCTGGAACAGGCCCCAAACCGTCATCTGGTGGTCCAACGACCCGCCTAGGGTCAGTGTGTCAACCGTTCGGTTTTCCATGGATTATCTCTACTCTCGGGTTTGACAATATCTCTCCAGGGCCGCGTGCAGACCGGCGGGAAACCGCGCCGGACGGCCGTCGTCCCTGATGCAGGCGATGCGCACGTCGAGCCGCACCAACGACGTTCCGTCCCGGCTGATCACCTGCCGGGCATCGGCCGATGCGCCGCGCAGCCCGGTCAGCCGTGAGCGCACCTCGATCAGATCGTCGAGCCGGGCCGGCTGCCGGTAGTCGGCCTTGCAGTCGCGGACCGCGAAGGCCACGCCGTGCTGCCGGGAAATCTCGCTCTGCCGAACGCCGGCCAGGCGCAACATTTCGGTGCGCCCGCGCTCGGCGAACCTCAGGTAGCTGGCGTAGTACACGATGCCCGCCGCGTCGGTGTCCTCGTAGTAGATCCGGATCGGCAGCACGTGCTCGCCACCTTCGATGCGTCCCGAGAGGCCGGTCACGGCGCCGCCTCCCGGTCGTCGTCCAACAAGGGCAGCTGTGCCTGGCCGCGCGGCTGCTCGAGCCCCAGATAGCCGTAGCCGCCGCTGGTCAGCATGCGGCCGCGCGGCGTCCGTTGCAGCAGGCCCTGCTGGATCAGGTAGGGCTCTATCACCTCCTCCAGAACGTCGCGCTGCTCCGACAGGGCGGCGGACAGGGTCTCCACGCCGACCGGCCCGCCACTGTAGTTCGCCGCGATGCAGGTCAGATAGCGCCGGTCCATGGCGTCCAGCCCCTTCTGGTCGACGTCCAGACGGCCGAGCGCGGCGTCCGCCGCCCGGGCATCGATCCGCCCGGCCTCGGCGACCGCCGCGAAATCGCGCACGCGGCGCAGCAGGCGCCCCGCCACGCGGGGCGTGCCGCGCGAGCGCCGTGCGATCTCGTGCGCGCCCTCCGCCGTCAGGTCCATGCTCAGGACCCGGGCCCCGCGCCGGACGATCTGCTGCAACTCCTCCGCCTCGTAGAAGTTGAGGCGCAGGGGGATGCCGAAACGCTCGCGCAAGGGGGTGGTGATCAGGCCCGAGCGCGTGGTCGCCCCGACCAGGGTGAAGGGCGGCAGGTCGATGCGAACCGAGCGGGCGGCCGGCCCCTCGCCGATGATCAGGTCGAGTTGGAAGTCCTCCATCGCCGGATAGAGGATCTCCTCGACCGCCGGGTTCAGGCGATGGATCTCGTCGATGAACAGAACATCGCGCGGCTGGAGATTGGTCAGGATCGCGGCCAAGTCCCCGGCGCGTGCGATCACCGGGCCCGAGGTGGCGCGAAATCCGACGCCCAGCTCGCGCGCCACGATCTGCGCCAGGGTCGTCTTGCCCAGGCCCGGCGGGCCGAAGAACAGCACATGGTCCATCGCCTCGCCGCGGGCCCGCGCCGCTTGAACGAAGACGGCGAGGTTCTCGCGCAGCTGCCGCTGGCCGATGAAATCGTCCAGGCTGGCGGGCCTGAGCGTCAGTTCGAGGCTGTCCTCCTGGCCGAATTCCGGGGCCACGGCGCGCGGATCCGTCACGTCGAAAGCTCCTTCAGGCCCGCCGTGATCAGCGCCTCCAGCGGCGCTCTGTCGCCCAGGGCGCGGCTCGCCTGGACCACGGCGCCAAAGGACTCGCTGCGGCCGTAGCCGAGGTTGACCAGGGCGGACACCGCGTCCTCGGCCGCCCGGCCGAGACCACCGCCGGTGCCGTTGGGCGGGACCGCGGCCGCCGCCGGACCGAGCACCAAGTTGCCGGCCTTGTCCTTCAGTTCGACGAGAATCCGGCTGGCCAGCTTGGGGCCGACGCCACCGGCCCGGGTCAGTTGCGCCTTGTCCTGAGCGGCGATCGCCTGGATCAGGTCCTGCGGCGACAGCACCGAAAGGATCGCCAGCGCCATCCTGGCGCCCACGCCCTGCACCGTGCAAAGCAGGCGGAACCAGTCCCGCTCGGCCTGATCGATGAAGCCGTAGAGGTGAATGTGGTCCTCGCGCACGTGGGTTTCGACCAGCAGAGCAACCGGGCCGCTTCCCGGCGGCAGGCGCTCGAGGCTCCGGCGCGAGCAGAACACGTGATACCCGACGCCGGCGACGTCGATCAAAGCCCAGTCTTCGCCGACCGAGTCCACCTGGCCCGTCAGTTTGCCGATCATCGCCGATCCCCTTGCGCGGCCGGCAGGGGCTCTTTGCCGCCGGCGGACCAACGTCGGCCCGTCGCCGCGTGATGGCTGTGGCAGATCGCCACCGCGAGCGCGTCGGCCGCGTCCGGGTTGGCGATCGCGCAGCCGGGCAAGAGGTGCCCGACCATGGTCTGCACCTGCTCCTTGCTGGCGTGCCCCGTGCCGACCACGGCCTTCTTGACGATCATCGGCAGGTATTCGGCCACCGGCAGGCCATGCTTGGCGGGTGTCAGCAGCACGACGCCGCGCGCCACGCCGAGCTTCAAGGTCGACCCGGCGTTCTTGTTGACCAGGCTCGCCTCCACCGCCGCCTCGTCGGGCCGGTACGCAAGCAGCACCTCGAGCAATCCCTCGTCGAGTTGAACCAGGCGCCGGGCGAGATCGAGACCCCCGTCGGAGGTGACCACGCCGTTCGCCACGTGCCTGAGACGCGTCCCCTCGGACTCGATCACGCCCCAACCGGTGCGCCGGAGCCCGGGGTCCAATCCGATAACGCGCATCAACCCTCTCTCGTCCGCCCGAGGCCGGCCGGTCAGGCCGTCAACCGTTCCAGAACGTCGTCGGCGATCTCGAAGTTCGCCGAGACCTGCTGTACGTCGTCGTTGTCGTCCAGCGTATCCAGCAGCTTGAGCAGGCTCCCGGCCGCGTCCTCGTCGATCGTGACCGCGGACTGGGGCTTCCAGGTCAAGCGCGCCTCCCGCGGATCGCCGAAGCGCTCGGCGAGGGCGTCGCGCACGGCCGAGAAATCGTCGGGCGTACAGACGATCTCATGCCCCTCGGCGGTTGATTCGACGTTCTCGGCGCCGGCCTCGGCCGCCGCGTCGAACATCTCGTCCGCGCCGGCGGCCTCCGGGTCGAAGACGATCATGCCGACCCGGTCGAACATGAAGGAGACGCTGTTCGTCTCGCCGAGCGAGCCGCCGTGCTTGCCGAACGCCGCGCGCACCTCGGACGCGGTCCGGTTCCGATTGTCGGTCAGGGCCTCGACGATGATCGCCGCGCCGCCCGGACCGTAGCCTTCGTAGCGGATTTCCTCGTAGTTCGTGTCGTCTTCGCCGCCGGCGACGCGCTTGATGGCGCGCTCGATGTTGTCCTTCGGCATGTTGGCCGCCCGCGCCGCGGAAATCGCCGCGCGCAGGCGCGGGTTGGCGTCCGGATCGGGCAGGCCCGAGCGCGCCGCGACCGTCACCTCGCGGATCAGCCGGCCGAAGAGCCTGGCGCGTTTTTTGTCCTGCGCGCCCTTGCGATACATGATGTTCTTGAACTGCGAATGGCCTGCCATGACCCTCCGATCTCGAACTCCGACCCAAGATCCTGATGATTATCTGTCGCCAGCCTACCATATCTTGGGGCAGAGCGCGCAACGGCTTTGCCCTGATAGAGCAGCTTTATGGCGAGATTTGGGCGCCTTCTAGCAGGAATTCACCGCCGGCAGAAGCCTTTCGATACCGCGCCCGGCGTTTACCGGCCCTTAAGCAAGGTTCGGCCATGATACGGGCCGGCTCAACCCCGTTCCAGGAAAGCTAGCGATGGCTATGCCGCACAACTTTCCCGTGCTTCCCGGTCCGAAGGACCTGCCGGCAGACGGTGCCGGTGCCAGTCAGCAGATCAAGCGGGCCGCCGAGCTGGTGTCGGACTTCACCCGGCAGACCGCGCGGCCAGCGCTCGACCTCGCGCTCGCCGCGGCCGAAGGCCCGAACGTGGCGGCCGCCGCCGCTACGCTTGGCGGCAGCGCCGACGAAGTGATCCGCCAGACCGAGCTGCTGTACGACGAGGTGGCGCGCTTCCTGACGCTCTCGTCCGATTCCGACGAGGACTTCTAGGTCTTACGGTTCGAACGAGGTCGCGGCGAGGCGGCCGCCGGCGCGAACCGGCTCGATGCGCCGCGCCAGGCCGGTGGCGTCGTCGGTTTCCACGTAGACCGCGCAGAGCGTGCCCTCGCCCGAGGCGGGCGAGAGACGATCGGTCGGCAGCTTGCGCGTAAACCGGGCGAGCGGGACCGCCTTGTCCATGCCGATCACCGAATCGTAGTCGCCGCACATTCCGGTGTCCGTCTGATAGGCCGTGCCGCCCGGCAGGATCATCGTGTCGGCGGTCGGCACGTGGGTATGGGTGCCGACACAGAGGCTCACCCGGCCGTCGACGAAGTGCCCCATGGCCATCTTCTCGCTGGTCGCCTCGGCGTGGAAGTCGAGCACGATGACGTCGACCGTGCCGCCCAGGCGCTGGCGGGCGAGGCTACGCTCGACGCAGGCAAAGGGGTCGTCTAGCGGGTCCATGAACAGGCGGCCCATGACGTTGAGCACCATGACCTTTCGGCCGCGGGGCGCCGGGAAAACCCCGCTCCCGCGCCCGGGCGTGCCGTCGGGGTAGTTCTGGGGCCGCAGCAGACGCGGCTCGCCGTCGATGAAGCCCAGCGCCTCGCGCTGGTCCCAGCTGTGGTTGCCGCCGGAGATCACGTCGACCCCGGCCGCCAGGATCTCCTGGCAGATCTTCTTGGTGATGCCGAAGCCGCCGGCCGCGTTCTCGCCGTTGGCGATCACGAAGTCGACCGCGAGCCGCTCGCGCAGGCCGGGCAGGTGATCGAACAGCGCCTGGCGGCCGCTCCGGCCGACGAGATCACCGCAGAACAGCAGCCGCATGGCCCTCGCCTCCGGTCGCTATGGTTTCGCCCTCGGTCAAGATCCAGTCGAGGGTCCGGTCCCTGGGACCGCGGGGCAGCTCGGACAGCTCCTGGCCGGCATAGGCGACGCCCACGGCGAGCGGGCGTCCGGCGCTTTGGAGCCGGGCCAGGGTCCGGTCGTAGAAGCCGCCACCGTAGCCGAGACGCGTGCCCGCGCGGTCGAAGGCCAGCAGCGGCACCAGCAAGAGCGCCGGCGTCACCTCCGGCCGGTCCGCGGCCGGCTCGCGAAGACCGAAACCCGCGGGCTCCAGCCGGTCGCCCGGCGCCCAGCGCCGGAACACCAGCGGCGCCGCCCGGGCGACCACGACGGGCAAGCCGATCGGGTGGCCGCGCGCGGCCAGCGCCGCCATGGCGGGGCGCGGGTCCAGCTCGTCTCCCTTGGGCCAGTAGGCCGAGACGGCAGCCTCCGGGGCCAGGGGGATCGTCCCCTGGTCGAGTGCGGCGATCAGACGCCGGCACAGCGCCTCGCCGGCCCCGGAGGCTCCAGAGGCCCCGGAGGCCCCGGAGGCCGCCGTGGCGGCCGCGGCGCGGCGCCGTTTGGCTTCGGCGCGCAGGCGCTCTTTTTCGTCGTCGATATCAGGAGTCACCAAGATACCTCTGCCGCCCGCCCGGTGGTCTGTCAGGTTCCCGGCGGGGTCGGGGCGTGCCGCGATGGCCGTTGACCGATATGGATCCTCCGTGGCCTGCCAAAGCAGGTGGGCGCCATGTACCGAGGCCACGGCCCCGGCAGGGACAGCTCCCTAGAGGTTTGTATTGGCCCCAGGGATCGAAAGGTCTGACGCACCTCGCAGCACGAACCCCTGCGCCGATATCTAAGACGCTTCCAGCCGGTCGGCAATAGCCTCCAACCGGTTGGCGCAGCTTTCCAGCACTTCGACGGCGGCCGGATCTGGGGCTGGATCGGCGGCCGCCTCGGGCGTCGGCGTCGACCGGCCGTCCTCGAGCTCGGAAATATGGGCGTAGGCATCGGACAACTCGTCGGCGATCAGCAGGCTCGCCATGACCAGGAGCCGCGGTTCTCCCAGCTGCCCCACCGACTCGACCAGGTCGCCGACCCGCTGATCGATGTGCCCGGCCAGGTGTTGCAGATGGGCCTCCTGACCGTCGTCGCAAGCGACCGTGTAGCTGCGTCCATTGATGGTGAGGCTCACCTCGGCCATGTCAGTCCTCCAAAACGGCTCTGAGGCGGCCGATCGCCGCATCCAGGCGGGTCGTCGCCTGTGCGGCGACCGCCTGCAGGCGGGCGTTCTCCCGCCGCGTACCCTCGAGCGCGGTACGCAGGTCGTCGTCCGCCGTCCCGCCCTGGGCGGTCTTCGCGACAACGGCCCGGTCGAGCCGGTCGAGCGCCGATTGCAGTCTCCGGGCGGCTTGGTCCAGCCGTGACATGGGTTCCCCTTGCTCGGGTTGTGCCGTGGGGGGAACTCCTCCCTCCAAAGGTCGCTGAGAATAGGCGCGGCCGCCCGTCATGGTCAACCGCGCCCGGGCGGTTGTATGCCGTCGCGCGTAAAGCGGGCGTCCCCGACCCGCGACAGGTGATGTCGATGCCAGACTCCGGGTCCGGGGCGGCCACATCGCGGTTGACGGGCCCGGTTTGTGGCGGCATTTTGCGCCTGGACACCGGTGAGGGGATGCCGCCCGGCGGCGATCCTCCTCGACGAAACTCCGCAAACAGGTGGAACACTCGATGGACGAAGTGGGGTCCTCCATCTCGACACCCGACACCCCCGACGCGGGCGAAGTCGGCCACGGCACTCTTGCGAACGCGGTTCGTTTCTTGGCGATGGACGCGGTCGAGCGTGCGCGTTCGGGTCATCCCGGGATGCCGATGGGGATGGCGGACGTTGCGACGGTTTTGTTCACGCGTTTCCTGAAGTTCGACGCGGCGCGTCCGGACTGGGCGGACCGGGACCGTTTCGTTCTGTCCGCGGGTCACGGCTCGATGCTGCTTTATGCGCTTTTGCACCTGACCGGCTACGAGGAGATGACGCTGGAGCAGCTGAAGGCCTTCCGGCAGCTGGAGGGCCTGACGGCGGGACATCCGGAGTACGGCCACACGCCCGGGGTGGAGACGACGACGGGACCGCTGGGCCAGGGTTTGGCGAACGCGGTGGGGATGGCCCTGGGCGAGCGTCTGCTGAACGCGCGCTTCGGCGACGACGTGGTGGACCATTACACCTACGCGATCGCGGGCGACGGCTGTCTGATGGAGGGGATCAGCCACGAGGCGGCGTCGCTTGCGGGTCATTTGGGTCTGGGCAAGCTGATCGTGCTGTTCGACGACAACGGGATCTCGATCGACGGCCCGACGACGCTTTCGGTCTCGGACGACCAGGGTGCGCGTTTTGCGGCCTACGGCTGGGACGTTCAGGCGATCGACGGGCACGACCCGGAGGCGATCGCGGCGGCGCTGCGGGCGGCGCGCAAGAGCGCGCGTCCGTCGTTGATCGCGTGCCGCACGGTGATCGGCTACGGGGCGCCGAGCAAGGCGGGGACGTCGCAGACGCATGGGGCGCCCTTGGGGGCGGAGGAGATTGCGGGCGCGCGCGACGCGCTGGGCTGGCCGCATCCGGCCTTCGAGGTGCCGGCGGAGGTGCTGGCCGCCTGGCGGTCTGCGGGGGCCAAGGGGGCGGCGGCCTCGGCGGCGTGGAACGATCGGGTCGCGGGACTGGAGAAGGGCGAGCTCGCGGAGTTTCAGCGCCGTGTGATGGGCCTGCTTCCGGCGGGCTGGGAGGCGGGGCTGGACGCGTTCAAGCGGCGGACGAGCGAGGAACGGCCGGCCATGGCGACGCGGGTGTCCTCGCAGAAGGTTCTGGAGGTCGTGACGGAGGCGCTGCCGGAGCTGCTCGGCGGCTCGGCGGACCTGACGGGATCGAACAACACGCGCGTCGCCGGCCAGGAGCCGGTGGAGGCCTCGGACTTCTCGGGCGGCTACGTCTACTACGGGGTGCGCGAGCACGCGATGGCGGCGGCGATGAACGGGCTGGCGCTGCACGGCGGGTTCATCCCCTACGGCGGCACGTTCCTGGTGTTCGCGGACTACTGCCGTCCGGCGATCCGCCTGTCGGCGCTGATGCGCCAGCGGGTGGTCTACGTGCTGACGCACGACTCGATCGGGCTGGGCGAGGACGGCCCGACGCACCAGCCGGTCGAGCACCTGGCGAGCCTGCGGGCGATCCCGAACCTGAACGTGTTCCGCCCGGCGGACACGGTGGAGACGGCGGAGTGCTGGGCGCTGGCGCTGCGCTCGGAGCACAGGCCCTCGGTGCTGGCGCTGAGCCGCCAGGGCCTGCCGACGGTGCGCGGCGAGCACAGCGAGGAGAACCTCTGCGCGCACGGCGCCTACATCCTGGCGCCGGCGGAGAGCGAGCGTCAGGTGACGCTGATCGCCACGGGCTCGGAGGTGTCTCTGGCGCTGGAGGCGCAGGGCCTGCTGCGCGGCGAGGGGATCTCGGCGGCGGTGGTGTCGATGCCCTGCCGGGAGCTGTTCGAGGAGCAGAGCCAGCACTACCGCGACGAGGTTCTGGGCCCGGGCACGCTGCGCATCGCGGTGGAGGCGGCGGTGGGCTTCGGCTGGGAGCGCTGGACCGGCGACCAGGGCGGCTTCGTCGGCATGACCGGCTTCGGCGCCTCGGCCCCCGCAAAAGACCTCTACCAACACTTCAACATCACACCCGAGGCCGTCGTCCAGGCCGTCAAGGAACGGCTTTGAGGGCCCCGGCCGGCGGGTGAAGCAGACGGAGGAGTGCAGCCCATGACGGAAGCGACACTGGAGCAAACGGCCAAGGCGCTAGTCGCCGACGGCAAGGGAATTCTGGCGGCCGACGAAAGCGCGCCGACCATCAAGAAACGCTTCGACGGCATCGGCGTGGACTCGACCGAGTCCAGCCGCCGCGATTACCGCGAGATGCTGTTCTCGACGCCGCGCGTCGGCGAGCACATTAGCGGCGTCATCCTGTTCGACGAGACGATCCGTCAGGACGCCGCCGACGGCACGTCGCTGGTCGAGGTCATCCGGGATGCCGGGATCATGCCTGGCATCAAGGTCGATACCGGCGCCAAGCCGCTGGCCGGCTTTCCGGGGGAAACCGTCACCGAGGGCCTGGACGGCCTGCGCGACCGCCTGAACGAATATGCCGAGCTCGGCGCGCGCTTCGCCAAGTGGCGCGCGGTCTACCGCATCGGCGAGGACATACCGAGCGCCGCCTGCGTGACGGCCAACGCCCACGCGCTCGCCCGTTACGCCGCCCTGGTCCAGGAGGCCGGCCTGGTACCGATCGTCGAGCCCGAGGTCCTGATGGACGGCGATCACGATATCGAGGTCTGCGACCTGGTGAGCGAGGAGGTGCTGCGCAGCGTCTTCAACGAGCTCGCCGTGCAGGAGGTCGCGCTGGAGGGCATGCTGCTCAAGCCCAACATGGTGATCTCCGGCACGGACTGCCCCGAGCAGGCCGACGTCCAGGAGGTCGCCGAGCGCACGGTCCGCTGCCTCAAGCGCGCGGTGCCGGCGGCCGTGCCCGGCATCGTCTTCCTGTCCGGCGGACAGTCCGACGAGGTCGCCACCCTGCACCTCAATGCGATGAACAAGCTCGGCGAGAGGCCGCCGTGGAAACTCAGCTTCTCCTATGGCCGCGCCCTGCAGGCCGCGCCGCTCAAGGCCTGGGCCGGCAAGCCGGAGAACCTGGAAACCGCCCAGGCGGCCCTGTTCGAGCGCGCCCAGGCCAACGGCCAGGCGACGCTGGGCACCTACGCCTGAGCATCGAGAAGAATTTTAAGAAGAGGAGAGTGAAGACATGGCATTGCGGGTCGGCATCAACGGTTTCGGGCGGATCGGGCGGCTGGTGTTCCGCGCCGCCATGGAAGCCAAGCGCACGGACATCGAGTTCGTCGCCATCAACGACCTCGGCACGCCCGAGGCCAACGCGCACCTCTTGAAATACGACTCCGTCCACGGGCGCTTCCCGGGCGAGGTCGAGGCCAAGGACGACGCCATCGCGATCGACGGCCGGGAGGTGCGCGTGCTGGCCAAGCGCGACCCGGCCAAGCTGCCCTGGGGCGACCTCGGCGTCGATATCGTGATGGAGTGCACCGGGCTGTTCAACAGCAAGGACAAGGCCTCGGCGCACTTCAAGGGCGGCGCCAAGAAGGTGCTGGTCTCTGCGCCCGCCTCCGGCGCCGACCTGACCGTGGTCTACGGCGTCAACCACGACAAGCTGGAGCCCAGCCACAGCGTCGTCTCGAACGCGTCCTGCACGACCAACTGCCTGGCGCCCGTGGCCCACGTGCTGCACCGCACCGTCGGCATCGAGCGCGGCTTCATGACCACGATCCACTCCTACACCGGCGACCAGCCCACGGTCGACACCCTGCACAAGGACCTGCGGCGCGCCCGCGCGGCCGCCGTGTCGATCATCCCGACCTCGACCGGCGCGGCGCGCGCCGTCGGCCTGGTGCTGCCGGAGCTGGCGGGCAAGCTGGACGGCGTAGCCCTGCGCGTGCCGGCGCCCAACGTCAGCCTGATCGACCTGAAGTTCGACGCCGGGCGCGCGACCAGCGCCGAGGAGATCAACGCGGCGATCCGGGAGGCCGCGGCGGGCGAGCTGAAGGGCGTCCTCGAGGCCAACGCCGCGCCGCTGGTCTCGGTCGACTTCAACCACAGCCCCGCCAGCTCGGTCTTCGACCTGGACGGCACCCAGGTGGTCGACGGCACCCTGGTGCGCGTTATGTCCTGGTACGACAACGAATGGGGCTTCTCCAACCGCATGAGCGACACCGCGGTCTTGCTGGGCACCATGCTCTGATCAAGAGCGGTCTTGAGAGCCGGAGGGGCGCCGGGCGGGAACCGGCGTCACTTGGTTCCCAGCGTCCGGAGCGTCGAGGCGATTTCCCGGCTGAGATCGCCGACGGCGCGGCTCATCGCGGCGACCACCGCCTCGGGGTCGCCTGCGGGCTCGCTCGTCTCGGTGAAGCTCGACCTGCGCATGGCCAGCGATTTCTTGCCGTCCTTGCCGAGGATGTTCCAGCGCGCGACCAGCGAGGCCGTGCCGTCGAGGTCGGCGTCGAAACGAAGGACCTCGACCGCGACCTGGTAGTTGATCGCCGTGGCGCGGCGCTGCGGCAGCTTGGCGACGCGGTCGGTCCCCAGGAGGATCGAGAGGTTCTCGGCCAGCACCCGCGAGAAGTTGTCCTGCAGGGGTTCCGCCCATTTGTGGAACTCGGCCAGCTGCAGCTTATTGGAGCTGGCCAGCGCGACGACCTGCGGCCGGTCCAGGTAGGCCGGCAGGGCCACGGGGCCGACGCCCAGCGACAGCTTGTCCGCGTCGGCGCCCAGGCTGGCGGCGGCCGAGGGCGGCAGGCTGGACAGGATGTAGAAGTCGGTGGGCTGGGTCTGGGCGCAGCCGGCCGGGGCCAGCAGGGCGGCGGCCAGGACCAGGACGGCCGGGCGCGATGGGTTGCGGGGCATGATCAATCCTCCGATCCGGCTTTGCCGCGGAGCAAGGCCTCGGGATGTTGCTCGAGATAGTCGGTCAGGAAGCGGATCGAGCGGGCCGCCTCGGTCAGCTCCTTCATGAGTAGGGAGAGGTCGTAGCGCACCTCGGATCTCTCCCCGACGAACCCGTCCGCCGAGATCAGGGTCGTCTTGGCCTGCAGCAAGGCGCCCTCGGCCGCCTGCGAGGTGTCCTCGAGGCTGGCCAGCAGCGGCACGACCTTACCGTCGACATTGCGCACCAGGGCCTGGACATCCGCCAGGGTCTGGTTCAGCGACACGACGGTCTGCATCAGCTCGGGCGAGGCGACCAGGCGGTCGGCGTCCTGAATCGTCTTGCGCAGGTCTTCGACCAGCTCTTCGAGAGGCAGGGCGCCGACCTTGGCCAGCACCTGCTCGACCGACTGCTTGATCTCCTCCAGGTCGGAGGGCACGGTCGGGATCTCGGCATACCTGCCCTTGGTCCTCAATTCCGCCGCCGGGCTGTCCGGATGAAAGTCGAGCTCGACGAGCAGCTGGCCGGTGAGCAGGCTGCCGCTTTGCAGCTGGGCCCTCAGTCCACGTTCGACGAGACGCGCCATGCCCGCATAGGGATCGCTATTCTCCGGGGTCTCCGCCCCTGTGACATCGAGCACGTTCACCCGCTGCGGCTCGATCTGGAACGTCACGGGGATGCGAACGGAGGTGGTCTTCCGGTTGATCTCGAGCGCCACGTCGGTCACCGATCCGATCCTGATGCCGCGGAATTCGACCGGCGCGCCGACCTGCAGACCTCTTACGGAGCCGTCGAAGTAGGCCACGTAGGGGGTCCTCTCGGTGTAGGAGGCCTCGCTGACGCTGGCATGGTCGTCGAACAACTTGAAACTGGTGCCTTCCACTGCCGGTTCGAGGCGCGACGCGCTGACCGGAGTGTCGAAAGAGACGCCGCCCGCCAGAAGGGCTTCCACGGAGGCGGTCGAGACGGTGAAGCCGTCGGCGCCGACCGAGACGTCGATGCCGCTGGCGTTCCAGAACCGGCTGTTCGCCCGGACCAGCCGGTCATGCGGCTCCTTGACGAAGATATCGACCCGAACGCCCTGGCCCTGCTCGACCAGCTCGTAGCCGAGCACTTGGCCGACCTCCAGGCCACGGTAGTAGATCGGCGACCCGGGGCTCAGCGAGCCGAGACTGTCCGCCTGGAGCATGAACTTGCGGCCCGCTTCGTCGGCCAGCACCGGCGGCGGCACCTCGAGGCCGGTGAACGCCCGTCTTGGGGCCCCGGGCCCGAGTTCAAGCCCGATGTAGGAACCGGAAACCAGGGTGCTGAGACCGGAGACGCCGCCCGCGCCGAGCCGGGGCCGCACGACCCAGAAGCGCGTACCATCGGTCAGATGCTGTTTGGCGTCCTTGACGAGGGTCGCGGTCACGACGATGTGCGAGGTGTCCTCGCTGATCGCGACGTTCTCGACCAGGCCGACCTCGACGTCGCGGAACTTGATCTTGGTCTTGCCGGCCTCGAGGCCCTCGGCCGTCTTGAAGGTGATTGTGACGGTCGGCCCCTTCTCCATGATCGTCGTGTAGCCGAGCCACACGGCGATCACGCCGGCGACCAGCGGGATCAGCCAGACGATGGAAAAGCCGCGGCGCGGCTCGACCGCCACCTCGGGCAGCTCGTCCCGCTCAAGCGGCTCTTGGGGTCGTTCGCTCATACTCGCTCTCCATATTGTCCCAGATCAGCCTCGGATCGAAGCTCATGGCCGCGATCATGGTGATGATGACCACGGCGGCGAAGGAGGTGGCGCCGACGCCCGGCTCGATGGTCGCGATCGAGCCGAGCTTCACCAGCGCCACCAGGATCGAGATCATGAAGATGTCGATCATCGACCAGCGCCCGACCGCCTCGGTGATCCGGTAGAGGCGCGTCCGGTCCCTGGGACGCCACTGCGACTTGCGCTGCACCGAGATCAGCAGATAGCCGAGCCCGATCAGCTTCAGCACGGGCACGGTGATACTGGCGAAGAAGACGAGCAGGGCGAGCGGCCACATGCCGCCTTCGATCAGGTGCTTGACCCCGCTCAGGATGGTGTCCGGCGCGCCCTTGCCGAAGGAGATCACGGTCATGATCGGAAAGAGGTTGGCCGGGATGTAGAGAATGGTCGCGGTCAGCACCAGCGCCCAGGTGCGGGCGAGGCTGTTCGTCTTGCGCCGGTGCAGCGCGGTGCCGCAGCGCGGGCAGTGCATGTGGCCGCCCTTCGGCGGCCGGCGCAGCCGGCTGACCAGATCGCAGGCATGGCAGCCGACCAGCGTGGTGCGCCACCTGGCCGGCAGCCGCGCGACGCGCGGCGCGGCTCCCAGGCGCTGCCACACGACGCGCGGGTCGAGGGCGGCGTCGGCGGCCGCCAGGAGCACGATCAGCGCGACGAAGGAGTAGAGCGCGACGCCCAGTTCGATCGTCGCCAGCTCGATCAGCTTGACGTAGGCGACGAAGACGCCGAGCAGGTAGACCTCCATCATCGCCCAGGGCTGCAGGATCTCGACCAGCCTGAACGCCGCGGCCAGGTGACGCGGCCGCCGGCCGAGCTTCAGCGGCAGCAGCACGGCGAGCATGGAGAGCACCTTGACCAGCGGCAGGAGGATGGATCCGCAGAACACCACGACGGCGAGCGGCCACAGGTCGGCCTCGTAGAGCTCCATCACGCCGGTGATCAGCGTGCTCGCCTGCGCCCGCCCCTCCATCTTGAAGGTCATGAAGGGATAGACGTTGGCCAGCACGAAGAAGATCAGCGCCGCCAGGCTCAGCATCAGGGTCCGGTCGAGGCTGTTGCGCCGCGCCTTGTACAGCACCGCCCCGCAGCGCGTGCACTTGGCGGCGCCGCCGTCGGGCAGCGGCCGTTCCCGGTGCAGGAGCCCGCAATCGTGACACGCGATCAAAGAAAACGCCCCAGCCATCACACCCCGAACCCTAGAAACAAGCCCCCCAACTCGACTTGCCGTCCGGCGCGAAAATAGTGCGGCACCTTCACCGCGCCTTTTCACTCGCATAGTGTGAACTATATCGTCGGTTTCTGTCTACAAGGTTTTGTGTGGCAAATAACAAATGCGCCGTTCGCTGTATTACCAGCTTTAACAATTGAAATTCGATTGCCGGCAAGCGGATCGTGAGGGCGGCCTGGGCCGGGCTGGTTCCAGGAAATGACGGCCCTGGCGGCGGCCGGGGTCCCGCGTGCGGCCTTCGAGGCGGTGATCGACCGCGCCGACCGGCCGGGCGGCGTGCGCCCGGCGTTGAGCCTTGGGCCTCCGGCGCGTGCGCTTCACCGGCAGGGCTGCAGTCGCGCGGAAGCTCGCCGCCATCGCCGAGCAGTCGGGCGTGGAACTGACGACCGACCGGCTTCGGGCCCTCGACCTGCGCGGTGCGGCCGGGCGGCATGCTCCCGCCCTGCGCCCTCCGTGGCGTCCGGGACGGTCTCGCCCCGTGGCAAGCGACAGTTTCACCGCGCCGTCGATTTTCTCGATATGATTGCAGCAAAGGCGGTCGAGCCTCCGGCAGGCCAGGCGCCGGCGATGGATCGTCCGCAGCGCGGCCGAAGCGCCTGCTTGGCCGGCCGGGCTTTGTCTCTATGATCGCGTCATGGCAGCGCAGGCGGTGATCGTCCATTCACTCGCTGACGCGCGCGCGGCGCTGGCCGCGGCGGCGGCGCTCGGCGTGCCGGTGACGCTCGCCTCGGCGCCGGGCGCGTCGGCCTACGCCGGACCGGGCTGGTTTCAGGAGGTGGTCGTCCTGGCGGCGGTCGAGGTGCCGCAGGCGGCCTTCGAGGCCGTGATCGACTGCGCCGATCGGCCGGGCGACGTGCTCCTGGCGCTGCGCCTGGGGCTTACGCGCGTGCGCTTCACCGGCAAGAAGGCGGTCGCGCGCAAGCTCGCCGCCATCGCCGAGCAGTCCGGCGCGGAGCTGACGACCGGCCGGCTTCGGGCGCTCGACCTGCGCGGCGCGGCCGATCCGCTCGCTGCCTGCCGCGCCTGGCTGGCGCCGAAGTGAAGGGAGGCTGCCATGACTGAAGCCGAGACCCCCGCGTGCCGCCTCTGCCTGGTCATCCCGTCCGGCCTCGCCGCGGGAGAGGCTCTGGCCGTATTCGCCGAACAACTCGCCGCCGCGCTCGAGGCCGGCGACGTGGCCTGCGTCCTGCTGCGCACCGGCGGGCTGGACGACCGGGCGGCGCGCGGCGCGGCGCGGGCGCTCGGGCCCGTCGCCCAGGCGCGCGACGTGGCCTTTCTGGTCGAGGACCGGCCCGAGCTCACCCGGGAGAGCGGCGCCGACGGCCTGCACCTGAGCGGCGGCGAGCCCGCGGTCGCCCGGCTGCGCGAGACGATCGGGCCCGAGGCCATCGTCGGCGTGGCCTGCGGCGTCTCGCGCCACGCGGCCATGCTGGCCGGCGAGGCGGGCGCCGACTACGTCGCCTTCGAAGGCGACGAGGCCGAGGTGAAGGACTTGCTCTCCTGGTGGCAGGCGCTGATGACCCTGCCCTGCGTCGCGCTGGGCGGCGTCACGCTGGAGAACGCCGCCGAGCTCGCCCGCGCGGGCGCCGATTTCCTCGCCCTGGAGGAGGCCGCCTGGGAGCATCCCGACGGGCCGGGCGCCGCGGTCGAGGCCTTCGCCGCGCGGCTTGCCGAGGCCGACCGCTAGCGCTTGCCTCCCCCCGGGCGCGCTGCTAGCTTCCGCGCGCAGCAGTGCGGCAAACCACTTCGAAACTCCGGACCTCCGCGCCATGAAGATCAACGGCAACGCCATCCGTCCCGGCAACGTGATCGAGCACAAGGGCCGCCTGTGGCGCGCCGTCAAGATCCAGCACACCCAGCCGGGCAAGGGCGGCGCCTACCTGCAGGTCGAGCTCAAGGACATCCGCGACGGCACCAAGCTGAACGAGCGCTTCCGGGCCAGCGAGGACGTCGAGCGGGTGCGCCTCGACCAGAGCGAGTACCAGTACCTCTACGCCGAGGGCGACATGCTGACCTTCATGGACCAGGGCTCCTACGAGCAGGTTTCGCTGAACAGCGACCTGGTGGGCGAGCCCGTCCGCTTCCTCCAGGACGGCATGATCGTGACCATCGAATCCTACGAGGGCGAAGCGATCGGCGTCATGCTGCCCGAGTCGGTGACCATGGCGGTGGTCGAGGCCGACCCCGTCGTGAAGGGGCAGACCGCCTCGTCCTCCTACAAGCCGGCCACGCTCGAGAACGGCGTGCGCGTCATGGTGCCGCCGCACATCGAGGCCGGCACCCGGATCGTGGTCAACACCGCCGACGGC
>CAMYKD010000011.1:945-5789 GCA_947258885.1 uncultured Kiloniellales bacterium | reverse complement strand
TCCAGGACCATGGCCACGCGTTCGGCCACCATCAACGTGATGATCCGCGCCGCCGACCGCGCCGCGCGGAGCCTTAAGCGCGACTTCGGCGAGGTCGCGAACCTGCAGGTCTCGCGCAAGGGCCCGGCGGACTTCGTCTCGGCCGCGGACCTGCGCGCCGAAGAGGTGCTGCGCGGGCAGCTGCGCCGGGCGCGCCCGGACTACGGCCTGCTGATGGAGGAATCGGGCGCGACCCCCAGCGCCGAGCCCGGCGGCCGGCGCTGGATCGTCGACCCGCTGGACGGCACTAGCAACTTCCTGCACGGCCTGCCCCACTTCGCGATCTCGATCGCGCTGGAAGAGGCCGGCGACATCCTCGCCGCCGTGGTCTACGACCCGGTCAAGGACGACCTGTTCTGGGCCGAGAAGGGCATCGGCGCCTATCTAGACGACCGGCGCATTCGGGTCTCGTCGCGCGAGCACCTCGACACCGCCCTGATCGCGACGGGCATCCCCTACAAGGGCCACGGCGAGCACGCGGCCTTCCAGGCCGAGCTCGGGCTGGTCATGAGCGAAACCGCCGGCGTGCGCCGCTGGGGCGCCGCGGCGCTGGACCTGGCCTATGTCGCCGCCGGCCGCTACGACGGCTTCTGGGAGCGCGACCTGTCGCCCTGGGACATCGCGGCGGGGATGCTGCTGGTGCGCGAGGCCGGCGGCTACGTCAGCACGATCGAGGACAAGCCGCTGCAGCTCGACGGCGCGAGCGTTCTGGCCGCCAACGACCGCCTGCACCGGCCGCTCGCCAAGCTGCTCGGGCGGGCGCGGGCCGAGGCGGCCAGCGGTTAGACGGCGGCGGCGCGGCGCAACGCGGTTGTCGCCGCATCCAGGCGCATTTACGGTAACGTCGCGATGGGCTCGACACGGCATTCCTCCGCAGGCACGCCGGGCGGCGGCGACCGGAGCTGGAACCGCGGCCGGAACCGGGGCCACCCGGCCCGGCGGGCCGGGGCTTTCCGCGTGGCCGCGGCGCTGCTCCTGCTGCCGGGCATGGCGGTGCCGGCGCACGCGGACGCGCCCGCGCGCGCGGCCCCGTCCGGGATCGTCGTCAACGCCGAGGTCCTGAACGATCTCAGCCGCGCGGCGGCGGCCGGCCCTGCCGCTGGAGAGCGGGCGGCGCCCGCGCTTCTGCCGCCGCCGGACAGGATGCCGGCGAGCCGCCTGCTGGTGCAGCCGCTGCGGCCGGCCGAAGGCGAGCCGCCGGCCAGGCCGCGCCGCAAGCCCCTGGCGGCCCTCGGCCCGGCAGACCCGGCCGTGCAAGCCCCCGAAGCGACCCCGGCCCCCGCCCCGGCGCCCGCCCCCATTCCCGACGTCACGGAGACGCCGCCCGCGCCCCCCGCGCCACCCCCGCCCAGCCAGGCCGCCAGCCCGGCGCCCGACCCGGCCCCCGACCCGGCCGCCGACGCCGGCACCGAGGTGGCGGTCGCAGCGCCCCAGCCCCCCGTGACGCCCCTGCCTCCCGAGGCGCCGCCCGCCGAGGTGCCGGCCGCCGCGACGCCCCTTCCCCCCGCGGCGCCCCCGCCTCCCGATCCCCCGCCCGCCGCCCGGCGGCAGGACCCGGCCGCGACCCAGAGCGCGGCGCTGCCGCCGGCCGGGGCCGCGCTGGCTCCCGACCGCTTCCTCTTCGCCGCCGGCTCGGCCGAGCTGTCGGACCGGGCGAAGCGCGACCTCGAAACCCTGGCCGCACGGCTCCGCGCCGAGGCGGACCGGCGGGTCCAGCTGCTCGCCTACGCCGGCGGCGAGACCGGGGACGCGAGCCGGGCCCGGCGCCTGTCCTTGTCGCGGGCTCTTGCAGTCCGGGCCTTTCTGGTCGAAAAAGGGGTGGCGACCGGGCGCGTCGACGTGCGCGCCCTGGGCGGCAAGTTCAAGGAGGGGCCGGCCGACCGCGTCGACGTCGTGGAGGCCCGGCGCTAACACGGCCGGTATGGGGGCCCGCAGGGGGCCGGTGCCAAAGTTTTGCCGCAGTCGGCCCGCAGACTGCCGCGATTTTAAGGAGCCCACGAGGCAAGATTTCCGAACATGACCCGCCCACAGCGTTATCTCATGCACATGGTGGTCTTCCTGCTGATCGTGGCGGGAGTCTGCGTCTTCCTCGCCCCGCACCTGCAGGACGCCTTTCTCGCCAACGCGGCCTTGAACGGCATGATCCTGGGCGTCCTGATCTTCGGGATCCTCTACATCTTCCGCCAGGTCCTGATGCTTCGGCCCGAGATCCACTGGCTCGAGCACCTGCGCCGGGAGAGCCAGGGCGGTCTGATCTTCCCCGGCACCCTGTCCGAGGAGCGGCCGCCGCGCCTGCTGGCGCCCATGGCCACGATGATCGGCGAGAAGCGCGGCAAGCTGTCGCTCTCGACCATGTCCATGCGCACCCTGCTCGACGGCATCCAGAGCCGCATCGAGGAAGGCCACGACGTGTCCCGCTACCTGATCGGCCTTTTGATCTTGCTCGGCCTGCTCGGCACCTTCTGGGGCCTGCTGACCACGGTCAGCGCGGTCGGCGAGACGATCGCCGGCCTGAGCGGCGTGACCGCCGATCCCGCGCTCATGTTCGAGGACCTGAAGTCCGGCCTGTCGAAGCCGCTCTCGGGCATGGGCACGGCCTTCAGCTCCTCGCTGTTCGGCCTCGCCGGCTCGCTGGTGCTGGGCTTTCTGGAGCTGCAGGCCGGACACGCCCACAATCGCTTCGTCAACGACCTGGAGGAGTGGCTGTCGGGCGTCACCAAGCTGGGCGGCGGCGGCAGCTTCGGCGAGGGCGGGGAGTCGGTGCCGGCCTACATCCAGGCCCTGCTGGAGCGCACCGCCGACAGCCTGGACACCCTGCAGCGCACGATTACCCGCGGCGAGGAGGACCGGGTCCAGTCCAGCCGCAGCCTGGCCCAGCTGACCGAGCGCCTCGGCATGCTGAGCGATCAGATGCGCTCCGAGCAGGACATCCTGATGCGCTTCGCCGAGATCCAGAGCGACCTGAAGCCGCTCTTCGAGCGCATCGCCGACCTCGACCTGTCGACCCTCAAGCTGGACGACCAGACGCGCGGGCACATCCGCAACCTCGACGGCCACCTGGAGCGCCTGGTCGGCGAGACCGCCAAGGGCCGCGACCACATGGTCCAGGAAATCCGCAGCGAGATCCGCCTCTTGGCCCGCACCATCGCCGCCATCGCCGAAGAGAGCGAGGCGGGCTGAGCCCCCGGCACGCCATGACGCAGGCCCGAACGATATCTCCGCGAAACGCCGCTTCGAAACCCTCTCCCCTCGGGAGAGGGAGGGCCCCGCGAAGTGGGAGGGTGAGGGCCGGTTGCTTCCTTGTTTCCCCCCGGGCCATAGGTGCGTTTCGGCAACCTCCCGAACCAACCGGCCCTCACCCGCTCGGCTTCGCCTCGCCACCCTCTCCCGATGGAAGAGGGAAGATCCCGCGGCGATACGGCGCGGCGCACTCCCGCACTTCTTCCGCGGGGGGCTGAGCCATGGATGCGGTGAGGCGGGGCGGCCGGCGGCGGGCGATCAACATGTGGCCGGGCTTCGTCGACGGCCTCGCGACGCTGCTCCTGGTCGTCATCTTCGTGCTCATGGTCTTCATGGTCGCCCAGTACTTCCTGAGCACGGCCTTGACCGGCAAGGACCAGGCGCTGCAGCGCCTCGAGCGCCAGGTCTCGGAGTTGGCCGACCTCTTGTCGCTCGAGCGCGCGGCCACCGCCGAGCTGCGCATCAACGTGGCGCAGCTCTCCTCCGAGCTGCAAAGCTCGCTGTCGCGGCAGGAATCGCTCTCGGCGCAGCTCGCCGCCCTCGCCGAGGAGCGCGACACCCTGGAGAGCGCGCTGACCCAGGCCGAGACGCGCTCGGACCGGGTCGCGGCCGAGCTGGAGGACGCCTACAAGACGATCGAGGCGGACAAGGAGAAGATCGAGGTGCAGCTGGCCGAGCTGGCGATGCTGAAGGCGCTGCGCGACGATCTGGCCGCCAAGCTGGCGGCCTCCGAGGACGCCTCGGCCAAGGTCGCGGCCGAGCTGGAGGACGCCTACAAGGTGATCGACGCGGACAAGGAGAAGATCCAGTCCCAGCTCGCCGAGCTCGCGATCCTGAAGTCCCTGCGCGACGAGCTGACCCAGCAGCTGAACGCCGCCGAGGCGGCGCTGGCGGCGCGCGACAAGGAGGCCGCGGAGCTCGAGACGCGCCTCGCCAAGTCCGAGGAGGACGCGAGCGTGCTGGCGCTCAAGCTCTCCACCACCGAGCAGGCCAGGGCCGCGCAGGCCGAGCTCAGCACCGAGGCGCAGCGCAAGGTCGACCTGCTGAACCGCCAGATCCTGGCCCTGCGCGAGCAGCTCGCGCGGCTCTCCGAGGCGCTCGACCTGGCCGAGGCCAAGACCCGCGACCAGGACGTGCAGATCGCCGACCTGGGGCGCAAGCTGAACCTGGCCCTGGCCACCAAGGTGCAGGAGCTGGCGCGCTACCGCTCCGAGTTCTTCGGCCGGCTGCGCAAGGTGCTGGGCGACCACCCGGGCATCCGGGTCGTCGGCGACCGCTTCGTCTTCCAGTCCGAGGTGCTGTTCGGCTCGGGCTCCGCCGAGCTGGGCGAGGAGGGCCGCCAGCAGATGGCCCAGCTGGCGCGCACCCTGCGCCAGATCTCCGCCAGGTTCCCCGAGAAGATCGACTGGATCCTGCGCGTCGACGGCCACACGGACCGGCGGCCGATCAACACCTACGAGTTCGCGTCCAACTGGGAGCTCTCGACCGCGCGCGCGATCTCGGTCGTCAAGTACCTGGTCGCCCGGGGCATCCCGGCCCGCCGCCTGGCCGCCACCGGCTTCGGC
>CAMYKD010000011.1:0-939 GCA_947258885.1 uncultured Kiloniellales bacterium | reverse complement strand
GGCGGATCGAGTTGAAGCTGACGCAGCGGTGAGGGACGTGGCGCCGGTTGATCTTCCTCGCAAATGACGACCAACGACGCCAAGATCCTCGAAGAGGGGCGCACCTGCTGGCAGGTCGCGCGGGCCGGGCGGGCCGCCGTCCTGGTCGACGGCGCCGCCTATTTCGGCGCCCTGCGCCAGGCGCTCCTGAAGGCGCGGCGCAGCGTCTTCATCGTCGGCTGGGACATCGACAGCCGGGTCGAGCTAGCTGGCGAAGCGCCGGAGGTTGGCGACGAGGCGCCCAGAAAGCTGGGCGAGCTGCTCAAGCATCTGGTCGGCCGCCGGCCGGAGCTGCAGGTCCATGTGGTGCTGTGGGACTATTCCGTGGTCTACGCGCTGGAGCGCGAGCCACTGCCAGCGATCAACCTGAACTGGGCGACGCCGCGGCAAATCAAAGTCTGCCTGGACGACGTCCTGCCGCTCGGCGCCAGTCATCACCAGAAAATCGTAGTCATCGACGACGCCGTGGCTTTCTGCGGCGGGCTGGACCTGACCGCAAGACGTTGGGACACGCCTGAGCACCGGCCGGACAACCCGTGCCGGCGCGATCCGAGCGGCGCACCCTACGGCCCCTTTCACGACATCCAGATGTGCGTCGACGGCGAAGCGGCCCGGGCGCTGGCCGAGGTCGTGCGCCGCCGCTGGCTGGAGGCCGCCTGCGAGCACCCGCCCCGGGTCGAGCCGGCCGGCGACCCCTGGCCGCAGGATCTCGGGCCGGACTTCACCGAAGTCGACGTGGCCGTGGCGCGAACGCTGCCGGCGATCGATGGCGGCCCGGGCGTGCGCGAGGTCGAGGCGCTGTATCTGGCCGCGATCGACCGCGCGCAGCGACACATCTACATCGAGAACCAATTCCTGACCGCCACGGCGGTCGCCGAGCGCCTGGCCCGGCGGCTGAAG